>NZ_DATMRL010000001.1:0-11345 GCF_035566355.1 Pedobacter sp.
TGCAGAAAAGCATGACTTTTTCTTTTAACGGCACTTTTAGATGAATTTTATCATTGGGGAGATATGACCTCAGCTGATTTTGAAATATGGGGAAAATACTCGCCTATATATAGGTCGCCTATCCCACTTAATGTGCAGACGTTCTTTTATACAGAGACAGAAAATTAGCTTTCTGGTTTGTTAACTGGTGATTATGAAAATATTCTCCGGACAATGGTCATCTTGGCTTGATTTTTTGCTGCTTGTTTATGTAAACAACGCCATATGAGAAAAAATTACTTATTGTTATTCACTCTTGTTTTTTGCCTTTTTAGCTGTAAAAAAAATGGACTTAACGATCCTTTGTCTGAGGTAGTTTTTAATAAAGAGGGAGTACTTCGTGTAGAGTGTAATCAATGTGTAATCAATTATACAATATATGATCAAAAGTATCAGGCCAATATCGACAGTGGGAGTAAAGATCTTTCATTTTCTTATCTGGATGATGCACAGTTGAAAACCCAACTGCTTTCTAAAGAGGATCAAAAAGTAAGGATGGTAATTATCGATGCTTCTGGTAGGATAATTTCTAATGAATTGAAGGATTTAAACCAGGGTCAGATCCAGGAAAATACATTTAACATTAAAGGAAATTAATACGAAGAATTGCTGCTTCAATCGCGACTTAATTTAGGCTTGATTAATTTTTTAACAACGATGATAAATTGGTTAAATTGTAATAGATAAATTTGTTATGTTTACAGATAAAAGAGGTATTTTTAGCTTACGTAGTAAATATCTGATATTTACCACTGTTGTGTTAAAAGGGCATGAATTATTAGCAAAGTCTCTTAATATTAAACAACAAAACATGGAGAGCGTCAAAGAAAAGACCAAGAAAAGTATATTAATTGTCGACGATGAACTCAGTATACTTAAATTACTGAGCTTTATATTATCTTCGGAATATGATCTTGTGATCAAAAAAAGTGGTATTGAAGCCATTGACTGGCTGGAAGAAGGAAACGATCCCGATTTAATCATTTCAGATCTGATGATGCCCTATTTTGATGGTAGTACACTAATTCGTAACCTCAAAATTAGTGGCTTTTACAGAAATACGCCAGTCATTTTACTTTCCGGTTCTGATAATTTGGAAGAGAAAGTAAAAGAAATGCCTTTCAAGATTGACCATTTCATGGAGAAACCCTTCAATCCAGCCGAACTAAAAAATCAAATCGCCCAACTTATACAATGATGACAATTTCTGCAATCGACAAGCCACAGATCAATGCCAAGATCGTATACTTTGGAAAGCTGCTTCGAAGTATTATTTCTGAGGAGTTTAATGCTCACATTGAGTATTTGGATGACCAAAAAAGCTTTAGGCACTATTTTGATAATCAATCGCTGTTAAGTATTCCCGATATTATTTTAATAGAGGTTGATGACAATCCCAATTGTTTCGAACAAGTAAGATATATTAAGGAAAATCCTTTTTTTCAGGGATTGATCATTGTGCTTTTAGGAGTTAAAGAAAATCGGGAATGGAGAAGGGAAGCGCTTGATTTAAAGGTGAATGACTATTATACTTATCCTTTTCCACTGGAAGATTTCTGCGAACGGCTTAATTTTCTCGTTAAATTTAAACTGATCAAACCTAAGTTAATGGAATTGGCTCAACAGACCGAGCAAGTATACCAGGTTCCATTAAGTAAAAGGATTTTTGATGTGATCGTTTCTGGCTTGGCATTATTCTTTCTTTTCCCTTTGTTCTTAGTTGTTGCTTTACTCATCAGACTGGAGTCTAAAGGTAAAGTGATTTATAAAAGTAAAAGAGTGGGAGCAGGTTATAAAATATTTGATTTTTACAAATTCAGGTCGATGAGACAGGATGCCGATCAGATGTTGAGTTCTATGGCAGATTTGAACCAATATGCATCGGAAGGTGACAACAAAAGTGGGAAGACTGCCTTTGTCAAATTTAAGAATGATCCTCGCATAACAAAATTTGGATCTTTCTTAAGAAAAACCAGTATTGATGAACTGCCTCAATTGATGAATGTGTTTGTCGGTGACATGTCATTAGTAGGTAACAGGCCTTTGCCATTATACGAGGCGGAGCAGCTCACTACGAATGAGTGGTCTACCCGATTTTTGGGCCCGGCAGGTTTAACCGGTTTGTGGCAGATTAGTAAACGGGGACAGAAGGAAATGTCCGAACGCGAAAGGAAGGAGCTTGATAATTATTATGCAAATAATTATTCAGTTCTTTTAGACTTAAAAATAATATTAAAAACCATTCCTGCCCTGATCCAAAAGGAGAAGGTTTAACTTATAAAGTTAGTTAAGGAAATATTAAAATACCTAAAAGATATAAAAACATGAAAACACTCTTTAAAATTACTTTAGCATCTCTCATCTTCACCAGCATCGGCAGCTATGCTCAGGAGTCAATTATAGGTGAGGTAAAGTCATCTGACCTGGATAAATATATTCAACTGGCCCTGGAGAACTACCCGAAGGTCAAAGTAATGGATGAAAGTGTCAAAAAAGCAAAGACCGATGTTTCTAGTAGTGCTATATCTTACCTTGACCTGTTTAATGCGTCTTATTTTTACAGACCTCAATCCAAGACGGTTTTGGATCCTGTTAACCCTTATAATGTGAATGGATTTCAGTTTAGTGTAAATTTGAATCTTGGAAATTTTCTTCAAAAACCTTACGCTGCAAAAAAAGCAAAATCTGATTATAAAATTGCACAATTACAAGCGCAGGACTTTAGGTTAACTCTGGCTACAGAGGTTAAAAAAAGATATTATGCTTATATCCAGCAACTAAATCAGCTTAAAATTTATACACAAAGTGTGCAGGACAACAAAAATGTGGCCGATAACATGAAATATAAATTTGAGAAAGGTGAAGTACCGTTAGATACCTACAACCAATCCAGAATAAACTTAACCAGTGCAAGCACAGAAAAGATTCAGACGGAAGTAGCCTTACTTAATGCTAAAGATGCATTAGAAGAGATTATTGGGATGAAGCTTTCTGATGTTAAATAATAATTAATAAAATCTTATATTTGTAGATGGACATTAAAGCATTTTTAAAACTTCTTAATAAGTATAAATGGATTTTAGTCTTGGTTCCACTCACGGCAGCTGTAATCACTTATTTTTTGGTTCGCAAGCTTCCTAAAGAATATGCTTCTGAGGCACAGATCGCTACAGGTATTGTAGACCAGTCTAAACAAGTTGTTGTAGGATCAAATCAAAATGCTGATTATTTTAAAGTTAACCAGCAGTTTGCCAACATTATTGAAAGAATGAAAATGCAGAGGATCATGAGTATCCTGTCTTATCACCTGATCCTGCATGATCTGGAAAACCCGAAAACAGCTTTTAAACCTTACAGCAAGATTATAGACTCATTGGGATCTGCTAATTTGCAGGAGGTTATAGGGATATATAGGGAAAAGCTCTTAAAGAAAGAGGTTCTTGCAGTAGGAGATAATCATAATAAGTTTAAGCTTTATGATATCGTGAGCTCTATGGGCTATGACGGCGAGAGTATTCAAAAGAAGCTGAATATCTACAGGCCAGATAATAGTGATTTTATAAATGTATATTTTGCATCTGTAAATCCTCAGCTGTCTTCTTTTGTTGTCAATACTTTATCTGCAGAATTTATTAACAACTATGGACAGGATGTTAATGCTAACCAAAATAATTCCATAGAGTTACTTGATTCTTTATTAAAAAAGAAAGAATTAGCAATGAACCAGAAAACGGCTGCTCTAAAGGAATTTAAGATGAAGAACGGGGTTCTGAATCTCGATAAGCAGTCTGAGATGGTTTATTCCCAAATTTCACAGAATGAGGAGCGTAAGGCTCAGGCCATCCGTGATATCCAGTCTAATCAAAAAGCAATCGCCGATATTAATGCTAAATTGCGGGGCAATGGTGATGCATTTATGGGAGGGAACACAACAGGTGATAATAAAACTATTGTTAGCCTTAAAAATCAATTGAAAATTGCAAATGACGCTTATATAGATGGTAATTTTAAATTGAGTGACAAGAAAAAAGTAGATTCAATTAGTAGGTTGATTGACCGGGTAAGTGCTCGTATATCAGATAATAATGTTACCGATCCACAGGCATCTAAACAAGGGTTGATCCAGCAAAAATTGGCTTTGGAGACCACAGTAAGTCAGGCACAGGGTAGTATCCGGTCTATCGATAACGAACTGTCTATGCTTAAAGCGAAATATAATACGATGGTGCCCTTTGATGCGGGGATTCAAAATTATGAACGGGATGCAGAATTGGCAACTAAAGATTATATGACTTCCCTGGATACCTATAATCAAAATAAAACTCAGCAAAATGTTGCCCTGAAATTGCAGATCGCTCAGGTTGGTCTCCCTGGATTGGCTTTGTCTTCGAAGAAGGTAATGTATATTGCATTAGCAGGAATTTCGAGTTTCTTTATTTGCTTTTTCTCTGTATTTATTCTTTTCCTTTTGGACCACACAATTAATAACAGACAGCAATTGGCTTATGCGACGAAATCACCTGTTTTAGGTCATTTGAATTATATAGAAAATACAGACCGGAATATCAGAAATATCTGGAAAGACAATAAAGATCAGGAGTACTCTACTTTTAAGGATTTGCTGAGGTCATTGAGATTTGAAGTGGCTGAGGCTTTTGCGAAGGAGGGTAAGAAAATATTAGGTGTAACCAGTCTGGAGGAAAATGAAGGAAAGTCTTTTATTGCAGGAAGCCTGGTTTATTCCTTCGCTATGATGGGTAATAAGGTCCTTCTGATTGGCGGGGAAACAAAAGTTCCAATGTCAGATTCCAAAGAGATTGCCATGCGGCAGGATTTTCAAAGTTTTTTGGTAAAAAGGGAAATCCAGATTGAAGATCTGATTACTGTTTTGAATAAAAACGATGCTAGCTCTTCTTTACTTGAAATGCAGAATGTAAACAGTTTGAAAAAAGGTTTTGAAGTTTTAAAGGAGCAGTTTGATGTTATTGTAATTGATGTGGATAGCCTTAAGGAAATTAATAAAGCGAAAGAGTGGCTGTTGTTCACTGAAGTAAATATTGCTGTATTTGAAGCTGGCAGGGCCGTAGCAGATGAAGAAAAAGAACTGATCAAATATATCCGGGAAAAACCAGGTTTTATAGGATGGGTTTTGAACAAAGCTAAATTGGCTTAGGTAAGCTGTTTCATTGAGGTTAAACGGAAAATAAAAAAATATCAATGATCCAGTTTTTATCTTCCTTATCGCAAACTAAGCGTATATGGGTTATATCCATCATAGGACTGATCATTTCAGTTGTGGTCAGTATATTGACCTATATGAATCCTGTGGCACCTGTAGTGCTTATGCTTGCTGTATTTGTTATTGCCTACATTATCTTCTTATTTAGAGATCCTTCCATAGGCATGGTCGCATTGATTATTTATTGCTTTACTTTTGGAATATTTGGTAGAGAAGTTGGGGGATTGCCTTTTGGGATTGGAATAGAAGTGTTTTTATTGCTGGCCTGGTTTACAATTGGAATTTTAAATAGAAAATATAATTGGAAGATACTGGACAATTCGCTGAACAAGCTCATGCTGGCCTGGTTCTTAATCAGTGTGGCAGAGATTGCCAACCCTGCTGGTGCCAGTATTATGGGCTGGCTCCAGGAAATCAGAAGTACAGCCCTTTTCCCGCTATTATGTACGCCCTTGGTTTTTCTTCTTTTTAATTCAAAAAAGAAGATGGATATGGTTCTGATCTTATTCATTTGCTTGTCCTTACTCGCTACACTAAATGGGATTAAGCAGCTGAAAATTGGTCTTTCCCCCGGAGAACAGAAATTTTTAGATGACGGGGGAGCGTTGACCCATTTGATCTGGGGACAGTTAAGAGTGTTTTCTTTTTATAGTGACGCTGGTCAGTTTGGTGCATCTCAGGCTTCATTTGTACTGTTAACTGCGGTATTGGCCTTAGGTCCGTTTAAAAAATGGAAAAGAGTATTATTGGGTTTGGCTGCATTATTGACTTTTTATGGGATGCTAATTTCCGGAACCAGGGGAGCATTGTTTGCTTTAGTTGTCGGAGCATTTTTTGCGGTGTTTCTAACAAAAAATATTAGAGTGCTGGTGATTGGATCTGTTGTCCTTTTATCGTTTTTATTTGTATTAAAGTATACGAACATAGGGAACGGAAATTATCAGATTATGAGGCTGCGTACAGCAGTGGATCCAAAAGACGCTTCACTGAATGTTCGTTTTATGAACCAGCAGGTTATTGGCGAATATTTAAAAACAAGACCGTTTGGAGGTGGTTTGGGTGTTATAGGGAATTGGGGAAAGATCTACAATGGAGACAAATTTTTGTCTACAATAGAGCCCGACAGTTACTGGGTGAAGATTTGGGCGATGTATGGAATCGTGGGTTTTATTCTTTGGTTTTGTATGATCATGTTCATAATGGGGAAATGTAGCGGGATTATCTGGAAGATTGAAGACAAGGGCTTAAGGTATAAGAACATTGCGATGTTGGCAACAGCTGCCGGCTTGTTTTTTTGTAGTTATGGAAATGAGGTAATGAACTCCATGCCTTCTGCACTGGTTACTACCATTTGTTTTGCTTTTATTTATCTAAGCCCTGGACTTGATTTACAGAAGAAAACAGAAGAAATGAATAATTCAGAAAACAATACAGAAGAAGAAAATATTTATTCAAAAGTAAAGGAGGTAGGCAATGCCGTTTGAACTTTTTATAATCCCAGGCCTGATTTGTTTTGCAATTGCTTTTTTTAAAGAAATCAAGAATAAGTAGATGGAATTACTTTGTAGCTATTGAAGCGTTCTTATGAATGAAATTTTAATTTATAAATGACTAATGCCAGCATATGTCCTTAAAAGATAAGATAAAGTCGAATCCGAAATTAAAAAAAATAGCCCACTGGTTGTTGATCCCAAATAATGATCATCGGCCGCGCTTATGGGTAAGATTGTTTATCAATCCTTTTAAGCATAAAAAGGGGCCAGGCAGTATCATAAGATGTAGTAGCAGAATGGATGTTTTTCCTTTTAATAATTTTCAACTTGGAGCAAAGTCAACCATAGAGGATTTTGCAACAATTAATAATGGAGTGGGAGATGTCCTGATTGGAGAGGGTAGTATGATCGGAATCGGTAGTGTTGTTATTGGTCCCGTAGAAATAGGTAATAATGTAATGTTGGCTCAAAACATCGTTGTTTCGGGGTTAAATCATGGTTATGAAGATGTAACAATACCTCCAAGTCTTCAAAAGGAGATCCGAAAACAGATTATTATTTCAGATAATGTTTGGATTGGAGCCAACAGCGTGATTACTGCAGGCATCACAATAGGCAGACATTCGGTTATAGGAGCGGGTAGCGTGGTGACCAAAAACATACCAGATTACTGTGTCGCTGTTGGAAATCCAGCTAAAATCATTAAAAGATATTCCGCAGAAACTGGGACATGGGAATCTGTAAAGAATTAAGTTATATAATTACCTGTAGACAAATTGATAATTGTACTTTATGCATAACAGAGACTTCATAATTATTGGACAACAAGCCTGGGATACCACAATTGGTAGCAATTGTAAAAATATTGCATTGGAGCTGTCACGGCACAATAGAGTACTCTATATCAACTCTCCATTGGACCGGGTTACATTGTACAGGGACCGGGCGAATCCTAAAGTGAAAAAACGCCTGGAAGCCATTAGGAATAAAAGAAACGAATTGGTCCATGTCCAGGAAAACTTATGGAATCTCTATCCAGACTGTTTGGTAGAATCTATTAATTGGATTGGCAATAGTTCCTTTTTTGATTTTTTCAACAAAAGGAATAATTCCAAATTTGCGGAATCTATCAGGGAGGCCATTGAACAACTTGGATTTAAAGATTATATTTTGTTCAATGATAATGAAATGTTTAAAGGGTTTTATCTGAAAGAGTTACTTAACCCTTGTTTGAGTATTTATTATTCCAGAGATTATATGCTTGCCGTGGATTACTGGAAAAGACACGGAGCTAAACTTGAACCTTTACTGATTGCTAAGAGTGATATTTGTTTGGCCAATTCGCTTTATTTGGCAGAGTATTGTAAATCTTATAATGAAAACTCGTTTTATATTGGCCAAGGCTGTGAGCTGGAACTTTTTAAGATTAACGAAAATGCAATAGCGCCAAAAGAACTTGAAAATATAAGTAAGCCTGTTATTGGTTATGTTGGTGCATTGGAACACATCCGGCTGGATATTGAATTGATAAAACATATTGCCCTGAGCCGCCCAGATTGGACCGTTGTATTGGTTGGCAGAGAAGATGAAGCTTTTGTGAGCAGCGATCTGCATCAGATAAAGAATATCATCTTTACCGGAATAAAACCTGTTGCCGAATTACCGCTATACATACAATTTTTTGATGTATGTATTAACCCTCAGTTGGTTAATGAAGTTACAATTGGGAACTATCCGCGTAAAGTGGACGAATATCTCGCCATGGGTAAACCGACTGTAGCTACTGCAACAAAGGCTATGGAGATTTTTAGTTCGCATGTTTATCTGGCAAATGGAAAAGAGGAATATGTTCAGCTTATTGAAAAAGCCATTGTTGAAGATTCACCCCGGTTACAGACTGAACGGACCCAATTTGCTTCTACACATACCTGGGAAAATTGTATTAAAGAAATTTATAAAACAATTGAACTGATTACCGATAAAAAATAATATGAATTTGTTATACTATGTTTTTTTTGCTGTTCAGATATTGGTAGGAATACATTTTCTTATGCCCTTGTTCTTCTATATTATAAGTCTACTTAAGAAAAAAAAGACTAATGTCGAGGTGGGCGGCGAAGCCGATTACGCAGTTATTGTTACCGCTTATCTGCAGGTTACGCAAGTTCCTTTTGCTGTAAATTCCATTTTGAAAGCCAATTACAACAATTATATCATTTATGTCGTTGCCGATAATTGCGATGTGAGCGGCTTGCATTTTGAAGATCAGAGGGTAGTGGTCTTGCGGCCTGAAGAGGTTTTGGCGAGTAACACTAAATCACATTTTTATGCCATAAACAGGTTTAAAAGACCTCATGAGAGGTTAACTATTATAGATAGTGACAATCTTGTACATCAGGAATACTTTAATGAGCTGAACAAAGTATTTGACCAGGGGTATGAAGCAGTACAAGGTGTTAGGGCGGCTAAAAATCTCGATACTACCTATGCCTGTTTAGATGAGGCAGGGGATATTTATTATAGGCTTGTGGATAGAAAACTGATGTTCGAAGCAGGTTCCTCTGCAGCTTTGTCTGGTTCTGGAATGGCTTTTACTACAGCCTTGTATAGAAATTGCCTTGAAACTACGGAAATCCTCGGTGCGGGTTTTGATAAAATCCTCCAGTATGAAATTATAAGCCGGGGTAAGAGGATCGCTTTTGCAGAACATGCGGTTGTTTATGATGAAAAGACCAGTAAAACAGATCAACTGGTCAATCAGCGCTCAAGGTGGATAAATACTTGGTTTAAATATCTTTTTCTTGGTGCTAAAATGATGATGCGATCTATTGGGAGGGTGGATTGGAATCAGTTCTTGTTTAGTACAATGCTGTTAAGGCCACCATTGTTTATGCTCATTATGATTTCGTTTTTGTTTTTTATCATTGACCTTTTTATAATGCCGGTTTTCGCTCTGTATTGGGTGCTTTGTGTTTTCTTCTTCATTGCAGCTGTTTTTTCTGCTTTATCTTATTTTCAGGCTGATGGGAGGATCTATAAATCTTTAAAAAACGCCCCTAAATTTATATATTTTCAAATTTTGGCATTATTAAAAGCCCGGAGAGCAAATCAAATATCAATAGCGACTGAACATTATCATGAAGAGAAGATAGATGATTCAAATAAAGTATAATTGAACCTGTAATTTCAATGGACAACTCTAAAAAAGAAATTAACAAGAATGAAAAGAAAGCTTAGGATAGGAATTGAGGTGCAACGTCTTTTTAGGGCAAAGAAGCACGGAATGGAAGTCGTTGCCCTGGAATTGATACGTGAAATACAAAAACTAGATCAATATAATGAGTATATTCTATATGCGAGGAATGATGCTGATGATCATTGCGTAGAAGAAACAGCTAATTTTAAGATCAAAAGACTTGAAGCAAAGTCTTATCCAACCTGGGAACAGTTTACTCTGCCAAATGAGGTGAAAAAAGATAAGCTTGATTTTCTTCACTCGACCTGTAATACTTCGGCCCTTCGTTTATCTGTACCATTGTTGCTAACGTTACACGATATTATTTATCTGGAGAAAACGGATTTTAAAGGTACCTCATACCAGAACTTTGGCAATTTATACAGGCGTTTCGTTGTTCCAAGAGTTGTTAAAAAGAGTCAGTTGGTTATTACAGTATCGAATTATGAACGAGAAGTTATATTAAATAAACTAAGGTTACCCGATCATAAGGTAAAAGTGATTTACAATGCGGTAAGCCCGAAATTTAATGTTTCTTATTCGAAAGAAGAATTGGAAGCCTTTCGTTCAGCCCATGATTTACCAAATGAATTTATTCTTTTTCTTGGAAATACAGCACCCAAGAAGAATACTGTAAATGTCATTAAGGCTTATGCAGAATATAAGTCAAATGTCCCGAACGGTCTTCCATTGGTTATTTTGGATTATGATAAGGCGCTGGTTAATGAGTTGCTGGTTAAATTAGGAAAGGATACCCTGGCATCAGATTTTATTTTCCCCGGGTATATACCATCGGAAGAAATGCCTTTACTTTATAATATTTCAAAGCTATTCTTATATCCATCATTAAGAGAGAGTTTTGGACTCCCTATTTTGGAGGCTATGGCTTGTGGGGTACCGGTAATTACTTCGAATACCTCTTCCATGCCAGAAGTGGCATTAGATGCAGCGGTGTATGTTAATCCTACGAATTACCTTGAGATTAAAGAAAAGATAGCAGAGGTTCTTGGCAATGAAGAACTACAGGGAGAAATGAAAAGAAAGGGACTAGTACGGGCTTCGGATTTTACTTGGAAAGCTGCTGCAGAACAATTGCTGGCAGTATACAATGACATTGCTTTAAAACAATAGTTTGTAGATATGTTTTTGACGCGGGATTTTTAAGAAAGATATGAATAGGAAAAAAGCCATTTTTAGGATATTTGGAATATTCGTACTTGCATTTAGCGGAACTACTATATGGAAATTTTTTCAACTTAATAAAGTACCAGATTTAAAAAATTTAGAAAAAAACAGAAAATTGATCGCTGAAATTGCAGAGACGATTATCCCAGTGGGT
>NZ_DATMRL010000002.1:0-5205 GCF_035566355.1 Pedobacter sp.
ACAACCATTACTGATGCATTGAATAAAAAGCTCTATTATGTGAGCATGGATATGTTGATTGATATGGGCGATCAATTGGTCAAAACGGATCCGGTAAAAGCAGCTAAGTATTATCAGAAGGGGCTTGATATTGCTGAGAAAAATGGCTATCTCATTTATAACGAGCTATTGGCCAGAAAACTATTTGATCTTTATACATCTGCAGGAGATAATGTTAAAGCTTCAGATTACAGTAAACAACTGATCAAGGTACATGATGAACAGCAAAAAATAAATAATGAATCCGGTGTAGATTACCTGGATTATGCGTTAAAGGAGGAACAGATTAAGTCCCTAAAACAACGTTCTAAATATCAAAGTGTCTTACTGATATTGGTGGTGCTGGCTTGTTTTCTGGCTGTTTCAGTATTACTTGTTATCAGGCATAACTTGAAACGCGTAAAACATTTAAATAAACAGATCATCAATCAAAACTCGCAAATGAGGGAAACACTTGTAGCGCTTGAGCAAAGTCAGAACGATAATACCAGAATGATGAAGATTGCGGCGCACGATCTGAGGAACCCAATCGGAGCGATTACTTCTCTTGCTGGTATAATGCTGGATCATCCGAACAGAGATGAGGAAGAGCGGACTATGCTGGAAATGATCAAAGAAGCTAGTCAAAATTCACTTGAACTGGTGAGCGATCTGTTACAGACACAATTTAAAACAGAAGAACTCACAAAGGAGCCCGTTGATATCGGGGAAATGTTGCAGTATTGCGTATCTCTGCTTCAAAATAAAGCGGAAGCGAAAGGGCAGGAGATCAAACTTCAAACACAGCCATTAAGTGTACCTGCAAACAGGGAAAAGCTATGGCGGGTGATGAGTAACCTGATTGCAAATGCTATCAAATTTAGTCCCGAAGGAGGTATTATTGACATACAGATGGTACCAAAAGCAGAGAGTGTTTTGATTTCCGTAAAAGATAATGGTATTGGTATACCACCTGAAATGAAGGATAGAATATTTGATATGTTCACCAATGCGAAAAGAACGGGTACAGCAGGAGAACAAGCCTTCGGTTTAGGATTAGCCATTTCTAAACAGATTGTAGAGGCACATAGCGGATCAATTTGGTTTGAAAGTAACCCTGGAGACCAGACTACTTTTTTTGTGGATCTTCCTTTTGCAAGTTAGGTACTTCTATAACTGAATTGAAATCGCCTTCTTTGATTTTCTTGTTGTTCGGATCGGGAATCCAAACGCCGTCTACTACAAATTTATACTCATATTTTCCTGGCTTTAAATCTAAAGCAAGTGTCCATGCGCCATCAATCCAACGCATCGGATTTGTCATTTCATCCCAGTTGTTGAAGGTTCCGGCCAGGCTTACCATTTTGGCACTTACATAAGTTGGAAGTTTAAAAATGGTTAGCTTGCTATTCTTAACAGCTTCCTGGCCTATTGAACCAGCGTCCAAACGTTTCGCCAGCTCACGGGTTTGGGGATGCCTGGGATCCAGATCATAAGCTTTTAAAAAAGATTGTTGTGCCAGTTTTCTTTGCCCTGAACGGAGTTGTATTTCACCTAGACCCGCATAAGCTCCTGAAGATGCCGGATAGGCTATTAAATTCATGTTGAATATCTGCTCCGCCGTTTCTGCTTTTTTTAGCTCTATCAAACGTCTGCCAAGAAAGTTCATTTTGGCTTCAGGTAGTAAAGTCGTGTCCTGATGGTTGGTGCCATATTGTAAAAAGGGAGTCATGGCCTGATTAAAATAGTCGGAAGTCAACCTGTTTAATGCTTCGAATTCTGTTAAACCTGTTGCATCCCGATCAAGCCAACTAATGGCGGGTTGTGGCTTGTTAAAAAACAGATTCAGCAGATCTTTCGCTATGGCCAATCCGGCTTCGCTATTCGCGAAGTAAACCAAACCTTCTTTTTTATCCGGATAACCTATCAAATAAGCTTTAAATGTTCCATTATCACCCCATTGCCACAAGGCATGTTCATTGGCAGAAAATTGCTGGCCTATACCTAAACCCCATGAGAGTTCTTTAAAAGCCGAATCTACCTGGCTATTTGACTGCGGTTGAAACAGTAATTTAAATGTGCTTCCTTTTAACTCATGTTTATTCAGCAAGGCCATCAGGAATTTACCGTAGTCGATAGCTGTTGTTTGCAAAGATGCTGCAGAATTTGTATTAACAGGAAAATATTTCGAGTCCGTTAAACCAATGTCAATGTGCGGTATAGCGTAGTCATTATCAAATGCTTTTTGCCATACGTATGAAGTTCTATGCATTCCCAAAGGTTTGAACACAGTTTCCTGCATCCAGCTTTCCAGATCCTGTCCGGTTATTTTCTCTACCACTTTAGCGAGAAAGACGAAGCCTTCTCCAGAATATCCGAAACGTTTGCCTGGCTGGCGGAGAAATTTCAAGTGGTCACCATTCCGCCAGTTGGGCAGTCCGGAGGTATGGCTTAATACATGTCGGGCTGTAAGCTGATGAAAATAGGCTTCATCCTTTAAATCAGGGTAATCGTAATACTGATACAAAGGTTTGTCCAGGTCTAGTTTTCCTTTTTCAACCAGATGAAGTACACCATAAGCAAATACAGATTTGCTCAGCGAAGCAGCAGAAAATACCGTTTCTGTATCAACAGGAAGTCTGGTATCATTACTGCGCAGGCCGATATGGTACTTTTCATTAATTTTTCCGTTCTTAATGTAAACCAGCGAAAGTCCGGGGATACCTGCACGTTTCATCAACCGCTGTATTTGCGCTTGTTTTTGCTGCGCGTATACAGTTAGGGAGAAGAAAATTAAAAAGATCGTTAACCTGGTTGATTTTATCATTTTGAGGCTCTTTGGTTTACCTGTACTTTACTATCCGAATTTACTGATTTCAACGGCTTTATAAAGAACTTACTTTGCAAACTTTCTGGATCCAGCAACGCAGAGAATAACGCCAAGGGTAATTACCAACATTCCAATGCTCACTTTTTCATGTAGTAGCGTAGCTGCCAGTGCTAAACCAAAAAAGGGTTGAAGGAGTTGTAATTGTCCAACAGCTGCAATACCTCCCTGGGCTAGGCCACGATACCAGAATATGAAGCCGATGAGCATACTGAATACAGATACATAAGCTAGTCCTATCCAAGCTGATGTGCCAATATTAGAAGGTGATGGTGGCAACATGTAAAGTGCCATCGGCGTCATGATTGGTAATGCCAGAACCAGCGCCCATGAAATCACTTGCCACCCACCCAATGTTTTGGACAATTGTGCTCCTTCAGCATAACCAAGTCCACATAGAATAACAGCAAGGAACATCAGAATATCCCCTTTCGGTGAGGCGCTAATACCTTGGGCTACCGCAAAGCCTACAACCAATAAGCTGCCTATGATAGAAAACACCCAAAATATTGGACGGGGCCGTTCAGACCCACGAATTACGCCAAAGATTGCCGTTGCCAGGGGAAGCATGCCGAGAAATACCAGAGAATGTGCTGAAGTAACATATTGAAGGGCCAGAGCAGAGAGCAGAGGAAAACCAAAGACTACGCCCAGAGATACAATTGTCAATGAGAAAAGCTGGGTTTTTAAAGGTCTCTTTTCTTTGAAGAAGAGCAATATGCAAATTGCAAGCAGAGCAGCAATACTGGCCCGGGCAGCGGTTACAAATATCGGAGACAAGTCTAGTACGGCCATCCTCGTGGCTGGCAGAGAGCCGCTAAATATCAATACACCGATAAAGCCATTGATCCAGCCTTTGTCGGTGTTTCCTGTTGGTTTGCCAAGAGAAAGTTTATTACTCATCATATGGGGTATAATTTTTATACGAAAGTAAAAGAGCTGTATTAATGAATACAGTATCAGTTTTGTGTTTTTTAATGGATACAGTTATCTTAGCAAAATGAGCAGGGATTTTTTATATAACGAAATTGCAAATGGAATGGCCAGCCAGATTACCAGCGGAGTTTTGAAACCTGGAGACAAATTGCCTTCTGTGAGAATATTATGCAAAGAACATCAGATCAGTATGAATACTGCAAAGCGGGTATTTATGGAACTGGAAGCACAATCATTAATCGAATCAAAACCGCAGTCGGGCTATTTTGTAAGTCAGCGCTCTTATTTAAAGCTCCCCCTTCCGGAGGTGAGCCGCCCATCATCTGTTGCTAAAGATGTAGAACCCAATGAATTGATCGATAAAGTGTATGCTCATATGGGGAGCCGAGATCTTACCCTTTTTTCGATTGCTGTCCCGTCAGGAGATTTATTGCCGCTGGCAAAACTGAAAAAAGAAATTATATATGCAACACGTGAATTGAGGGAAGGCGGTGCGGAATATGAGTCCTTACAGGGCAATATGAAATTGCGGAGGATGATTGCCGCCAGATCTTTGTCATGGGGCGGAAACTTGCATGAAGATGATCTGGTGACAACCAATGGAGCAATAAATGCCATTTCTTTGTGTTTAATGGCATTGGGAAAGCCGGGTGATACGATTGCGATGGAAAGTCCTTGTTATTCCGGCACGTTACAATTGGCTATAAATCTTGGATTTAAAGTATTGGAGCTTCCCACACACCCGGTTACAGGTTTAGAGATAGCGGCTTTAAAAGCAGTTGTTTCAAAAATTGATATTTGTCTGCTGGTTCCTAATTTTAATACACCATTGGGAAGCTGTATGCCCGAAGAGCATAAAAAAGAGGTTGTCGAGTTGTTGTCCAAACATCATATTCCGCTTATCGAAGATGATATTTATGGCGATTTATATTTTGGTACACAACGTCCAAAATGCTGTAAGTCATTTGATAAAGAAGGAAATGTTTTGTGGTGTAGCTCTGTATCGAAAAACCTGGCACCAGGTTACAGAGTAGGCTGGGTGGCCCCGGGTAAATACAAAGAAAAGCTATTAAAACTCAAATTAATTCATTCCATATCTTCACCTTCTGTGGTTCAGGAAGCTGTTGCTAATTTCCTTAAGCGTGGAAAATATGACCATCATTTACGCCAGCTTCGCCGGACGCTGCAGGATAATTATCAAAATTACGTTGATGCTATAATTCAGTATTTCCCTGAGGGAACTAAAATCAGCAGACCTTTGGGAGGGCTTGCGCTATGGGTAGAATTCAGTAAGGAAGTTGATACTACAAGGTTATACGACCTGGCTATTAAGCAAGGTATCAGTATTTCGCCAGGACGTATGT
>NZ_DATMRL010000003.1:0-2510 GCF_035566355.1 Pedobacter sp.
GAAAAAATGGATCCATTTAAGTCCCTGATTGAAAATACAACAGACAAGATCAAGGTATATTATGCCAAACAGGAATTTGGAGATAATTACCTTATGTATCAGCAAATGAAAAAAGCCATCATAAATTCTGGCTTGCAGGCAAGAATGCCATTTGAAATCAAAGTACAATAGCTTTTTGCTACTGTACTTTTCTCCATCCAGGATGGATGGTTAAATAAGTATTGCTTACAGATTCATTTTTAGGGTGAATGGTCATTGCTCTGGTAAAGTACTGGTCATTCGCCCTTTTCACATCAAAGGACAGGCCTTCCTCTTTGGAATCATATACATACAAGGTATCTTTCTTAGCGTCATCCACGTACATAGCTATCTGTTTTAGAGAGGGTAATCCCTGAATTACATGTCCCAAATCTGCATTGTTCTGCAGGCCATTCTTTGTTGCATAACCTCCCGTATTAACCATTACCTGCTTCACGACCTTTGAAGACATCGTACTGTCTTTATAAGTAGAATAAATTGCCATTTCCCCATTATCAGACCCGCTTTCACTATCTTTTAGCTTCCATATTGACCATGCCTTACCCATCGCAGCATCGCCATCATCTGGCTTACCAAGTATTTTAAATACTTCTACCATATCTTGTCCTATGCTTATTTTTCCCATTTGTCTGCCAGGCACAACCAATTGCGGATCTCCTATTGAGGGTATCCCGGTTTCTTTTAATGCAATTGTCGCTTGATCCCTGTCCGTTGAGTCTTTCTGATCAACAACTCTTTTATCAGAGTGACTGCATCCTATATTCAGGGCAAACAACCCGATACAAACCAGTTTTATGTTATTCATCACTATTTTTTCTATAGGAAGAACAAAAAACTGTGCCACGATTGCTTAAACAAAAAACAAAGCTTTTTTTTAACTTAGCAGTCCATGGAAAACAAGACCATATCCCGTACTCTTCGTTTGCTTTCCCAATTGATGGAACTGCACAATGAGAACTCATTTAAGATCAAATCTGTAGCCAATGCTGCATTTAAAATAGATAAACTCCCTTTCGCAATCAAAGATAAAACCCTGGAAGAGATTGAAAAAATAGATGGTCTGGGCAAGAGCATTTCTTCGAAGGTCTGGGAGCTGCTGAACAAAGGAACCATGACCGATCTTGATCATATTCTCCAGGAAACACCTGAAGGTATTGTCGATATGCTCGGTATTAAAGGCATCGGTCCAAAAAAGATTGTTGTAATCTGGAAAGATCTGGGCATAGAAACCATCGGAGAGCTGTATTACGCCTGTAACGAAAACCGTTTAATTGAAGCCAAAGGCTTCGGCTTAAAGACACAGGAAGAAATTAAAAAAGTGATTGAATTCAGCATGGCCGCACAGGGAAAATTCCTGTATGCACGTGCGGAAGGTCCAGTCAATAAGCTTTTCGCTGATTTTGCATTATGGCTGACCCAGTTCAAGAATGATCCCCTCCTGGGCATAGGTGGAGATTACCGACGTTGTCTGGAAATTATAGAAGAGGTTCCATTTTTAATTGGTTCAGATTCACCAGAAGAAGTTATAGATCAGCTGGCTAGTTTTGAACCCCTATCTTTTCTGGAGCAAACAGATGGTTGTTTTGTTGCAGATAGCCCTTTCGGTTTAAAAATAAAACTTCAGATTACAGAAAAAGATTCATTTTACCTGGATTGGTTTATCTTGACCGGGAATGAGCAACATGTTACCGAAGTACTGAAATACGCGGGCCCGGGCCCTTTTACCAGTGAACAATCTATTTATCAGAAAGCAGGATTGACATATGTGGAACCTGAACTTCGGGAAGGTTTAAATGAACTCGAACTGGCAAGAACAAATAACCTTCCCCTCTTAATCACGGGACAGGATCTTAAAGGAAGCCTTCACAACCACTCTACCTGGAGTGACGGCGTACACACACTGGAAGAGATGGCCCTGTTCTGCAAAGAAAACCTGAAACTGGGGTACCTTGGCATTTGCGACCACTCTAAATCAGCCTTTTATGCCAATGGACTAAATGAACAACGGGTTTTCGCTCAACATCAGGAAATTGATGCCTTAAATCAAAAACTTGCTCCTTTCAGAATATTTAAAGGTATTGAAAGCGATATTCTAAATGACGGCTCCCTGGATTACAGTGAAGAGATTCTTAAGACATTTGATTTTGTAGTGGCTTCTGTGCACAGCAATTTAAGAATGGATGAAGAAAAGGCGACGGCCAGATTAATCAAGGCTATTGAAAACCCGTATACGACGATCCTCGGGCACCCGACCGGAAGACTTCTTTTGAGTAGAAAAGGTTATCCTATAGATTATAAAAAAGTAATCGATGCCTGCGCCAATAATGGGGTAGTCATAGAAATCAACGCCAATCCACTCCGTCTTGACCTGGACTGGCGCTGGCACAGGTATGCACTGGAAAGAGGCGTCTTGCTTTCCGTAAATCCAGATGCCCACCGCACAGAAGGATTCCATGACATGCATTATGGTG
>NZ_DATMRL010000004.1:0-20202 GCF_035566355.1 Pedobacter sp.
CCATTCCAGCTGTCTTCATACATTTCCCAGCGCTGATTTCGCCCTTAAACCAACTCACCGATATTTATATGGTCATCATCATCATCTGGATGATCATGTCACTGCTGCGCTCTGGCGCAGATTCCCTGAGGAAAAAACCAGCATTCCGGGAAAAACCAATAGAAAGCTACCTCCAGGTCATCCGCATATTTCTGTTCCTGTTCGGGGCAGTATTGATGTTCTCTAACCTCACCGGAAAATCCCCAGTTGCTTTTTTCTCAGCAATGGGTGCCATTTCAGCGGTCTTGCTCCTGATGTTTAAAGACACCATCATGGGTTTTGTAGCCAGTATACAGGTCAGTGCAAATGATATTGTCCGCATAGGAGATTGGATCACCATGACCAAATATGGAGCCGATGGTGATGTCATAGAAATCAACCTCACCACAGTAAAAGTCCAGAACTTTGACAAAACCATCACCACCATCCCCACTTATTCCCTGATCTCAGACTCCTTCCAAAACTGGCGGGGAATGCAGGAAACGGGAGGGCGAAGGATCAAACGCGCCATCTACATCAAACAGTCCACTATACGCTTCATTACCGACGAAGAGGCAGAAACATTTAAAAGAATCCAGACTCTTAGTGCCTATATTGACCACCGAAAAAAAGATATCGACAAGAACAATGAACGTATTGGCGCAGACAAAAGCCTGCTGATCAATGGCCGAAATCTGACCAATGCCGGGCTTTACCGAAAATACATAGACAACTACATCAGCAACCATTCGGGAACACATAAACGGATGACCATGATGGTCAGACATCTGGCCCCAACGGCAACCGGACTACCTATAGAAATCTACGCCTTTACCAGCACCACCAAGTGGGCAGATTACGAATACATCATGGCCGACATTTTCGATCATCTGTTAGCTTCTGCAAGATATTTCGATCTCGAGATCTTTGAACTCGAAGGCGCCAGCAGCAGCCACGCTTAGGGAAGCCCTGCCACAGCAAAACTATTTACTCCAGCTGTTGTTGTCCGGATTAACATCCGGCAACACCTTATCCGGATCCAACACTACAGACACTACTTCTTCAGTCGTCGGATAATGCACAATCCAGCTGTTGTTCCTCATCCATACATCCACAGGAAGTTTAACAATATCTTTCTTCCCGCTGGCCGTCGTAATCTGTAAAATAACCGGCATCGGCATTTTTTCCAAATTTGCCACAACAATATTATAACCATCAGCAACTCCGTTTTTCTTTGCTGGTGCTACACTGGTAATCGCCTGGTCCATCTTCCAGTTCTCCAGAAACCAACCTCTCCAAAACCAGGACAGATCTTCGCCCGCACCATTATCCATAGAGCGGAAAAAATCAAAAGGTGTAGGATGTTTAAATGCCCAATGCTTAATATAATTCTGGAAAGCATAATCGAAACGATCTGTACCAAGCACTTGTTCCCGCAGTATTTTTAAGCCCCAGGAAGGTTTGTAATACAAGTTCAAACCAATATTTCTTTCCTTCATCCCATCCGGACTCAGCATAACAGACTCCACCCCCGGACTTCCCATAAACCGGGCATTCGCATGCATATCCACAGGCGCATTCCTGTATTCTCCGTTATTAAAAGCATCATTAGATAGACCATTGATAAAAGTATTAAAGCCTTCATCCATCCAACCATACTTACGTTCATTACTTCCAACGATCATTGGGAACCAGGTATGACCAAACTCATGATCAATAACGCCCCAGGTTTCAGAAGTTTTTGCTTTCCACCCGCAAAAAACGATACCGGGATATTCCATGCCGCTAACATTGGAAGCAATATTCACCGCCATCGGATAAGGATATTCAAACCATTTCTGCGAATAATGTTCAATAGCACCCTTCACATACTCTACACCTCGTCCATAACTGTCATTACCATTACTCTCTACGGGCTGAGCCGATACAGCCAACGCTTTTTTACCACTTGGTAAATTAATCCTGGCGGCATCCAGTACAAACGCCTTTGAAGAAGCCCAGGCCACATCTCTGGTATTGTTCATTTTGAACCTCCAGGTTAGTCTGTCCTTTGCCGGGCGGGACTTTGGATCTGTCACTTCTGCTTCCGAGCGGATGCTAACCTTCTGATCACTTGACTTTGCTGCATTCCAACGGCTCAGCTGCTGCGCAGTAAATACTTCCTGGGGATTCAATAATTCACCAGAGCCCATCACCAGATGACTTGCTGGTGCATTCACGGTAAAATCTACATCGCCATACTCACAATAGAATTCAGATGCCCCCCAGTAAGGCAGGGTATTCCAACCCAGTACATCATCATAGACACACATCCGGGGGAACCATTGAGCAATCGTATAAATTTCTCCATTTTTAGTTTCCAGGTGGCCCATCCGGTCAGAGCCGTTGAGTGGGATCACAAAAGAATAATCTATTTTGATACTGATCACCTCTCCTGCTGCCAAAGGTTCTTCAAGGCGGATCTGCATTCTTGTATCTTCGATAATGGACGTAAATTTAACAGCTTTACCTTTTTGAGAAACAATAGGGGCCTTCAGACGATAGCCACCGTCTACCTTTTCTCCCCTTGCACCATAACGGCTTCCTGGAGGAATGAGTGCAGCTCCTCTCGACTTTTCTGAAAACAAGTTCTGATCCAGCTGCAGCCAAAGGAAAGGCAGCTTATCGGGGCTATTGTTTTTATAGGTAATCACTACTGTACCGGTAACGGTATTTTTAACATCATCCAGCGTAGCCGCTATAGTGTAATCGGCACGATTCTGCCAGTATTTTGGTCCTGGGTAACCACTAGCAGAACGGTATTCATTTCCATTCTGGGTATAGAACAATGGTCCGAATGCTGCATGAGCATCATAATTACCATCTGTTGTATTGTTTTGTTGTGCTGCGCTGTTTAAACTTAAGGCACAGAGCAGAATTAAAACCCAATGGGGTTTTGAAGACTTCCAGTTCATGAATCAATTTTAGTTTACGGTTGACAGAAGTAAATGTATCAAATCCATTTGATGCTTCTGCAATGTAACGTTAGTTTTGCTTCAATTTCTGGATAGGTACCGGTCTCCTTTCCTCCGGAGTCATTTTTAGCCAGCGGTGATAAGCCTGTGCAATGTAGAAGGAATAATTAAATGGACGCTCTCCTTTAATCAATGGAACAGAGGGTCTGAACATAGAAATGAAATCCTTGAGTTCCTGACCTTTTAACTTGACCAGATCACTCACTGTTTGCTCGTTAAAGTTGTTATTGATTTCTGTTTCGTAAACATCCCTTTCCTCGAGTGCCCGCAACTTGGCCTGTTCTCTTTTATATTTCCCATAACCCAGCGACAAGATCATACCTCCTGCCCGGTCACCGTTCTTTTTACCTTCCAGCCCATCGGTAGAAACCCGGGTAACCTCTTTCGCATTTTCCTGGTTTTTCTTCAGATCCAGATAAGGAGAAAGCTTTGCACTCACAATGCTCACTTCTTTCAGGTTCTTAGAATTTACAGGCAAAAAAATAGTTTTGGGATTTAAGTCTGTCAGAAACAGTGTGTCTGTATGGTAACCGACCAGAGAAAACTCGATGAGATCTCCTTTACTGGCAGCAATAGTAAATTGCCCAGAAGCTTTAGTTACCGCTACCTGTTTGGTGTTCAAATTTCTAACGGCCACCTGCTGTAAAGGAAAAGTCTTAGTATCGAAATCATAAACAGTTCCATTTACATTTCCTTGTGCCATTAATTTAATGGGCAGCAGCAATACAAGCGCAATTATCAGTTTTTTAACCATGGACAAATTTAATACAGTTTTAGAAGCTGTACGCCTATTTAACAAAAAATAACAACAAAAGGATTCAACTATTTTAAAAGCGCCCGATACTGATCTTCATGGAAGCTTAAAAGAATGGCCTTTCCGTCCTTTTCTATCACCGGACGCTTGATGGCGCTTGTGTACTTTAACAAAATTTGAACAGCACCATCCTGGTCCTTAGCCACCAGTTGCTCTTCCGGGCTCAGCTTCTTCCAGGTTGTTCCTTTTTTATTCAGGATGTTCTCCCAGCCAAAAACGTCGCACCATTCGTTCAATTTTTCTGCAGTAACCCCCTTCTTTTTAAAATCATGGAAATCAAAATCAAAACCACCTTCTTTTAACCAGGTGATTGCTTTTTTAACTGTATTACAATTGGGGATGCCGTAGACTGTGATCATAGAGGTATTTAATGAATTGCCGGCTAAAATAAATAAATTTCACAGATAATATTTATTAAATTAACGGTTCTCCACCCATTATTAAGTAATATTGCATAATTTCTGGAGCCAAGCATCCTGAAATTATATAAAAGCCACATCTCAACAGATATGATCAAGTTATCATTTAAACAACAGGTACTTACGGGATTTGCTGTTTCCCTGCTATTTGTCCTCTTTTCTGCAGTTACTTCTTATCTAAGCATTGAGTCTTTTGATAAGGACTCCAACTGGGAAAATCACACTTATGAAGTCATGCTGCTCACCCAGAAGGTTGATCTTCAAATGACCTCTGCTGAAAATGCACTAAAGGGTTATATCCTTACTGAGGATCAAATGTACATGCATACCTATACTGATAATCTGGACAAAGTGGAAAGCAGCCTGCATGACCTGAAGAATATGGTTATTGACAACCCACTCCAGTCGCAACGTGTGGATTCGCTGGAATTATTTGCTCAGCAAAGGATGAGTACCATGAAAGAAATCCTTCAGGCGGATCAGTCTGAAGGTAAAGAAGCTGCTTATAAACTCTATTTGAGTGAAAAAGCAAAAATGAGAAGAGAAAACCTGACCAGATTGGGGGCCAAAATGATTCTCGAAGAAAGAGCCTTGCTCAAAAAAAGAATCGACGCCACAGTACAAAGCAAAACCAAAACCATCGCCATTGTTATTGGAAGTGCCCTGGTGATCTTTTGCCTGATCATGTTCCTGTTTACTTATATCCAAAGAACATTTGATCAGCAAAAAGAAACAGAAGACCAGATCCGGCAAAATAATGCACAGCTGGAACAGCTTTCTATTGAAAATGAACAGAAGAACTGGCTCCTTTCAGGCGCAACGGCAATTAATGAAGCCATGCGTGGCGAACAGGAAATGGAGGAACTTTCCACCAATATCATCACCGAAATTTGCAATTACCTTCAGGCACCCGTGGGTGCACTCTTCTTAACCGATGAGAAAAGAAAAAACTTATCCCTTGCAGGTGGTTATGCCTATCAACGAAAAAAGGGGCCTATCGAAAGCTATCATTTGGGAGAAGGCCTGGTGGGTCAGGCTGCAGTGGAAAAGAAACGAAAACTCCTGACCGATGTTCCCGACGATTATCTGAAAATCGTCTCTGGCCTTGGTCATACCTCTCCCAGATGTATATACCTGGTTCCCATCCTCTTTGAGGAAGAGACCATTGCAGTGATTGAAATTGGTCTAAAAGACAACCCTGACGAAACCACTGCGAAATTTCTGGAAACCATCACCGAGAGTATAGGTGTCGCCATCAACAGCGCAGCTGCACGAATTCAACTCAGAAATCTATTTGAGCAAACCCAGCAACAGGCTGAAGAACTGGAAAGCCAGCAGGAAGAGTTGCGTACCACCAATGAGGAGCTGATCTATAAGTCTGACCAGTTAATGGCCTCCGAAGAAGAACTCCGTGTACAGCAGGAAGAGTTACGGCAAACCAATGCTGAACTGGAAGAAAAAGCACAACAACTGGAAGAAAGGAATATCTCCGTCAACCAGGCACGCGAAGCCATGAGCCTCAAAGCAGAAGAACTTGCGGTATCCAGTAAATATAAATCAGAATTTCTGGCAAATATGAGCCATGAACTGAGGACACCGCTAAACAGCATTCTGATCCTGGCCAGAATCCTGAAGGAAAACAAACCGGAAAATCTAACCGAAGACCAGATCAAATATGCTGGTGTGATCCACAATGCAGGTACAGACCTTCTTACCCTGATCAATGACATTCTGGATCTTTCTAAAATAGAGTCTGGTAAGATTGACCTGAACATTGAACCGGTAAGACCACAGGAGCTTACCCAAAATATGGAATCTCTGTTCAATGAAGTTGCCCGCAGCAAGAAAATAGACTTCGAGACCATCAGAGCAAATGACCTTCCCGAAAGACTTCTTACAGATCTTTCCCGAGTAGAGCAAATCATCAAGAACCTCCTTTCCAATGCCTTTAAATTCACACCCGAGCTTGGTAAGATCACACTAGAACTGAGCCGTTCTCCAAGAGGTACAACTTACTTTTCTGAACAACTTAAAGAAGCTAAAGAGGTGGTCTCAATGCAAGTCCGTGACACCGGAATTGGTATTCCTGCAGAAAAACAAAAACTCATCTTTGAGGCCTTCCAACAGGCGGACGGATCTACAAGCAGAAAATACGGGGGGACCGGACTGGGCTTATCCATCAGCAGGGAACTGGCGAATATCCTGGGCGGGGAAATTCAAATTGAAAGTACTCCGGGAAGCGGAAGTACATTTACCTTGTTCCTGCCGGCTGAATATACATCTGCTCCTCAGACTGGCGAAATTCAAACATCCGCAGCTCCAATTGAGGTAACTCCAGCTTTAGCGGTGGCATCTGAAGTTAAACTGCCTGTACAAAAGAAAACAGATCATGTTCTGCTCATCGTAGAAGATGACCTTGTTTTTGCAGATGTATTAAAAGATTATGCCAAAGAAAAAGGCTTCCAGCCCATACTTGCTCACAGCGGTGATACCGGACTGGAAATGGCATTTTCTGAATTACCGGATGCTATTGTACTGGACATCATGCTACCTGTAATGGATGGATGGACTATACTCAAAAAGCTAAAAGCAGACCCAAGGACTAAACATATCCCAGTGCATATGATGTCTGCCGGAGACGAAAAAACAGACAAAGCGCGCAAAGAAGGTGCAATTGGCTTCCTGAAAAAGCCCATAGAAAAGGACCAGTTGGATACAGCCTTCAATCTACTGATGAACAGTACAGATCAATATAATTTTAAAACTGTTTTGCTCATTGAAGATCAGGAACTTCAAAGTATGATTGTTAAAGAAGAGCTGGTCAGCAAAGGCATAGAAGTAGTACAGGCCTTTACAGGACAGGAAGCACTGGATGTTCTAAAAACGACAGCTTTTGATTGCATTATCCTGGACCTGAACCTCCCCGATATTTCAGGCTTTGACCTGCTGGACCAGATCAAAACACAGCCAGCACTGACCCATATTCCGGTAATCATTAATACAGCAATGGAACTGGACCAGGAAAAGATCTCCCATATTATGAAATATACGGAAGCCATGGTCCTGAAATCAACCAAATCCAACAACAGGCTGATAGATGAAGTGAGCCTGTTTATGAATAAAATCAGGAAAGAAGATGATCCCGCCCTGTTTAGTGTTGCTTCACAAGGAAAAGCAAAGAGTGTATCTACGATCGAAAAAGCCCTGAAGGATAAAACGGTCTTGATCACGGACGATGATATGCGCAATATATTTGCCTTATCCAGTGCACTCCAGAGCTATGATCTGCAAATTGTAATTGCCAACAATGGCAGGGAAGCTCTCGAAAAGCTGGAGGAGCACAAGCAGATTGACCTGGTACTCATGGATATCATGATGCCCGAAATGGATGGGTATGAGGCCATGCGGGCCATCCGGTCAAATAAGGAATTTTCCAAGGTTCCTATTATTGCCCTGACCGCAAAGGCCATGAAGCAGGACAGAGAAAAATGTATTGAGGCCGGGGCCAACGATTATATTTCCAAACCAGTCGATATTGATCAATTGCTCTCGATGATGAGGGTATGGCTAAGCTAATATGAAACATAAAACAGAGCACCTCCCCGAAACCATCAGTTATACTGAGCTGGCAGACTTGATTACCCTGGTCCACAAGATCCATGGTTTTGATTTCAGCAATTACTCTGGTGCCTCCCTCAAAAGAAGAGTGACCAGGATTATGCAGCTTCAGAATCTGAGTCTGTTTGATTTACGTACTTTACTGACCAATGATGCGGACTACTTTGAATCCTTTTTAATTGAAGTAACGGTTAATGTAACCGAAATGTTCAGGGATCCCGCATTCTATACTTCAGTCAAAGAAAACATCTTACCTTATATCCGCTCCTATCAGCGCATAAAAGTATGGAATGCAGGCTGTTCTACCGGAGAAGAACTGTATTCTTTTGCCATCCTGTTTGCCGAAGAACAACTGTACGACCGAACTTTCTTTTACGGAACAGATATCAATTCTGAAGTACTTGACTTTGCAAAGAACGGCATCTATGACCTGAAAAAGATGAAGCTCTACTCCGAAAACTATTTAAAGACGGGTACCTCAAATACATTGTCTGATTATTATACCGCAAAATATGATGCAGCATCCATCCGGCATTCCCTCAAAAAGAATGTCCTGTTCTCGGCCCATAATCTGGCCTCCGATGGTGTATTTAACGAGTTTCAGGTGATTTCCTGCCGCAATGTACTGATCTATTTCAATATGGAGCTTCAAAAAAAGGTTATAGATCTTTTTTATAATAGTTTAGCTAATTTTGGCTTCCTGTGCCTGGGTTCCAAAGAAACGCTCCGGAGTACTGAGATAGGAAGATTTAAAGTAATCGACAAGAAAAACAACATCTATCAAAAGACAGCCTAGCTGTACACTAAGAATAATAAGCAATGGAAAAGATTAACATTTTAATTGTTGATGACAGACCGGAAAACATCATTGCCCTGGAGGCCTTGCTGCAGAGAGACGATGTAAATGTAATCAGTACAACTTTGCCCAATGAGGCACTTCGCTTGTCCTGGGAAATGGATATTTCCATCGCCCTGGTGGATGTTCAGATGCCGGAAATGGACGGCTTTGAATTGGTGGAGATCTTAAAAAGCAATCCCCGCACCAAAGACATCCTCATTATTTTCGTAACAGCGATTTCCACCGACACCAAATATGCGGTAAAGGGCCTGAATACAGGGGCAGTGGATTATCTGTATAAACCACTAAATCCCTTTGTTACTTCTGCAAAGGTGGATTCCTTTATACAGTTTGTACGCACACAGCGCGACATCAAAAAGAAAAATGAGGAACTGCAGGCTTATCAGAAAAAGTTGATCCAGGCAAAAGAAGAGGCTGAACAAGGTAAAAGGATAAAGGAAAACTTTCTGGCCAATATGAGTCACGAGATCCGTACACCGATCAATGGCATCATCGGCATTGCAAACTTACTCAACAGCACCCCCCTTACCGAGGAACAAAAAGAAATGGTCGGTTTGCTGGAAATCTCGTCTAACTCCTTGCTTGGGGTCATCAACGATATTCTGGACCTTTCGAAAATAGAGGCTGGTAAATTTAAGATCAACCGAGCAGAAACAGACCTGATCAAAAATTGTAATTCCGTAATTAACCTTTTGCGGATCCATGCCAAAGAAAAGGATCTTGAACTGCTAACCGAGTATGATGAGCAAATACCGGCGCTGGTGATGGCAGATTCACTCCGTTTGAATCAGATCCTGATGAACCTGATAGCCAATGCAATTAAATTTACGCAGAAAGGTAACGTTACACTCAGAGTAAAAGTACTGGACAGTAAAGGAAATAATCTTCAGATTGAGTTTTCTGTAACTGATACCGGCATTGGTATAGCTGCAGAGAATATCGAAAAGATCTTTGAAACTTTTGAGCAAGCCGATGAACAGACCACCATCAAATTTGGTGGTACTGGACTTGGACTTTCCATTGTAAAAAATCTGGCCAAGTTAAAGGGTGGTATCCTAAATGTAAAAAGTGAAGAACAAAAAGGCAGTACCTTCTGCTTTACAAACTGGTATGAAGTCGTGAGCAACGAAAAATATGAAGAAACTCCCGGAAGTGGCAAACTGGCACCTTTCGAAAATGTAAGGATCCTCATCGCCGAGGACAACTCAATTAATGCTTTTCTGATCAAAAAGATCCTGAAAGACTGGAACATTCAGTTTGATCTGGTCGAAAATGGCAAAGAGTCTCTGGAGAAACTAAAAGAGAATGATTATGATCTTATTTTAATGGACACTTTTATGCCCGTTATGAACGGATTGGAAGCTATTAAACTCATTCGGGAAGGCTATGCGCCCGGTAAGGAAAATATTCCTGTAATTACCTTTTCTGCAGCGGTCATGGACGATGATAAAAAAACAGCCATGAGTGCCGGAGCCAATGATGTGATCAGTAAGCCTTTTGAACAGGATGTTCTGCACAAGAAAATTGCTTTTTATACCCAAAAGAAGTAAAATATCCTCAGGCAGGCTTCCGATCTACTGTTGAGATAAAATCAAACATCGATCAAGGGTCTGCCTGAGTACAGAAGTTCAGGTTTCTTTCTATTTATTAAATGCGGTCATGGTCTGTGCAGGACCTATAGTGACCAGACTTTTGATCAGTTCGACGCTTTTGTCAATCAATGCCGGCAATTCCGGCAGTTCCTCTTTGTCAAACGGTGCAAGTACATAGTCAATTTGCCGTCCCTTGGAGAAGTTGTCATCAATCCCAAACCGCAAACGGGGATAATTCTGTCCGCCACAGATATCTTCTATGTTCTGCAATCCGTTATGCCCAGCACTGCTTCCTTTTAATTTCAGCCTCAGCTTACCAAATGGAATAGCCAGGTCATCTACCAGAACAAGAATGTTTTCCAATGGGATCTTTAGCTCATGCATCCAGTAATTCACTGCTTTACCGCTTAAGTTCATAAAAGTAGTTGGCTTAATCACATGGATTTTCCTCCCTTTAAAAGAGCATTCGGCGTAATAGGCCAGGCGCATATTGGAAAAACTACCTCCCAATTCTTTCACGAGTTCATCTGCGATATCAAATCCTATATTATGTCTTGTATGTGCGTATTCAGGGCCTATATTCCCTAAACCTACGATCAGGTATTTCATTTGGTGTATTATTTTTTTAGCTGCAGTATCAGATTAGCTGGCCGTAGCTAGCGCTGTATTTCGCACAAATGTAAAGATTTATGGAATGTAAGCTAGTTGAAAAATCAAATTACTCTTCGAAGACTGGACTCCTTACCTCGCTGCGCTCTTGTGCCAAGGCGCCCTGAGGTCTTCTCCTTTGGTTAAATATTAGTGATTTTAAGCATACAGGAATCTTGAGTTAAAAACTAAAAATGATTTAGCAAACGTTATAATAAAAGGCAGGTTGAACTTTAGGTCTCCTCAGTTTTGAAGAACTTTACTCAGTATCAGTGCCTGCCTTTATTGATTGCCCAAGGCCAAACTGGAATACTTTCTTTGCTTCATCAAAGGTGATCGGCAAAAGGCAATTTTTTGGTATACTAAAAAATAAACGTATGAAAAACTGGAATGTTATCCTGGGTGTCGATGTATCTAAACTTACACTAGACATCAGTTGTGCAGCGCATAATCTGCACCTCAAAATTGAGAACTCAAGTAAAGGATTTGGCCTGTTTAAAAAGTGGTGTAATGGGAATGCTTTTGATTTAAAGGATACTTTGGTGGTGCTGGAGTTCACAGGAGGTTATGAATATCGTTTTATTCAGTTCTGTGAGTCTCAGAGGATAGCCTACACCCGTATATCAGGACTGGAGATTAAGAATTCGATGGGTATGATCAGAGGGAAAAACGATCAGGTTGATGCTTTCCGTATCAGTAGATATGGGGAAGAGAAAATTAAACGATTAACGCCCTCAAAACCCTTGGATGTTAATATGATCATGCTTAAGCAGCTGCTTTCCTTTCGCAAGCGATTGGTTAGAGAACGTGCAGGATTGGATAGTACCTTAAAAGAACGTAAGCATATGTATGGGGTTAACAATACGGATCTGGTGATCCGTATTATCCTGGGCAAGATAAAATCTAATAATAAATATATCCAGGATGTAGAACAGGAAATCATCAAGTTGATTAAGACAAGTGAAGGTTTACTACAGAATTATCGGATATTAACCAGTATTAAAGGGATAGGTAAGGTGAATGCCTGGATGACTTTAGCTTATACTGAGAATTTTAATTTGTTTGCAGATGCACGAAAATATGCTGTATATGTAGGTGTTATCCCTTTCGAACGAAGCTCGGGTACGAGTGTTAAAGGTAGACCTCGGGTAAGTCATATGGCCCAGAAAGAACTGAAACAGGAGCTCAACCAGGCGGCAAAGACAGCAATGGCACATGATCCAGAAATCATAGCTTATGCAGAACGGAAGTTACAAAGCAAGTGCTATAAACTGGTATTAAACAATGTGAAATTTAAACTGATTTTAAGGATATTTTCTCTGATTAAAAGAGGAGAAATGTATGTGGAGAATTATAAACGAGCGGCTTAGTGAAAAAAAATAAATAAAATTTGGAATTGTCCGAGACCTAGAATACTGAGTAATATTGATTTTTATATGGCGCTTAACTGGGGGATATCCATGCATGGCGCATAGCTGGGTATACTTCATAACATTTTTTTATTTCTTGTTTTTTATTTCTTGTTTTTTATTTCTTAATTATATTCTCTGTTTTTGCTCGTTACCTATACCTGTTTTTCTCCCGGCTAAATCCTAAACAAGTTAAACCGACTCATATCAATATGAGATATCTCTGGTTCTGCGCCATGCCTGGTTCTCCTGTCTGGTAAACGCTATGCCAATTAAACTAACTCTATACCAGTATGCGCCATGCCTGGATATCCCCCCAGTTAAGCGCCATATAAAAATCAATGTTGCTCTTCGAGGACCTCAGGGCGCCTTGCCACAGGAGCGCAGCGGGGCAAGGAGTCCAGTCCTCGAAGAGTACATTGATTTTTCCAATAAGCTTAATTTTCATTTTTTATTGTAACGTTTTGCTATTTTACGTAACTAACTAAACAAAGAACCAAAAAAGCTAATTAAATTCACCTTATGCTCAGTGTAAACCATATTGTAAAACAATACGCCAGTCACCGCGCCCTGGATGACGTCAGTCTTACCGTAGAACAAGGTAAGATCTTTGGACTCCTTGGCCCCAACGGGGCTGGTAAAACCTCTTTAATTCGTATCATTACCCAAATTACGGCGCCTGACAGCGGAGAAGTTATCTTCAATGGGAAACGCTTAAATTCAGACCACATTGCACAGATTGGTTATTTACCGGAAGAACGTGGTTTATACAAGAAAATGGAAATTGGGGAGCAGGTGCTTTATCTGGCTAAACTTAAAGGTCTGAGTACCGCAGAAGCCACCAAAAGGATCAGGTACTGGTTTGAGAAACTGGATATGGGCAGCTGGTGGAACAAAAAAGTGGAGGATTTGAGTAAAGGGATGCAGCAGAAGGTACAATTTGTGGCTACAGTAATGCATACACCCGAGCTCATTATCCTGGACGAACCTTTTTCCGGATTTGATCCTGTAAATGCAGATATTATAAAAAATGAAATCCTTGAATTGAACAGACAAGGCTCTACATTCATCTTCTCTACCCACAGAATGGAATCTGTAGAAGAACTATGTGACCATATTGCCCTGATCCATCAATCTAAAAAGATTCTGGATGGGTCTGTAGAAGCCATTAAACAGGAATACCGCAACAATACCTATTGGGTAGAATATGAAGGGACACTTCAGCCTGCAGAAACACCGTTTGATATCCGGGAAACGGAACAGCATAAAAACATGACCAGGATCAAAGTACAACTTAAGCCAGGACAAACAGCCAATGAGCTATTATCGGTATTGCTGCCCCAGGTAGCCATCCACCGTTTGGATGAGGTGATTCCAACCATGAATGATATTTTTATTGAAAAGGTAAAACAGAAAAACTAAAGGCCATGAACAAGATTTTACTCATTATACAAAGAGAATATTTATCGAGGGTTAAGAAAAAGTCGTTTATTGTGATGACGCTGCTTACCCCAATTATCATTGCTGGTTTTTATGGCGTCGCAATTTACTTTTCTATTCAAGGCATTAGCGGTACCTCCAATAAAATTGCAGTTGTCAGCGAAAACAAGACACTTCTGGAAAAACTTCCTACTTCTAAGAACAGAAATTATCAATATGTAGACCAGTCGCTGAAAGAGATGAAATCCTCCCTAAAAAACGGCACTTATGATTATGTATTGTATCTGCCAGATTTTGACCTGAACCATCCGGAAGGCATACAACTGCTGGGGAATAAACAGGCCGGACTGACCCTGAGCGGTAAGATTTCAGATGATATAGAGGAACTGATCCGGAATCAGAAGTTAAAAACCTCTGGTATTGCACAGGAAGAACTGGATAAACTGAAGACCTCGGTAGATATAGATACCAAAAAGATCAGCGATACCGGTAAAGAGGAAGATTCCAGCGCCGGTGCCAGTACGATCATTGCTTATGTTTCAGGAATCTTAATGTTTATGTTCATTATGCTTTATGGCGTACAGGTAATGAGGGGCGTCATTGAGGAAAAGACAAACCGCATTATAGAGGTAATGATTTCTTCTGTGAAACCATTTCAACTCATGATGGGGAAAATTATTGGTATTGCTCTGGTGGGTCTGACTCAATTTGTTCTGTGGATTGTGCTGACCGCTTCGATCTCTACCATAGCCATGAAGGCCCTGGTGAACGATAAAGATCTCAAAGAAACCACCATGCAAGCCAGCGTGCAAGCCAAAAATATGCCTTCTGCACAGGTTGCAGCTGCCAATACACCGGGAATAGGGAATATTCAAAAAAGCCTGGCCAACCTGGAACTGACCAAGATCATTTCTGTATTTATTTTCTTCTTTATCGGCGGTTATTTGTTTTACAGCGCACTCTATGCCGCGATTGGATCCGCAGTAGACAGTGAGACCGAAACACAGCAATTTATGTTTCCGGTCATGATGCCACTGCTCTTTGGCTATATCTTATCTTTAAGCGTAGTCACAAATGATCCTTATGGACCAATGGCCTTTTGGCTTTCTATTATTCCTTTTACCTCTCCTATTGCTATGATGGTCCGTTTGCCATATGGTGTTCCGGATTGGCAGCTGATGCTGTCTATGGGCCTGATGGTGATCGGCTTTGTGGGAACAGTTTGGGTTGCTTCCAGGATTTACAGGGTTGGGATTTTAATGTATGGTAAAAAAGCAAGCTTCAAAGAGATGATCAAGTGGTTTGCCTATAAAAATTAATACATTTGTCCTTATAAAATACCCCTATGAGAGCAGCTGTAATAGATTTAGGAACCAATACTTTTCATTTAATTATTGCAGACCTTTCCGACAGGGTCGATGTGGTTTATAAGACCAATTCACCAGTAAAACTGGGAGAAGGAAAGATCAACGAAAACATCATTATACCTGAAGCCTTCGAGAGAGGGCTTCAGACTTTAATATCCTTCGCAGAAGAGATCAAAAAGCAACAGGTTGATGTGGTAAGAGCAACCGCAACTTCAGCTGTTAGAAGCGCTGCAAATGGAACCGATTTTGTTAAAGCCGCTAAATTGCGCGCTGGTATAGACATTGAAGTGATCAGCGGAGAGGAAGAGGCCGGTTATATTTTTAAGGGTGTACAGGCTACGGGCGTGATCGTTGAGCCCTCACTGATTATGGATATTGGGGGTGGCAGTACTGAATTTATCCTTTGTAATCCGGAACAGGTACTTTGGAAAAAAAGCTATAATATAGGTGCTGCACGCTTAATGCAGGCTTATTTTAAATCGGACCCGATCAGTGAAGCAGACAAGAACATCATTCTGGACCATCTGGAAAACATACTGAGAGAATTAAAGGAGGCCTGTGCTGCACATCAGCCTTTGGCTCTAATTGGCTCAGCTGGTGCTTTTGAAACTTTTGCAACCTTGTTATTAAAGGATGTGGAGGTTAAAAACATTACTTCCTGTACACTGCCTATGGCAGCCTATAAAAAGCTTGCTGCAGAACTCATTGCTTCCACACACGAAGAGAGGGCTGGTATGAAAGGACTTATCCCCCTGCGGGTAGATATGATTGTTCTGGCAGCTATACTAACGAATTATGTCATTGATGAAATTGGGTTGGAGAAGCTGAGCCTCTCCACCTATGATTTAAAAATGGGGGTACTGCGATCCTTGCTTCCGGTTAAATAGCCAGGAGCGCAGTATATAACTTTTCAGTTGGCAAACCCATTACATTGGTATAAGACCCTACAATCTTTTCTACAGCGACCATTCCTATCCAATCCTGGATACCATAGGCTCCCGCTTTATCAAATGGCTTATAGTGCTCAATGTAGTAGCGGATCTGCTCTGTGGTTAATTCTTTAAAATAGACTTCTGTAAGATCAAAGAAAGATAAAATTTCCCCATTATAGATCAGACTTACCCCGGTATACACCTCATGAACAGTACCTGAAAGTTTAGTAAGCATTTGTTCCGCGTGTTTCGCATCTTCGGGCTTGCCCATAATTTCGCCTTTATAGGCCACTATAGTATCTGCTGTGATGACAATGCCGTTTGGCTCGTCTGCGAGAAAGGCCTTCGCTTTTTTTTTTGCAATATAGACCGCTATTTCTGCTGGACTTAACCCCTCCGGATAACTTTCATCTACATCTTTTAACACGACTTTAAAGTCAAGGTCCATTTGCTGGAGCAATTCCTGCCTTCTGGGAGATTTCGAGGCAAGGATAATGGGAAGTTGCTGTTTGTACATAGAGCGCTAAAATAATAAAAGCGGCGTAAAGCCGCTTTTATTATTTGATTAAAAAAAATTATCGATTGCCACCGCCATTGTCTCCGTTGCCTCTTCTTTTTTCCATCGCTGCTTTTCTTTCTGCTTTTAAAGCATCATAAGCTTTTTTCTGATCGTCCGTTAATAAGGCCGTAATTTTAGTATCACTGTCGGACATGATGCCTGCAACTTTGGTTTTCATTGCGCTCTTGTCTTCTTTACTGTCTTCCCAGGCTTTGTTCATTTGTGTTGCCTGATCGGTGTAAATGGCCAGAACTTTTGCTTTCTGATCGTCATTCAGACTCAATTTTTCAGCCAGCCTGTCTGTAGATTTTTTAGCTCTTTCGGCTGGATCCGCCATTTTACGGCCGCCTTGTGCGTTTGCAAAAGTGATTACACTAAATAACAAACAGAAGATCATCAATAACTTTTTCATAATTTTTCTTTTTTTAGTTTTAATGCTGCTGAAATCTCCTTACCGGGATTCCCAATGTATGTGTTTTGTAATGGTTTAGAGGAAAAAGAATACACAGGGTTTAATCCCAAATTGTAATTAATTTGTTGCAGTAAAAAAAAGAAAGATTTTGACTGATTTTATTTGCCGGAATCGGCAGCAGAAGGGTTTTCATCAAACCACTTCCCTTGTACCCGAAGTACTTTTTCAATCACATCCCGAACGGCCATGCGCCCGCCCTTTTGTGGAGAAATGTACATAGATATCGATTTGATCTCTTCAACAGCATCTGCCGGACAGGTGGGCAGGCCAACCCTTTTCATCACTTTATAATCAGGAATATCATCGCCCATGTAAAGCACTTCAGCATCTGTGATCTGATGCTGATGAAGAAAATCCTCGTAGACTTTAACCTTATCGGATACCCCCAGATGGACATGTTTAATCCCAAGGCCATCAAAGCGTTTCTGCATAGCTGCACCGCTGCCACCGGAAATGATACAAACCTGATAGCCTTTTTTGACGGCCAATTGCAGGGCATAACCGTCCTTAATATTAAATGTGCGCAAAAACTCTCCGCTATCAGTTGCCAGGATATCGCCATTGGTTAACACGCCATCTACATCGAAGATGAAGGTGCTGATCTCTTTGAGTTTTTGCAGAAACATAGTTTAATCCTGGTTATCTCTCCATTCATAAACCCAGGCAGACTGGATTTGTTCCAGATGGCCTTCATTACTTTCTTCCCTGGTTCCTTTAAAATTAGGCAGTTCCAGTACCCACTCTATTAATTCTGTAAAGCGGATGCGGTAGATCTTAGCTTCGTTAAAATCATCGCCAAACTTTTCATACAGCTCCTGAGCTATATCTTCGTGGTCGTTCCAGTAAATAGGAAGCGCAAATTTATCTTGCATAAATGGTTGTTTCTATTTGATTAATGGCCTAAAAATTCTGATTGGTCTGGTATGGTTACCTCTATATCTCCATCAATGACTACACATTGGCAGCCCAGCCTTGAGGTGATCCTTGGACGAACAGCCCTGTCAATGAAATCTTCTTCTTTATCGGAGATTTCCTGGATATTGTCCATTCCTTTGGTCACATACACATGGCAGGTACTGCAACCGCATACCCCACCGCAATTGTGCTGCAAGTCTATTCCATGGTCAAGGCAAGCATCCAGTACCGATTCTCCACCGGTAATAGGAAGTTCAATTGGATCTTTACCTTGTTCTTCAAAATTTATTCTTAATTTAAAAATACTCATAATGTGTGTCAAAAATAAGAAGCAAAAACGGCAATTCGGTTATAGATATGTTTTTTTAATGCTTTTGCTTAGTGTTTTATATATTTCCGCCAGTTCAGGCATGTTTTGCAGTAATTCAAGGTGTTTTTCCAGGGTATGTTTGTCGTTACGAACAGCTGGTCCTGTCTGTACATCATAAGGCAAAGCTGTCTGTACTTTTTCCGCTGTTTCCAGGATCAAAGGCCTCAGCAAATCAAAACTCAATTGGCTCTGCTGCAGAATTTCCTGGCCCAGATGGTAAAGATGGTTGGTGAAATTACAGGCAAATACAGCCGCCAGGTGCAGCAGCTTCCGGTCTGCACTGCTCACTTCGTATATCAGGGGGCTAATCGCTTTTGCCACTTCCTTCAGCAGGATCTGGATCTCAGCTGTTCCCGCTTCAATACATAAGGGTATTTTACTAAAGTCTACAGCTTTACTTTTAGAAAAAGTTTGCAGCGGATAAAGCACTCCGAAATGCTTGATTGCAGCTGGTTTAAACACGTCTATAGAGGTTGCCCCTGAGGTATGGACAATAAGACCATCGATGCCCTTTAGGGCTTCTGCTATTTCCACAATAGCATCGTCTTTAACAGCAATAATATATACATCTGCATTCCGGTCTATATCTTTAAGCTTGTCTGTTGCTGTTGCCCCCGTTTGCACGGCAAGTACCTCCGCATGGCTTAAAGTTTTACTCCAGATTTGCAGGAACTCAGCACCGGCCGATTTAAAGGCCAGGGCCATGTGCGTGGCCACATTTCCGGATCCCAGACAGACTATTCTCATCTTAAAGGTTTTAGTTCTTTTTTCCTCCTTAAAATAGAAATGAAGAATCCGACCACCATCACAATAGTACCTACCCAGTATAAATTGATATACGGAAATTCTATCGATTTAAATACCACCCAGTCTTTGGCTTGTTGTGGTTTTTCATACACCTGAAGTTCTACTTTTTTCTGATCCGGAATGATTTTGGTAAACCTGAGGCGAAGGCCGAGTTCATCTATATTCCTTGCAAAATCGAAAGTATTATTACCTTTTACCAGGAACAGAGGCTCTGTTTTATAGATTTTTCCGTTCAGGTTAATTTCCAGTGGCAAACCAACGGCTACATCTTTTGCATCCAGTTTAAGATCTTTAGCTACAGGTTTAAAGTTCAGGTTCTGAACGGTAATTACACCACTGCTGGTATGGATCGTATCACCAGTACTTACGTTCAGTACCCTTGGTGCTTTATAGTTTTCTTCCTCTGAATGGCCGTCATGACCTGCATGCGCTGCCTGTTTATCCGGTGCACTGGTAATATGGGTGTAAATATCAAAAGTCAGGTAGTGTTTGGTATCCGGAGAGGCAATCAGACCCATCTTTTCGTTTACCTGAACATGTGGGTTCAGGTCGAAATCTTCTTTAATGGTCCCGGTCTTTTCGTCCATGACCTTAAAGTTCAGCTTATAAAAGGTATTAGGTGCAACAGTTGTATCACTTACATAAGTAACCGTGTACCGACCCATCTTTTTAGGCTCATTTCTATATAAAACAATGTTCTGCCCCGGTTTCTCTACTTTTTCAAAATCCTTTACAGGAATGAAATTCGTATCGTTGATCGAGATGGGCTTACTGGTTGCAGCAGCAACTAAAGCACCTAGCAGCAATAAAGCAAATCCCACATGGGCCACTGCAGCGCCTACCAGTTTACCTTTGCCTCCAAAACCCTGTACTACAACACGGGCATTAGACAAGATGGCAAATACACAGCTAAAGCTCAGCAGAATATACATCAGATTATTGTAAACAT
>NZ_DATMRL010000005.1:0-7604 GCF_035566355.1 Pedobacter sp.
CTCATTTAGGTTATTCTCTATGAAAATAGCAACATATAATGTCAATGGTGTTAATGGGCGCCTTCCTGTATTACTTCGCTGGCTGGAAGAAGCAGCTCCAGATGTAGCTTGCTTGCAGGAATTGAAAGCACCACAGGAAAAATTTCCGGAACAGGCCATAAAAGACGCAGGCTATCACGCCATCTGGCATGGACAAAAAAGTTGGAATGGTGTTGCTATACTGTCCAGAAAAGATAATATAAAAGAAATCAGACGCGGCCTTCCAGGCGATCCTGAAGACCTGCATAGTCGTTACATCGAAGCCTTAATCGACGGAATTGTGGTGGGTTGTCTTTACTTGCCAAATGGCAATCCTGCTCCCGGACCAAAGTTTGATTATAAACTACAGTGGTTTGAACGATTCAGACTCCATGCAGCAGAACTACTAAGTTCCGGCCAACCCGTGGTATTAACCGGAGATTACAATGTAATGCCAACCGAACTCGATGTTTATAAACCTGAACGCTGGGTAGATGACGCTCTATTTAGGCCTGAAACCCGCGCGGCCTTCCAAAAACTAATAGACCAGGGATGGACCGATGCCATACGTAAGCTGTATCCAAATGAGATAATATATACCTTTTGGGACTATTTTAGAAATGCATATGGAAGGAATGCGGGCTTACGGATTGACCATTTTCTCCTCAGCCCACAACTGAAGGAGCATTTACATGCTGCGGGAGTTGACCGACACGTACGTGGGTGGGAAAAAACGAGTGACCATGGACCAGTTTGGATAGAACTTTGTTTAAACAAGTAAGGAATTCTACTGTTGTAATCTACATAAGGCAATATCAAAAACACCCCCAAGCATATGAAAGCCATCCAATTTTCAAATTATGGTGATTCCACGGTTCTGGAACTCCATCAAACTGATCAACCCAAAGCAAAAGCAGGAGAAGTACTCATTAAAATCTCTGCTACAACTGTCAATCCATGGGATATCAAGGTGCGCTCAGGTGCCATGCAAAAAATAGTCCCTATTTCTTTCCCCTATACACCTGGAATAGATGTTGCGGGCACTGTTGAAGCCGTTGGAGAACAGGTAAACAGATTAAAAATTGGGGACAAGGTATTTGCCAATCCATCCAGCGGATCCTATGCAGAGTATATTTCTATAAAGGAACAGATTGTTTCCACCATTCCAACTAATGTTACACTGGCCGAAGCCGCAGCACTTACAATTCCACTAACCACTGCCTACAGCCTGCTAATCGAAGCCGGTGATTTGGAATCTGGTCAAAAAATATTGATTCATGGCGCATCAGGCGGTGTAGGAACCATTTTAATACAAATGGCCAAAGCATTGGGCGCCTACGTAATTGGAACAGCCTCAGGTAAGGGTTTAGACCTGATTAAGTCATTAGGTGCAGATGAAGTCATTGATTACAAATTTCAGGATTTCAGTCAATTGGTTTCTGATATCGACCTGATCGCAGACCTTGTTGGCGGCGAAACACAAACAAAATCATATCCCCTGGTTAAAAAGGGTGGTAAACTATTAAGTCTGGTTATGCCAACTTCTGATGAATTGGCCAAACAACATGGCATAACAGCAAAATTTGTAAACTCAACCCCCGCTTATGAAAAACTGGCTTTTGGAAAAGCACTTGTTGAAGCCGGAAAAATCAAAGTACAAATTGCAAAGACCATGCAGCTGGAAGAAGCAGCTACAGCCCAGGACCTGATATCCTCCGGAGGTGTTAATGGAAAAATTGTTCTGGAGGTCAGTTAATTTTCTTTATATCCTGGAAAGTGATCAAACAGCAGTTTCAACTCATGCGCAATATCTGCATGATCATTGATGACATTCGTTCTCTCTCCTGGATCAAAAGCAAGGTTGAACAATTCAGTCTTGCTTTTCACGTTTTTATCTAGAATTCCATTTTTAATTTCCCCACCCTTCACTTCTCTATATTTCCAATTGTCTTTCCGTACAGCCTCACAAATACCGTTATTTACAATGTAGATTTCTCTGTGCGCAGGATGTTTACGTCCCTTTTCCAATAGAACGTCAGAAATAGTCTGACCATCAAGTGTTCGCCCTTCGGGCAATTTCGCCCCAGTCCACTGCGCAAGCGTGGGCAATACATCCAGGTTGCTGATCATGTTGGTTAAAGTAGTACCCGGTTGAGTATGGTTTTTCCAGTAAACAATAAAAGGTTCACGTACACCGCCCTCATAACTCTCCCCCTTACTTCCTCTGAAAACACCTGCCGTTCCTGCATGCCAGCGTTTTGTTTCGCCATCGCCAGACATACGTTCAGGATAATCTATCCATGGCCCATTATCGCTTGAAAATATAAAAATTGTATTGTCAGCCAGTCCACTTTTTTCTACAGCAGCCCAAACTTCAGCCAGGCTGGCATCCAGTTGCTCCACCACATCACCAAGAGGCCCACCTTCAGAACGCCCCTTGTTTTTTACCGCAGAAGCAAAAGCCACAGGCAAATGCGGCATATTATGGGCCAGGTAAAGAAAAAAAGGTTTTCCCTTCTTTTGCTTACTAATATAATTCACAGCTTCAGTTTTATACAATTCTGTAAGCGATGAATCAGCCGGCCTAAATACCTCCGGTTTATGGTTACGGAAAATTTTCAATGTTGTATCCGTTTTAACATAAGGTGTTCGATAGTCGTGGCTATAGAGCATTCCATAATAGGAATCAAATCCCTGAGACATTGGATGATTATAAACTGTATGGTCGCCCAGGTGCCATTTACCAATCATAGCTGTGGTATATCCCACCCCTTTAAGCATTTCCGCTATAGTTACTTCCTGATCAGGAATCCCCAGAGAAGATCCCGGACCAATTACAGATCCTAAATTCATCCGGGAGGCATACCTCCCGGTTAATAAAGATGCCCTGGAGGGTGTGCATGCCGGACTTGAAACTACATAATTTGTCGCCCTAACACCTTTTTGTGCCATCATATCCAAAAATGGGGTCATAATCACAGGGTTTCCGTAACAACTTAAATCAGAATACCCCATATCGTCAGCAAGTACGAAAATGATATTTGGCCGCTGCTGCGCATATATACCGGTACCCATCAACACCAGTAAAACAACTAAAAACTTTTTGATCACATACATAACATTTAAAGATTTAACTGGTCAATTCTCATGATAAAATCTGTATTCCCGGAGAGCTCTAGCCCCTTTTTCAAAGCACCTGTGGTCAGGTTATAAAGCCAGATAAAATTGCCTTCTTTAGTTGAATTTACAGCAATATACGCTACACCGTTTTTTACAATTATACATTCTCTTCTGGTTCCCTTATCCAGCGGAAGCTCCAATTTACGGACCACCTTTTTTGAAGCCAGATCGAGTAGATAGAACTCAAAATGTGCAGTACTATAATGATCACTTAATCCCTTAAAGAGATCCTTTCTTTCACTTCTAATAATTGCTTTCTGATCTCCAAGATACCAGATTCCATAAGCATGATTACCAATCACAGATCCGGAAATGTCTAAACAATAGCTTTTATCCAATGTATCATCCGCAGCTTTTATCCTGAATACCCCGGTGGGGAGATCAGGTCTATTCCCCAGGGCAATACCTGGACAACTCATAAAATAGAAATTACGCTGTTCATCTTCAAAAGAATAAGATTGTATCAGATTGGTTCCCCCAGGATAAGTAGAACGTATATCCTTGTCTATTTTCGTTAGGGCCAGCTCAGGGTATTTTAACACTGCCACATACATCGTATCACTAGTGGTATAACTAGAAGGACTTAATCTTTGATGATAGGTGTAACCAATAAACAACTTATTGGCCCGGTGCTCAACAAAGCCAACAAATGTAGAATTAAACACTCCTGAGGGCTTCGGAATATCCAAATCAACTGCTTTGATCAAAGTCATTTTATCACTTTGGATTAAAACAGATCTCACCTGACTAAATTTGTCGGTATCCAGACCAACCAGTAAAAGTGAATCCTGTCCTATCCAATAATAATTCTCTATAGTAAAACCCTTTAACGGAACAGAAGCCGTTTCTTCAATTTGATTTTCTTGTAATCTGTATTTAGTAAATGACTCCGTTTTCCTATTTAAATGATAATAATATCCATCTCTGACAATGATATCCCTATCCGTTTCTGCCGGATCTAACAATACACCTTGTCTTTCAGGCAGAATTTTACCACTGTCTAATGTATTAGTCTCCAGGAGATACTCCTTTCCATCTTTACCCAGAACATAAATGCTATATTTTTTACCCACAATAGCAACAGGTTTCCTTTCACAGGACAATCCAAAACAAGATAGCACTAAAAATACACTGAGCAAAACAATTGGATTTCTCAATTCGGATAAATTTTCTTTAAACAAGACGAATTCGGGACTAGTGATTGATCATGCAAATACAATTTGTTCCACCCTATGGAACGTTTGTAAATGTAATAAACTTCATTAAAAAACAGATAATCATTAAATAGAAATACCAGATCTCAGCATATGTACATGATCAATACCATCCTCGTCATAAACCTCTCCTATTGCTTTAAAACCAAATGATTCATAAAAAGCTTTCAGGTATTGCTGTGCCCCAATTTTGATATCCCTGTTTCCGTGCAAGCGGATACAATTATCTATAGCCAATCTCACCAGTTCCTTTCCAAAACCAGTTCCTCTCACCCTCTTACTGCTCACTATCCGCCCAATAGAAGGCTCTTTAAAAGATATACCTGGCGGAACAATCCTTGCATAAGCGACAAGTTCCTTCTGATGATATAACATTAAGTGCTGGCAGGACAGATCTTTTCCATCTGCATCAAGATACACACATTGCTGTTCTACAACAAAAATCTCACTCCTTAACTTCAAAACATCATAGAGTTCTTTAGGTTTAAGTGCGTCAAAAGGCTTGCATAATTCAATAAATTCCATAGCCAAATATAAGTTCATTTAGCCAGCCTCAAGGCTAAAATAAAAAAATGTATATTGTACTAAACAGAGCCAATAAGTATTACCCGATCATGGATATCAAAAAAGACCTAAAACTCGCTGTATTAATTGATGCAGATAATGTACCCTATGCCAACGTAAAAGAAATGTTTGAAGAGATTGCAAAATACGGCACTCCGACCTTCAGAAGAATCTACGCAGACTGGACCAAGCCCACTGTATCAGGATGGAAAAAAGTGCTCCTTGAAAATGCCATTACCCCTATCCAGCAATACAGCTACACCACAGGAAAGAATGCCAGCGATAGCGCATTGATCATAGATGCAATGGATATTTTATATACTGGCAAAGTTGACGGCTTTTGCATCGTTTCCAGCGATAGTGACTTTACCAGATTAGCAACGAGGTTAAGAGAAGCAGGAATGACCGTTATAGGAATTGGTGAAAAGAAAACCCTTACTCCATTCATTAAAGCCTGTGATAAGTTTATCTATATGGAAATCCTTAAACCCGATCTTTCTGTAGAAGAAGAAATAGAAGATAAAAAACCACAGAGCAAAAAAGAGCAGCAGCCCTTAAGTAAGATAGATCCAAAGGTCATTAAACTATTTTCAGATACCATTTCCGATCTTGCTGATGAAAACGGCTGGGCTTCCCTTGCAGAGCTAGGAAGTTTAATGCTCAAGAAAAAACCAGACTTCGATTCCAGAAACTACGGATTTCCAAGATTGCTTCCCTTAATCAAAAGCATCAACCGCTTTGAAGTAGATGAAAGGGAAACAGGCAAATTAAATGTAAAACACATTTACATCAGAAGAAAATAAATACGCAAAAAGAATCTATCTTTAGCCAAATTTTATAATTATATTTTATGGCAAAAGCATCCGAAATCAAAGTAGGAAATATTTTACGTTATAACAACGAACTGGTAACGGTTACAGAATTCATACACCGTACACCAGGAAAAGGTGGCGCTTTCTACTTAGGTAAATTTCGCAACATCAAGACAGGAAAAATCGTAGAAGCACGTTTAGGGACTGACGAACAGGTTGAAATCTGCCGTGTGGAAACCAACGACTTCCAATATCTATATGAAGAAGGCGAGTATTTTGTTGTAATGGACAATATCAGTTTTGAGCAGTTCAATATTCCAAAATCTTTATTTGGACCTGCCGCCAAATTCCTGAAAGAAGGAATGGATGTTATCGTTTCTTTTGAAAGTGAAGAACCAATCATGGCCCAGGCACCAAATTTTGTAGAACTGGAGATCACTTATACAGAACCAGCTGTTAAAGGTGATACATCTTCAGGAGCTCAAAAGTCTGCAACGACAGAAAATGGTATTGAATTAAAAGTGCCATTATTTGTAAACCAAGGCGATAGAATTAAAATAGACACACGCACGGGTGATTATGTTGAACGTGTAAAATAATCTCAATGTCTTTATCCTGGCCTATAGCCAGGATAAAGATGTTTTTATAGTAGAGATTTAAGTGAAGTAAATGTAAACTGCTACATTTACGCCATGAATTTTACCGAACAATTTCCCGTACTAAATGACTATATATATCTTGACACAGCCGGTTCGGGCATCTTATCTCAATCTATACAACAGTGGAGAAAAGCACACGACGAACAATTTGTGCAAGAAGGAAGCAAATTCCGCCTTTATCAGGCAGATTTCCTCCAGGACGTCAAAGATCACGTAGCCAAATTTTTTAAAGCCAAAGCAGAAAACACTTTTCTTGTTCAAAATTTCTCCATCGCATTTAATACTTTCCTTGACGGATTAGACCGCTCTCATCGCTTCTTACTATTACAAAGTGATTACCCATCTGTAAATTATCCAATAGAAAGCAGAAATTTCAAAAGTATCGAATACGCAGAACTGGATGAAAACCTGGAGCAAAACATATTAAATAAAGTCAGATCTTCTAAGCCAACCATATTAGCACTGAGTTTGATCCAATACATTAGCGGAATCAAAATTGATCTTGATTTCATTAAAAAACTAAAAAAAGAATACCCGGACATGCTAATTGTTGCCGATGGAACGCAATTTTGTGGTACAGAAAGTTTTAATTTTGAAGAATCAGGTCTTGATGTACTTTTGAGCAGCGGCTATAAGTGGATGCTTTCCGGATACGGCAATGGATTCATGTTCATTAAAGATCATGTTTACAGCCATCTATACCAGAACAGAGTCAATCACGCTCTCCCGCAAGAACCTTTCCTAAAACATAAGAAGCTTTTGACGTTATGTTTTGAACCAGGCCATTTAGACACTCTTGCTTTCGGAACGCTGAAACAATCTATACTGGACTTAGAACAATTGGGAATGGACGTTATAGAGAAAAAACTACAGACACTAAGCGAACTTGCAAAAAAAGCTTTTACCGAAAGAGGGCTTCTCACTTCAGAAGTAGCTCAAAGAACAGCCCATTCTACAATATTCAATCTCAAATCAGATGAGGTATTGACAAAAAGAATGCAGGATGCTCATGTATTATTTTCTCCTCGCGGTGCAGGACTGAGGGTATCATTTCATTTTTACAATACGGAACATGATCTCGAAAAACTTCTTCAAATTATTGACAGAGCTTAATTAAACTCTGTCAATAAAATAAAAACTTAAAGTACCGTAACTAC
>NZ_DATMRL010000006.1:0-9138 GCF_035566355.1 Pedobacter sp.
TTTGGCGCGCATTACAATACGGCCACGTCCGGTTTCAAAAGCCTCTTTAACACCAGTATATCCATAAATAATACCACCTGTAGGGAAATCCGGAGCTTTTATAAACTTCATCAATTCTTCTACAGTGATTTCTTTATTGTCTATATAATTTACAATACCATCAATGACCTCAGTTAAATTGTGCGGTGCCATATTGGTGGCCATACCTACAGCAATACCAGATGAACCATTGACCAGCAGATTTGGAATCTTAGCTGGTAAAACGGTTGGCTCCTGTAAAGTATCATCAAAGTTCAACTGGAAATCTACGGTATCTTTATTGATATCGGCCAGCATTTCTTCTGCGATCTTGGAGAAACGAGCCTCTGTATAACGCATCGCTGCCGGTGAATCTCCATCTATGTGTCCAAAGTTTCCCTGTCCGTCTACCATTGGGTAACGTAAGCTCCAGTCCTGGGCCATACGAACCATCGTAAAATATACCGATGAATCACCGTGCGGGTGATACTTACCCAGTACTTCACCCACGATACGTGCAGATTTCTTATGCGGTTTAGTGCTTGTTACCCCCAGATCGAGCATTCCGTATAAAACACGGCGATGTACTGGTTTTAATCCATCTCGTACATCAGGTAAAGCTCTTGATACAATAACAGACATCGAATAATCGATATAAGCAGACTTCATCTGCTCGTCTATATTAATTTTAATAATCTTGTCGTCTTCCTGATTTTCTAAATCTTCTGCCATAAAGTAATGTTCGTTAAAAACGATTTAAATAAGGTATTGTTATAACCTTGCGAATTTAATAAAATATTGCCGTTTAAACGTATTGTGGAAAAATATTAAACCCAGTTAATGCCTTTTTTGAGTTTACTTAAAGTATCAGCTTCAGGCGTATTTTCTTCTGGCTGAAAGTTATAGATCCATTTAGCTAAAGGAGGCAAACTCATGAGTATAGATTCTATTCTTCCGTTAGTTTCCAGGCCGAATTTGGTGCCGGAATCATAAACAAGGTTAAATTCGGCATATCTGCTCCTTCTTATATATTGCCACTCCTGCTCCTGTTCCGTATATTCCTTATCCCGGTTACGGTCAATGAGCTCCGTGTAGACCGGAGCAAACGTGTTTCCTACCTCTGCAGAGAAATTTAACAGCTCATCAAAAGACAGCCCCGTATTCTCAGGTTTTAACCGATCGTAGAAAATCCCTCCAACCCCTCTGGTCTCTTCCCTGTGTTTAATGAAGAAATAGTCGTCCGCTTGTTGTTTAAACTTGTTATAAAAGGACGGATCAAAACGATCACATGTTTGTTTCAGCAGATGATGAAAAAACCTTGCGTCGGTATCTATAACATAATGTGGTGTCAGATCAATTCCTCCACCAAACCATCTGGTTTGTTCATCCATCTCAAAATAACGAATATTCATGTGGATAATGGGTACAAACGGGTTTTTAGGGTGCATCACAATAGACACCCCGGTTGCGAAAAATTCATCATTCTGAACATTGAAAGCCTTCTTTACTGCATCAGGCAATTTGCCATGGACAGCAGAGAAGTTAACGCCACCTTTCTCAATAACATTTCCATTCTGGAGGATTCTTGTGCGGCCACCGCCGCCACCTTCCCTGTTCCAGATCTCTTCCTCAAATTTGGATGCCCCATCCGCCTGTTCAAGTGCAAGACAAATTTCGTCCTGAATTTGCTTATATCTGGATACAATCTCTTCTTTAAAAATCATAGTCAAAGTTAACCTTAATGAAGCGCTAAACGGCTTTAAAATTGCAGATAGTACATTTTTTTGACACTATTCTTCTACAAAATTAAGATCTCTCCCAAAGGTTTCATCCAAATTATACAAAGCAATATAGGCAAGGCCAACTGTAATAACGGCGACACAGACTGCGGCATTGATGATGCCCAGGTTTCCCCGTAGCCACTGAAACAACATGCTGACCAAAATTAAAGAACCACGGACCATATTGGGTACGCTTGTGGTTACCGTGGCGCGCAGATTTGTGCCAAATTGTTCGGCAGAAATGGTTACAAAAACAACCCAGTAGCCTGTAAAAATGCCAAAGAAAACGCATAAAATATAGAAATTGGTGGCTGTCCATCCGGTGTTAAACAAGAAAAACATGATGGACAAAAAGGTTAATGTCAGGAATACGAAAACAATTTTTCTCCTGTTTTTAAAAATCTGGCTCAGGGCTCCAGCCAGAAAATCGCCCAAAGATATACCTATGTAAGTAAACATTACCCCTTTTCCGTTGTCCAGGACATCTTTTGCATGCAGCGCTTTTCCAAAATCAGGAGCTGCACCTACTAAGATTCCAACAACAAACCACAACGGCACTGCAATTAAAATGCAGTTCAAATATTTAAAAAAACGTTTCCTGGTAAAAAGCATCAGAAAATTGCCCTTGGATACCTCTTTTTTAGCCATATTTTCAAACAGACCAGATTCAAACACTCCAATTCGGAGCAAAAGTAAAATAATGCCGAGCCCGCCACCTACAAAAAATGCAGTTCTCCATTCAAAAAAATCGCCAACAAGATAGGCTGCAACCGCCCCCATTAGGCCGATACCCGCAACAAGCATCGTACCGTACCCTCTTTTCTCCTTGCTCATGCTCTCGCTAACCAGCGTGATTCCTGCGCCTAATTCACCAGCTAAGCCTACACCTGCAATAAATCTGAAGAAGGCATACATCGGTATAGAGGTTACAAAACCATTAGCAATATTGGCTATGGAATACATTAAAATGGAACCGAAGAGCACGGACAGTCTGCCCTTTTTATCGCCCAGGATACCCCAAAGAATTCCTCCGATGAGTAAACCAGCCATTTGCCAGTTCATCAGGTTAAAGCCAGTGTCTGTGAGTTTATCCGGGCTTACCCCCAGAGAAGTGAGACTTTTGTTTTTTATGATCAAAAACAAAAGCAAATCATAAATATCAACAAAATAGCCCAGTGAGGCTACAAGGATTAGAAAAAATAAGTTTTTATTCTGCTTCAAGGCATTCATTACGGTTTGATTTGGTTTTTTGAAAGTACAAACAAAATCAAATAATGCCACAAATTAAATATAAAAAAAAGCTCCCCGATCTTCTGGGAAGCTTTGAAGAGCAGAGCTACATCTTTTTTGTAGTATCAGGAGGCGTAGTCTTCATTGTGTCAATCACCTTTTTAGAGGTGTCTGTTGTCTTTATCGTGGAATCCGTGGTTGTAGTTGTACTGTCCCTGGTTTCCGTTGCATTTTTTGTTGAATTGCATGCTGAAGCGAGTATAATCATAGAGCCCGCAACTGCAAGACTTAAAACTGTCCTTTTCATAGTTTGTTTTTTTAATGTCAATGAAACAATCAAGATGCATTTACAGCATTTTGATTAAAACTAACTAATTAACAGCGTCTAAGAAAAAAAGTTTTAAAAACTAATGGTGCATTTTCAGCTTGTCTAAAAGCTCTGGAGAAACATTTTCAGCATAGGCACCGTAGGCATCTATTAAAACCCCCTTGAGGTTGCCCACCGGTGAAGATATGGCGTATATAACAGCACTGTCTGCCGGATCATTCATGCCCTCAAAACGATAAAATTCTTCGATTTCAAATTCCTCTGGCATGAGTCTTAAATCAATGGATTTACACTCGATGCAGTCTGGTTGTAATGTGAAATCATATTCATAACCTCTTTTGCCAAGGTCTTCTACTGCTGCTGTAACTGTTTCATAAATATACATACACTAATTTACTTAAAATTTACGCTAACATCATACATTTAATTTAAAAGTTCAATAATCTTTTCGATATTTAAGCGTCATGGTTGTATCAGAAAAAACCCTTAAATGGGCCTTGTGTTTTTACCCTCCCTTGTTCTTTCAGAGGATTTGGATCCGGAAATTTCACAAAGACTTTAGAGGTGTAGACGTCAAGATCAGTAAAAGCATTTTAAACCGCAATTATAATGGCTCCATTTATGGAGGAACTATATACGGGGCGACAGATCCTTTTTATGCACTGCTGTTTGATCAGCTGCTTCAGCGTCAAGGATTTAAGGTCAGGGTGTGGCTAAAGAGCGCATCTATACAATACCTTAAGCCTGGCCGCACCAATCTTTACTTCACTATTTTGATTACGGATGAAATGCTCAATGATGCCATTGAGTCGTTAAATACTACAGGAAAGTTTGTTAAAGCATACCCTATGGAACTTTTTGATAAAAAGGGAGAATTGTGCGCGACGGTAATGAATGAGGTTTATGTGAGGAACCTTCATCACGGAGAAAAACCGGTAGTTGCTTATTAATGGGATTACGGAACTTAAGTATGGTTTATGAACATCAGAAAGTTAATATTACAGGGAGAAGGAACAACACTGGACTTCAAAAAAACAATAACAAACGTAGAGAAGATTGCCAAAAGTCTTGTGGCTTTTGCAAATAATAAAGGCGGACAGTTGCTTATTGGTGTAGCCGACGATGGAACGATAAAAGGTGTAAAATCTGAGGATGAAGAGAAATACATGATCACTAAGTCTGCCCATCAATATTGCAGACCAGCTATAGAGCCCGAATTTGAAGAGATCTATGTGGAAGATAAACTGGTGTTATTGGTTAAAATTCATGCAAGCGATACCAAGCCACATTATGCCCTTGACGAGAACAAAAAATGGTGGGTGTATTTCAGGGTGAACGATAAAAGTATATTGGCCAGCAAGGTTATTGTGGATGTATTAAAAAAGGGAAGCAAAGAAACCGGACAACTGATCTCTTATACAGATCATGAAAAAAAGCTGTTTGAATTTTTGAAAGAGGAAAAAAGAATTACGCTTAGGGAATTCAGTAAAATTACGAGAAGTTCTAACCGTCATGCTCAGAAAATTTTAGTCAATATGATCCTTGCAGGCGTGCTTTTACCACATACTTCAGAGAAGGAAGAATACTTTACAATGGCAGATTCCAGTAAATAGCCCTATCTTTGCTGTTTATTTACCATTTCATTTTTTTATGCTCCAGACTTTATATTCCAGGTACAAGCCCTACTATTCTGATAATTTAAGACTTGCAATGCCTATTGTTGTTTCGCAATTGGGACATACTCTGGTCCATATGGCCGACAGTGTGATTGTGGGACATTTTGCAGGAACCATTCAGCTTGCAGCGGTATCCTTAGTCAACAGCCTTTTTATGCTTGTATTGGTGTTGGGGTTGGGAATTTCTTACGGATTGACGCCCCTTATTGCCAGGGAGAACGGAAGCAAGAATTACGATGAGTGTGGTAAGTTATTAGTTAACAGCCTTTTATTAAACGTAATTACGGCTGTACTTCTTTATTGCTTCGTCCATTTTGGAACGTTGATCATCATTGATCATATTGGGCAATCGCCTGAAGTTGTGGCCTATGCAAAGCCATACCTTGGATACCTCGCGGTTTCCATTATTCCACTGATGGTGTTTCAAACCTTTAAGCAATTTGCCGAAGGTCTTGGCTTTACAAAACAAGCTATGTTTGTATCTATCTGGGGAAATCTGATCAACATTGTTCTGGGAATTATCTTTGTAAAAGGTATGTTCGGAATAGCCCCCATGGGCGTAAAAGGTGTGGGTCTAAGTACCTTGATAGACCGGTGCCTGATGGCTGTGGTGATGTGTATTTATATTCTCCGGTCACAATATTTTAAAGCCTATATCAAAAGCTTTAAACTTAAATACCTGAACAGGCAGCTGGGTACAAAAATTGTGAAAATTGGAGCACCCGTTGCACTTCAATATTCTTTTGAAATCAGCGCATTCAGTGGAGCCGCCATCCTCATCGGAACAATTGGTGCTGTAGAACAGGCCGCTCACCAAGTCGCTATTAATCTTGCCTCAATAACCTATATGCTTGCCAGTGGAATTGCCTCTGCAGCAACAATTAAAACGGGCAATAATCTCGGAAAGAAGAATTTTGCCGATCTCAGGAAATCAGCTGTGGCGAGCTATCATGTGATTATTGGATTTATGAGTTTAACGGCGCTAATGTTTGTTTTCGCCAATCATATACTCCCTTATATCTATACCGAGGATCTGGCGGTGATTCATATTGCAGCACAATTGTTGATTATTGCTGGGTTTTTCCAGTTGTTTGACGGTACACAAGTTGTAGGTCTGGGCGTATTAAGAGGTATTGGAGATGTAAATGTACCTACACTGATCACCTTTATTGCCTATTGGATCATTGGAATTCCTTTAGGCTATCTTCTTGGAATTAAACTTGGTTTAGGCGTAAACGGCATCTGGTATGGATTAACATTTGGCTTGCTTACTGCGTCGGTCTTGTTATTTCTCCGTTTTCAGAAAAAGACAAAATACTTAGCTTCACATGCTTAAAAAGAATAACCCTCATCTGGAGATCTGTCCGGATGAGGGTTATTGACGTTATTTGTGTTCAATTTTATAAATCGTAGTTTGTTTGTAAGTTTCTCCCGGCAACAACACCGTAGTTGGAAACTGGGGAATATTAATCCCATTAGGGTGGTGTTGCGTTTCCACACAAAAAGCACTATATGGTCCATAATTCCGGCCCCCCTTGCCCTTTTGTACATTCATATATTTTGACGTATAAAAATGGGCAACTGGTTCGGTTGTAAATACAGACAGCTTTAAACCGCTTTTTTCTTCAGTGGTTTCAGAAGCCAGAGAAAGCTCTCCATAATTGCCATCAAGAACAAAGGATTGGTCATATCCCTCCTCGGCATCCCAGTCTGCACCTATCAATTTAGGACCCAGGAAATCATATTTTGAGCCTTCTACAGGAACAAGTACGCCAGTAACAACGTAGTTGTCGTCTTGCTGCAAATAATGGCTTGCAGGCATTCTGTGTGTGTGGTTTTCTATGCTTCCTCCGTCTGGAGATAAATTAAAATAACCATGGTGCGTCAGATTAATGGCGGTAGGCTGATCTGTTTCAGCTCTGTAATCCAGTATAAGTTCGTTCTCTTCTGTCAGTTTGAAGGTCAGTTGTACCGTTAAATTTCCTGGAAATCCTTCCTCACCATCTGCACTGATATACTGTAAAGTTAAACTTGGATCGGTTGTAGGCAGTATATCCCATACTTTCTTATCAAAACCATTTTTCCCCCCATGAAGACAATCATTTCCATTTGTTTGCGGAAGCTGGTAAGACTTTCCATCAATACTAAACCTGCCATCTTTTACACGGTTTGCATATCGTCCGATGACCGCACCTAAATAAGGATAGTCTGCCAGATAATCTTCACTGATGTAACCAGAGAAATCGTCAAAACCAAGCACGATGTCTTGCTTCTCTCCTTTCGCATTAACGGTAATGAAATGACTGATTATTGCACCGTAATTGTATATTTTAACGTAAGTTCCTTGTTTATTAATGAGTTCAACGGCAAAAATTTCTTTTCCATCAATTACATGTCCGGTCTTTATTAGGTTTGCTTTCATCTGCTTATTTTATTAGGCTTTATAATTAACAATACTATCAATACTTTACTAAAACAAAGAACTTAATTTTATTTTTTTTTATAATGATAACAGGGTTTATCAATCATGTTCTTTAAATACTGATGGAAACGATTATCAGTAATATAATTATACTTTTGTAGCGATGAAACCGTTGTGTGCCGAACTGTTCAAGCTGATATGAATAATTTTTGGCGGAGTATGAATGTTTTATTGTCTTTAAGACGAACATTATCGTGCTCTTGAGAACTGGAAAAACAATTATTATATTGATGAAATATTTAAAATTTTAATGGAGAAACTAAAGTTAGACGATCTGAACAGGGTAAGTGTTGAAGAATTTAAAGAACAGGATAAATTGCCTGTGGCTGTAGTTCTGGATAATGTAAGAAGTATGCATAATGTAGGATCTGTCTTCAGGACTGGTGATGGTTTCGCAATAGATAAATTGGTGCTTTGTGGTATTACAGCTTGCCCTCCCCACAGGGAAATTGAAAAAACAGCCTTAGGGGCTACCTTATCTGTTGATTGGGTGCATTTCGAAAAAACCACAGAAGCAGTGATGAGTTTACGGAGTAATGGTTATACCATAATTGCTATAGAGCAAGCCAAAGACAGCACGATGCTCAATACATTTACACCAGACCCGGAGAAAAAGTATGCACTTATTTTTGGCAACGAAGTAGATGGGGTAAGTGATGAAGTCATGTCAATGATAGATGAGTGCATAGAAATCCCTCAATTTGGCACAAAACATTCTTTCAATATTGTAATATCAGCTGGAATAGTTCTTTGGGACTTTTTCGCTAAACTTAGATTATAAATCAAGCCTATGGATCATGCATTGTTAAAAAAATTACTGGTAAAACCGGGCTACAGGCTATTGCTATGTGACCCGCCAGAAGATGTACAATCAATAACAGGCGATGTCCCTGAGACAATAGAACTCTGTTACAAAGACGATCGCCCCTATGATGTGGCATTGGTCTTTGTCCGGTATGAAGAAGAATTGACAGCACAACTGCGAATCCTTTCAGCCACATTGAAATCCAATACCGTGCTTTGGATAGCTTATCCAAAAAAAAGTTCCGGAATTAAAACGGATCTGAACATGATGGGACCTTGGGATGGTGTTCAAGAATTTAATCTGAGTCCATGTGCTTCAGCATCCATCAATGAAGTCTGGACAGCAATAAGACTAAAACCCCAGGACCAGATCAAGCCATCCGGGCTAGCCAACTCAAGCATAAAAAATAATGCTTATGCAGCATTTATAGACGTAGAGCATAAACAGATCATTTTACCTGAGGATTTGAAACATGAACTGGAGAAACATAAGGAAGCTTATCATTTCTTTATGCAGCTGGCCTGGAGTCATAAAAAGGAATATGTGCTTTGGATCTTAACTGCAAAACAGGAAAAGACCAGAATATCAAGGATTCAAAAGATGATTGAACTGTTGATAGACAAAAAGAAAAATCCTTCGGATAAATAAAAAGAGAGAGACCGGTTGTATACTGGTCTCTCTCTTCATTTACTGACTATATCCTGATTATCCTCTGCCACCTCTTTGCTCCGGGTGATCTTTTCTTTCAGGTCTGTTGTTTTCTTTATTATTTGCAGGTCTGTTCCCCCTGTCACTATTCGGTCTTACTGCAGGCCTGT
>NZ_DATMRL010000007.1:0-6738 GCF_035566355.1 Pedobacter sp.
GTATTCTATTCGGAAATAGATTTCATGAATTTCTGAATGCCGGCAGCAGATGTACCTTCCGAAAGGACATTCACAAAGGCGGTTCCTATAATGGCGCCATTGGCAAACTGACAGGCTTTATCGAAGGTTGCTTTATTGTTGATACCAAATCCAATCATGGTTGGGTTCCGGAGTTTCATACCAGCAATCCTGGCAAAATAGTCTTCTGTATTTTGAGAGACCTGCAGGTTTTTTCCTGTCGTTGCTGAAGAAGAGATCAGGTAAACAAAACCTGTACTGAGTTCATCTATTTTCCGGATGCGTTCTTCGGAGGTTTGTGGGGTAACCAGGAAGATGTTGCTCAGGTTATATTGCTTAAAAAGCTCCTGGTAGTGCTCTTCGTATTCGGCCATAGGCAGATCGGGAACAATACAGCCATCTACCCCAACTTCTGCACAGGCTTTACAAAAATTTTCTACACCAAACTGCAGCATTGGGTTTACATAGCCCATCAGAAGAATGGGAATATTGATCCTGGAACGGAGGTCTTTTAACTGACTGAAAAGAGTTTTAAGATCCATCCCGTTCTCCAGGGCCTGTTTACTGCTGGCCTGTATCACTGGTCCGTCGGCTACAGGATCGGAATAAGGAAAGCCGATTTCCAGCATATCGGCTCCTGCCCGCTCCAGTTCTTCCGCAATCAGCAAGGTATCACCCAGCTCAGGAAAACCTGCTGTATAATAAATAGAAAGGATATTGGATGGTTTTTCCTGGAATAATTTATTGATTCTGTTCATCGTCTTGCTGATTATAGTCCAAAGTATTTCATATAGGTATCCATGTCTTTGTCTCCTCTTCCGGAAAGACATACGACTACATTTTCATGACCTGTAAAGTTCATTTTTTCTAGATATGCCAGTGCGTGGGCACTTTCTATAGCAGGAATAATACCTTCCAGCTGCGTACAAAGAAGTCCGGCCTGTAAAGATTCATCGTCTGTAATAGACACATAGCTGCCCCTGCCAGTTTTGAACAAATGGGCGTGCTGTGGGCCAATACCTGGATAATCCAGTCCTGCGGATACCGAAAAAGGTTCAACGACTTGTCCGTCTTCGGTTTGCATGAGGATACTTCTGCTTCCGTGCAATACACCTTCTTTACCCAGAGCAGTTGTTGCTGCAGAATGGCCGCTGTTTACCCCTTGCCCGGCAGCTTCTACAGCAACCAGTTTTACGTTTTCGTCGTTAATGAAGTGGTAGAACATGCCCATGGCATTGCTTCCGCCACCTACACAGGCCAGAACATAATCTGGCTGATCGCTACCGGTTTGTTCTTTCAATTGTTTTTTGGTCTCTTCTGAGATGATGGATTGAAAAATGGCCACCATGTCCGGATATGGGTGCGGTCCAACTACGGAACCGATAATATAGTGGGTATCTACAGGATTATTTACCCAGTCACGCATGGCTTCATTGGTCGCGTCTTTCAGGGTTTTGGAGCCTGAAGTAGCAGGAACGACTTTAGCCCCCAGCATTTTCATACGGGCTACATTCGGTGCCTGACGCTGAATATCAATTTCTCCCATATAAACCACACATTCCAAACCACGAAGGGCGCATACCGTTGCCGTGGCTACGCCATGCTGTCCGGCACCGGTTTCTGCAATAATGCGTTTTTTACCGAGGCGTTCGGCCAACAGGATCTGACCGATGGTATTGTTGATCTTATGGGCACCAGTATGGTTTAAGTCTTCCCTTTTCAAAAAGATATTGGCATTGTATTTTGCAGATAAGCGCTTTGCCAGGTATAAAGGCGAAGGCCTTCCTACATAGTCTTTTAACAACTGATGGAATTCTTTCTTAAAAGACTCATCATTAATGATCTTCAGGTAGTTCTGTCTGAGTTCTTCTACATTTGGGTACAGCATTTCGGGGATGTAGGCGCCGCCGAAGTCTCCGTAATAGCCATTTTCGTTGACAAAATAATTCATAGTCTTATGGATTTTATTCCGCTTTCTGCTCAGCGGAACAGTTGATTTTTAAATTCTGTTAATTGTACTAAGTTTTTGAGTCCTGGCTCCAGTTCAAATTTACTGTTGATGTCTATGGCATACAGGCGCTCGTCTTTGATCTTTCTGATCTCCGCTACACTGTCCAGCCCGATCCCACCACTGAGAAAATAAGGAATGTCGAGGTTATAGCTTTCCAGAAGAGCCCAGTTAAAACGCTTTCCTGAACCACCATGATCTGGCGTCTGTGTATCAAAAAGAAAATAATCTACCATACCGTCATAAGGAATTAGACTTTCAAAATCAAAAGACTCATCTACTCCAAAAGCTTTGATCACCTCTGTTTCCGGGCTGAACGCCCTTAATTCTGCGCAATAAGATGGACTTTCTTCTCCGTGAAGCTGGAGTGCAGACAACTCAAATTCCACCAGACGTTCCTGTACTTTTTCCATATCTTCATCTACAAAAACACCTGTTTTTTTTATTGTTTTCGGGAGCTTTCTTGTAAATACAGAAGATAAATGAGCTGCATAACGTTTGGATCTGGGGTAGAATATAAAACCCATATAATCCGGCATCAATGCAGAAACAGCCAGCATATTGGTGGGTTCACGCATCCCACAAATCTTTAATTTTGGCTGCTTCATGATCCGATAAGTTTTTTAAAGCTGTTGAGGGCATTTTTACTAAGTAAAGACGATTCGGCCTCGTAAAAGCAGTCGGCAAAGGTTCTGGAATTTTTAATGGTCTGCAGGGCCAGCGCAGCATTGCAAAGCACTACATTGTTCTGGGCATCGGTTCCTTTTCCATTCAGGATATCGGTAAAGATCCTGGCGGAAGACTCCACGGTATCCCCTCCTTTGATCTCTTGCTCGCTGATCTTTTCAAATCCAAGATCTGAGACTTTGATCATGGCTTCTCCTTTTGGACTGAAGGTTTTAATATCGCAGGTCAGCGAAATTTCATCAAAGCCGCCCAGGGCATGAAGGATCGTATAGTTTTTATCTGTATCCTGGTACAAATAGGCATACAAACGGGCCAGCTCCAGGCTAAAAACACCTACCAGCTGATTTTTGGGCTGGGCCGGATTACACATTGGTCCCAGCATATTAAAAAAGGTCTTTACGCCAAGCTCTCTTCGGATGGGTGCAACTGTTTTCATAGCCGGATTAAACAATGGCGCGTGAATAAAACAGATACCTGCAGTGTCCAGGCTCCGCTTCAAAACATCCTGATCATTGGTAAACTGATAGCCCAGGTACTCCATCACATTGGAAGAACCGCAACCGGAAGATACCCCGTAATTGCCATGCTTGGCGACTTTATTTCCTGTACCAGCGACAACAAAGGAGGCCAGGGTAGAAATATTGAAGGTATCTTTCCCATCTCCTCCTGTACCGCAAAGATCGATCAGTTCATAATCAGAGAGATTGACTTTAACGCAGAGGTCCAGCATGGCATCGCGGAATCCTTGTAATTCCTGCACGGTGATGTTCCGCATACCATAGGCAGTAATGAAGGCGGCAATCTGAGAAGTATTGTATTCGCCCAGCGCAATAGAAGTCAGGATCTTCTGTGCTTCAGCGCGACTGAAACTTTTATTCTCGAAAAGGTGGTTTAATATTTTCTTCATGGCTGTAAAACAAAAAAGGTTGCCTTTTATAGCAACCCTCAAATTATTTATATAAAATAAAACGTACAAAACAGGGTTACACTACGCGCTTGCGTTGTGCCACCACCAAATGTTAAGTCCGTTTGTTAATATCATCGTAAGGCAAAGATGGAATAGTTTTTATTATTTGCAAAACATTTCTTAAAATTATTGAGAATTATGGCATTATTTAAAAGAAAATCGCAGCTGGATGACGATCTTGGATTTGGCACCCGGCCGGTAAGTGCCAATCAAAGGTTGATGAACATCAATGGTACTTCCAATGTGAAACGTATTGGGCTGCCATTTTTCAGAACTTCTGATACGTATAACTGGCTGATCTCCATGACCTGGAAGAAATTCCTGCTGGTGATCCTGACGGCGTATATTGTAGTCAACATGGTATTTGCCTTTCTATACGTCACTATTGGAATCGAACACCTGAAGGGGGCTGAAGGCATAAGCCCAAGGGATCATTTTTTTGATGCTTTCTTTTTCTCTGCCCAGACCATTTCTACTGTGGGTTATGGACATATCAGTCCGGATGGTTTTTTAACGAGTATTGTAGCGGCCTTTGAATCTATGCTGGGCTTGCTGGCTTTTGCCCTGGCTACTGGTTTGCTCTATGGACGTTTTTCCAGACCGAATGCAAAGATCATTTACAGTCAGCACATGGTCATTGCTCCTTATAAAGGCATCAAGGGCCTGATGTTCAGAATGGCAAACCTGAGGAACAATCAGCTGATTGAAGTGGAGGTCCAGGTCGTGATGTCTTATAATGAAACGATAGATGGGAAGAAGACGCGCCGGTTTTACCCTCTGGAACTGGAAAGGTCAAAGATTGGCTTACTGACCATGAGCTGGACAGTAGTTCACCCCATTGATGAGAACAGCCCTATTTATGATAAAACGGCTGAAGACCTGGCAGAGGCAGAAGTGGAATTGCTCATCATGGTAAAGGCCTTTGACGATACCTTTTCACAAACGGTACACACCAGAACCTCCTACCGGGATGAAGATATTGTACATCAGGCCAGGTTCACCAATATCTTTTCTAATGACAGCAATGGTCAGACCGTAATGGACATGTCCAAAATCGGGCATATTGAAAAACTGGAGGCCACTGAATAGAATGGAGATTTATTTGATCAGCGCTTTTTTCTCCTTTGTAAAATGATTATAGACCAGTTTATCGGCCAGGCCAGGCAGCAGTTTATTAATCCAAACCGTCAATTTTCCCTGACCAGTCATCACCAATGTTCGTTTGCGGGCTGAAACTCCGTCAACAATACGGCGGGCAACTTCTTCCGCAGACATCATTTTTCCTTCTTCCATACTGGTTTCGCCATGCGAGGCACCGTCTTTAGACAGCGCGGCAACACGGATATTGGAAGCTGTAAACCCTGGGCAAGCCACCATCACGTGGACACCTGTAGGCAAAAGCTCCGTACGTAGAGATTCCATAAAACCATTCATTGCAAATTTCGAAGCAGAATAGCCTGTCCTGCCTGGCAAACCGCGATAACCCGCGATAGAAGATACACCGATAATACTGCCCTTGGTTTTCAGAATTTCATCTAAAGCATATTTGGTACAGTAAACGGTTCCCCAGAAATTCACATCCATCAGGTTTTTAAGAACAGATAAATCCAGCTCGTTGAATAAAGCCCGCATAGACAATCCGGCATTATTAACCAGGATATCTATCTGATTAAAGGTGAGCAGGGCTTGTTTGACAATACCTTTGCAATCTTCTTCCTTACTCACATCAGCCTGTACAGCAACGGCTTTGATGTTGTATTTTCTTTCCAGCTCAGCGGTGATTTCACAGAGATTTACATATTGTCTTGCAGCCAGAACGAGATTAGCTCCGCGTTTTGCAAATTCTTCGGCGCAAGCCTTACCAATGCCGGAAGAGGCTCCGGTAATCACTACAACTTTATTCTTAAATTCCATGGAATGCTTTTAACTGGATGATCATCTGATACTGGATTCGTAAGGTACTCTGGTTACAATAGAACGTCCTAATGTAATCTCATCGGCATATTCTAATTCTCCACCAAAGGCAATCCCCCTGGCGATCGTGGTGATGGGGATTTGAAAATCCTTAAGTTTTTTATACAAATAGAAAAGTGTGGTATCTCCTTCCATCGTAGCGCTAAGTGCCAGGATGATCTCTTTGACGGGCGTAGTTGTCACCCGCTGGACCAGCGAATCAATAAAGAGATCTGAAGGGCCAATTCCATCCATCGGAGAGATTAAACCGCCCAGGACATGATATACACCAAAATACTGCGAAGTATTTTCTACAGCCATCACATCCCTGGTATCTTCTACCACACAGATCACTTCTTTATCTCTTTTGGGTGCAGTACAAATTTCACAAATCTCCTGATCGGAGATGTTATGACAGATGCTGCAATGTTTGATTTCGTTTCTAAGCCTGATCACAGAACTACCGAAATGCTCTACTTCTTCCTTTTCTCTGTTTAATAAATGTAGCACCAGCCGAAGTGCGGTTTTTTGACCTACTCCCGGTAGTTTAGCAAATTCATTTACAGCATCCTCCAGTAATTTTGAAGAAAAATTCATTTTACAAACTTATATAAATTGATTTAGCATTTGTGAGCGGCGCAAAAAATATTTACGATTTATGAATAATTCTAAACAGCTGGTTCTTCCATTCTGAGCTGTCTGAAAATGGCTGCAGGGAAATTTATCTGCTCTTATTTGATTTTTAGAAGATGATTTTCTTACATTTAGAACCTAAAAACATACTATGAGTCCAGCGATACTTTTGTCTTTTTTAATCGGTTATTTTCTGATCCTGATTGTTATTGCCTTTGCCACTTCAAAGAAATCGTCTGACAACTCTACTTTCTTTATTGCCAACCGGAATTCCAAATGGTACCTGGTTGCTTTTGGTATGATTGGCACAGCTTTATCTGGAGTTACCTTTATCTCGGTTCCCGGGGAGGTGGGTGCACCATCGGGTAATCAGTTCCAGTATTTTCAGTTTGTACTGGGCAATGCGATCGGCTTTATTATTATTGCTACTGTATTACTGCCTTTGTATTACAGGATGAAACTGACTTCTATT
>NZ_DATMRL010000008.1:0-3632 GCF_035566355.1 Pedobacter sp.
TGCATGTTAACAATAACAGTAGTAATAATTTGAATTGTATATATTTCATCTCAATATTATATGTTAAAACCCAAGTTTAAATCCTAGTGAAAATGTGCGCACCACAGGGTAATTGCTTACATCGAAATAGCCTCCGCCCACACTATAGGTGTCATTGGTTGTCTCAGGATCATTTCCCGGGTATTTGGTAATGGTAAACAGGTTCGTAGCCGAAAGATAAATGGAAGCATTTTGCAATCCTGCATATTGCATCCATCTGGCCTTGTTCAACCTGTAATTGAAATTTAGGCTTCTTAATTTGATATAAGAAGAGCTAAAAACATCTATCGTTGAAGGCATAGGCATATTCCCCTCCAGTACCAGACGTTCGCGGTTGGTTTCTGTATTTCCCGGATGGTAGCGGTCCAGCATCAGTGCGTGCGAATTTGAAGTTCCATTAAATTGTCTGCTGCTGATGTGATCACCCCATAACAATTTGCCGCCCTGAGAAAAGGTAAAGAACAACTGGAGATCCAGATTTTTATAACTAAAACCTTGGGTAAAACCACCATAGTATTTAGGTGCTGCATTGGCGATAATAGTTTTTGAATCGGCAATTGCAGATTTACTCGCTTTGAAGTATTCATAATCCAGCTGGTACATCGGATCACCAATACCAAGAAATGGATAAAGCGTTGAATTTGCCGGTCCGAGTTCCTTTTTATAAGCATCCAGTTGTTCCTGGGTTTTAATGATTCCTGTGAAGGTATAGCCAAGAATCATTCCCAAAGGCTTTCCTTCTGCAATCCTGGTATTTTGCCATTCCAAACCAGTCATACTTCCCTGGGGTCCAAGATTAGCTTTCGGATCCAGTTTCGTAACTATCGTTTTATTCCAGGTCACATTAAATGAAGCATTCCACCTGAAATCTTTAGTTCTTACAAGATCACCCTGCAAAGAAAACTCAAATCCCTGGTTTTTAAGGTCGGCCGCATTACTCAATAAGAAAGCATAGGAGCTGCTTGCTGGAACCGGCAAATAAAGCAGAGCCCCATTGGTTCGCTTGTCATAGTAATCGGCTGTAAGCTGTAACCTGTTTTTAAATAAGGAAACATCTAATCCAAGATCCGTAGATTTTGTACTTTCCCATTTGATATTTTCATTTCCCAGCTGTGTAGGAATTAAAGCGTTTGCCCCCGCATAGGCCTTAGGCGTATATAAAGTGCGGTACATCTGGTCACCAATGTTCTGACTTCCGGTTAATCCATAGCTACCTCTTATTTTAAGATCGTCTATCCACTTTACATCTTTCAGAAAGTTCTCTTTTGAGATTCTCCATCCCAAAGCTGCTGACGGGAAGTAACCAAACTTATTGTTGTAACCAAACTTAGAAGAACCATCTGTTCTTCCTGTGAAAGTAAACAGATATTTATCCATCAAAGTATAGTTGGCACGCAGATAAAATGACAACAAATAACTTTGAGGGCTGCTAGGTTCATCACCACGGGTAAACAATGGCGTTATTGCAGAAGAAAGATTGTTTAGCGTATGGTCATTAGGATATCCTGAAGCTGTAGCACTAAAGAAACTGTTTTTTCTGGTCTCATACGAGGTACCGGCCAAAACATTGATCTCATGAATATCAGCTATATTTTTTGTATAGGTAAGGGTATTCTCCAAAAACCAATTGGTCATTCTGCTATTGGAGTTGCTTCCAATACCTGATTTTTCTGTTGCCGGACCAAAATAAGTACCCGTCTGGATAAAACTAGGCATATAAACACGCTGGTTATAGGTCTGCATATTCACAGACACCGTACTTTTAAACTGCAGTGCTTTGGTGATATCATATAAAGCCGACAGCGATCCTAACATACTAAATGTTTTGGCATTGTTGGTGGCCTGTAATAGTCCTACAGGATTTTGAAAACCCTGGTAATCCTCACCTCCCCGGCCAACAAAACTGGTCGGCATACCGTTTTCATCATAAGGCGCTAAATCGGGGCGTGCCCTTAAGGCTTGTCCATAGGCACCATCCCCAATATTCTGGTCGGTATACCCTAAATTCAAATTGGTGATGAACCTGAATTTACTACCGATCTCATTCTCTAAATTCAACTTACCTGCAATGCGCTGGTAATCCGTTGATTTTACGACCCCCGGAGTTTGGTTAAATGAAACGGAACTGAAATATTTAGATGCAGCGCCACCTCCCTGCACCGAAAGATCTGCATTGTGCGAAACGGTATTCCGCGTTACTTCCTTCAGCCAGTCTGTATTTGCGTTGCCGAAAAAGGTATTCGGATGGTTTAAAATAACGTCTATATTTTCTGGTATATAGTCTTCATCCGGATCTGCCTCTTTCATTAAGTTCTGAGCAGATTCTGTGAGCAACATTTTGTATTGCTCCGCATTTAACAATTTAGGTAATTTGGGTGTAGTGATTGTCGAATAGTAATTTGCGGTGATCTGAGGTTTCATATCTTTTTTGCCCCTTTTAGTGGTGATCATCACCACACCATTAGCCGCTTTTGAACCATAAATTGCAGTAGAGGAAGCATCCTTAAGAATACTGATGGATTCGATATCATCTACATTTAAACCGCCAAGACTATTTAAGCCATTGGTAAAGGCGGTAGATAAACCCGAATTCATACTTCCCATTCCGTTAATTTCATTACCAACCGGACTACCTACATCAAACCCGGGATTGATAAAGTTATTAGATACCTGAACCGGCACACCGTCAATGATGTATAAAGGATCATTGCCGCCCAGCAAAGAGCTGGAGCCTCGTATCCTGATCCGCACCGCACCGCCAGGTGAGCCATCGGCCTTGGTGACCTGTACACCACTCGCTTTACCGGCCAGGGCATTATCGACTGTAGCAAAAGGTGTATCCTTGATATCCGAAGCACTCACTACTGCTACCGAGCCGGTAAGATCTTTTTTTCTGGTGTTGCCATAACCCACTACCACCACCTGATCAAGACTGGAAGTTTCAGGCTCTAAGGCCAGGTTAACAGTCGTCTGATCGGCAACATTGATTTTTTTCTGCTGGTACCCAATATAGCTGAACACCAGTAAATCGCCCTTATCAGCATCAATGCTGTAAGCCCCGGAATTGTCTGAAATTGCACCCTTACCATTTGTCTTGTTTAAAATGGTTACCCCGGGAATAGGCCTACCTGTCTCATCAGTAATTTTACCTTTAACCGGATTTCTTTGATTAAACAGGCGCAATACTTTATCAGTGAAGGATTCTGGTACGGGTTTCACCACAATATTGTTGCCATTCACAATGTTAAAGGTCAATGGGAGTGCTTTAAAGCCGTTGCTGAGTACCTCTTCAATGCTCGCATTTTTCACACTGATACTGATACGCTGCGTATAAACTCCATTATCATAGAGAAACACGTAGCCGGTTTGCTTTTCAATCTCCTTAAAGACTTTCTCAATTGGCACATTCCGTTCCGATAAAGATATCTTTTGGCTGTATCCTACAGCACTCGCCTGCATTAATGTTACAAATAACATCAAGGTGGTAAGTTTCATAATTCTCAATAGTTTTTCCGGGAGCCACGCATCAGGCATAGCTCCGCTTATAAGTTTTAATTTCACTACTTTTGTAATGTTTGGATGAATAAAAAAAT
>NZ_DATMRL010000009.1:0-15140 GCF_035566355.1 Pedobacter sp.
TCTATTGTGAAAAATGAACGGGTGGAAGAGACCAGTTCGGATATTTTTATTCTGCCTCCAGGAACCTGGCCTACGGATCATAAAGGAGTAATGAGTATTTTTGTTTTAAAGTAACTTGTTTTTGAGGAACAGCTCTTAAAATAATCTAATGAAAGAGAATAAATATGATGATCCGGCTTTTTTTGAGCAGTATGGAAAGATGAACCGTTCGCAAAAGGGACTTGAAGGCGCTGGAGAGTGGTATGTTTTGAAGGTAATGCTTCCTGATCTTAATGGAAAGGATGTGCTCGATTTGGGATGTGGATTTGGGTGGCATTGTAGATATGCGATTGAAAATGGGGCAAAATCTGTGGTAGGAGTAGATATTTCTGAGAAGATGCTTGAAAAGGCAAAGCAGATTAACAGCAAGGATGAAATTAAGTATGATAATGTTGCGCTTGAAGATGCTGTTTATCCACCGGAAACGTTTGATGTTGTATTTAGTTCCCTGACCTTTCATTACATTCAGTCATTTGAAAAGCTTATTCAAAATATTTATCAATTCCTTAAACCGGGAGGTTACCTGGTGTTCTCTGCGGAACATCCGGTTTTTACCGCTGAGGGAAAGCAGGATTGGGCTTATGATGAAGCTGGTGAAAAACTTTACTGGCCTGTGGATGATTATTTTAAGGAAGGAAAAAGAAATACGGAGTTTTTGGGAGAAAAGGTATTAAAATATCACAGAACACTTTCCACCTACTTGAATGTGCTTTTAAAAGTGGGGTTTAAAATTGTAGAAATTAAAGAACCGATACCGAGTGAGAAAATGCTGAAAGACTTTCCGGAAATGAAAGAAGAACTCCGTAGGCCAATGATGTTGTTGATCTCAGTTCAGAAGTAGAAAGTTTTGTTTGAAAACACGTTTGTTCTAATTCTCCAGCAATAAGCGCAGTATAGTTTTACGATTGGTAATATTGTTTTGGCTTTTGCTTTAAATAAAATGTTGGAAGTGTTTGGTAGACTATAAAAAGCCATAGGGTGGAAGTTAACAGGCGCTTCCACTCTATGGTTATTTCTCTAATATTATTTAGAGTTCCTTTCAAAGGCTAATGTTTCCATTGAAAGGTATTGGGTCTTGGAAGCTACAAAATTGTCGACGTTCAATTTTTGAGTGTCACCGATTTCCAGCGTATGATCGTCGGTAGATCCGCTTAACTTTAAGTTGGCATGATCATGGAGAGAGGTGTATAGACCTTGAGTACTTGTGCGGATATCGGCTTTGGCATTTCCTTTTAAGAATATTTGGAGGAATCTCGTCTTTAACCAGCCCTCAGTCTTAATTACAGCATTGTCTTCTGCCTCAATTCTGTAGATGTCATTTACATAAATAAAGAGCTTGCTTGATTCTTGACTGTTGCCGATAATTCGGAGTACGCCACCTGTTTTTATAACTTTTACACGACCTGTATTATCATCTGTGTAGGAAACGCTTTCAGGTAATCCCTGGACCATCGTCACCTCAACATTTCCCTTTATAGAGATTTTTCGGATTGGAGTCATATTGGAAGTCCTTATTGGGTTTTTATCTGTTGCGAAGACACTTACTGGAAGGACAGCTGTTACGAACAGTAGTGCTGTAAGTGCTCTTGTGATTTGGATTTTGATTGAGGTTTTCATGGCTATATTTAACTATTTGATACCATATAGGCCAAGCTTGTGCCAAATCCAAATTAATTTTATATGTGTTTGTTAATCAGTGTTTTGTTTTTTATTTTAATAATGTTGTGTTCGTTAATGAACAATTTGTGAACGCGATCGAACAGTTGAATTCAATTATTATATTTGTCTGTTAGCGCATATCAAACCGAAACTGAAGATGAGAATGGAGTTTTACAGACCTGTAAATCAGGTTTTGCAAAGATACATAGAGGGGTATTATTTTATTTCTCCAGATGGAAATAGTGAACGGTTACATTATTGGACATTTCCAAACAACTTCTTCATCGTATCGGTGAGCCGGGATATTAAGATTGAGGCAAATAATAACAAAATTACCATTACACCTTCGCTGCAAGAAAACATCATCGCCAATTTTGTGTCGAGATATATCTCACCCATCGAAGTTTTGGTAGAGGGCAGCATAAGTGAGATCACGATCTACTTCAAACCCTTGGCGATCAATTATCTCTTTAGTAATGCTCATGAACTTTTGCAAATGGAAAATACCTTGGATTTTATTCCCTTTGCGGATTTTATACCAGCGATGAAGAGAATTTTGCTGGAAAGTGACAGGACTTTCCAGCGGCAAAGTCTGGAAGATTATTGGATGTCAAAACTTGAAATAAGAGAACCGGGATTGATGGAAAGCATTGTATCTGATATAGAATCTGGTTTGAAGATAGAGGATATTGCCAGGAGTAATAACTTTTCGAGACAATATCTCAATAGGCTCTTTACCAGGAATATTGGTAAGCCGCCTTCAGAATTCTATAGGATCCATAGGTTCAGAAAGGCGATAAAGAAACAAAAAGATATCAGGAACCTGACAGAACTGTCATATGAGAGCCTTTTTTATGACCAATCACATTTGATAAGGGATTTTAAACAATTGACCAATGTGAATCCGAATGCTTTCTTTAAAAAAGTGGATACAGTAAATGCAAATGTCTGGCTATTTATATAACGGTTTACATTTTTACAATTTTGGTTGTAGTGGCTGAGCTATGTTTGCAGCTCAATATTATTTAATATGAAAACATTATTATTTTGTCTTGCTTTCCATATATTTTCATTATCGATGTATGCACAGCAATCCAGTTGTAATTGTACTATAGTACTGGAAAAGCTAATAAAGAAGGTAGAAACCGAATATCCCGGTTTTACTGTAAAGACCAGGGAAAGATTCCCCTATGAAGAATTAACAAAGAACCTGATCTCAAAGGCCAAAAACGTGGATGGCCTCGATTGCGGAAAAATACTTAAGATGTATACCGATTTCTTCAGAGATCCCCATTTATGGGTCGGTTCTAATGGAACTCCTTTTTCTTCAAACAGCGGTGGTAACTCAGAATCCGTAACTTTCGATATTCGGGATTTCCAGGATAAGGTTAAGATGACGAAAGATGTGTTAGAAGGAGTGTGGTCAACTGAAGGTTATAAAATCGGAATCAAAAAACTGAGTGAGAATGAGTATACAGGTTTTATTATTAATGCAAAATCAATGCTTTGGAGAGCTGGAGATATCAAGTTTAAATTATTCCGGGATAGTTCTTTTGAGTATGCGTTACTAGACAGATCGAAAAAAAACGGGCGTTATAAGATATATAAAGAGGGTATTTTGTTTATGGATGAAGTAGGAGTGGCCTTGATTAAAGAGGTACCCTTGCCATTGGTAAGCGTTGCTCAACAGAAAGAAAAACTGAGGGAGATTGCCGGTTTTTATTTCAAAAAATTATCCACCAAAACGTCTATTCTTAAATTGCCGAGTTTTGAATATCAGCATCTTAAAGAAATTGATGAACTGATCTTACAGAACCGTACGAATATTGAAGAGAGTGAGAATTTAATCATTGACCTCCGTGGCAATCCCGGAGGGACAACAGATGCTTATCAAAAACTTCTTCCGTATATTTCTGGAAAATCCGTACGGAACACTGGTGCAGAATTTTTGGCCACACAAACCTATATTAACAATCTTTTGGTCTATAAAAACAGTCTGGATAAAAATACATCAACAGAGGGAATAGACAAACAAATAGATAAACTACGGGGAAATCTGGGCAGTTTTGTGAATTTTACTGATACTGGTAAGCCGGTTTATATTGAACAAATTGAGCCAGCAGCCAAGAGCCCCCGAAACATTGTTGTTCTTGCAGATAAAGCGACAGGGAGCTCGGCCGAGTACTTTTTGTTCATTGCAAAGCAGAGTAAAAAGGTGAAGGTAATAGGCAAGCCGAGTTATGGTGCGTTAGATTACGGCAATGCGTACCTGGTAGATTTTGGCTGTCCGGGTTACCAGGTTTTTATGCCGACCTACCGGGCGATGCGCCTACCTGATTATCCAATAGACAATATTGGTATTCAACCAGATCTCTATATGGACAGTTCGGTAAAGGACTGGGTGGAATTTGCATTGCGTTATCTTGAGGAATGAAATTGATTCTTCTATGGATTTTCTGAATGATTGATCTAAAGATCTATTTTAACGTAACATCCAGATAAACAGAGTGGCGGCCGTATGTTTCGTAAAATGGTTTGAAAACTACCTCATCAATAGTGAATTCCAATTGCTGTGGATCACCCTTAATTGACTTACTGATATCATGGGCATCTAAGGTGACTTTACGCCATTCTTTTCTTGCTTCAGGCTCCTGAGCTGCCAGTAATATGGGGCCGTAAAACAGACTGGCTATGTTCTGCTGATCCATAACCGGATCCAGGTGAAATTGGAACGGCATTTTCAATTCTATAATATCGCCGTCTTTCCATTGTCGGTTTATTTTAAGGTAAGTTCCTGGATCGGCCTGGAATTTTTGTTCTACGCCATTGATCTTTACAAAGAATCCCTTGGTTGCCCAGCCTGGCACACGTACATTCACATCAAATCTTCCATTGCCACGAATCGTCAGGCTGGTATGGTCTTCATTTGGAAAACTGGTAGTTTGTTCTACTGTTATATGGCGTTCTGTCCATTTTAACGTAGATGGTATATATAAATTTACATAAAGCGCATTGCCATCCTTGCTTTTAAAGTAAATGGAATTTTGCAGCTTGGTGCTGCTCTCAATCGCAGTGCCATTGCAGCAGGTAAAACCAGTCATATCCTCATTACTAAATTGCTTGACAGAGCCTGGTCTGAGCGGAACATGGTAGGTATTGGCAGGGCTGTCCTTTGCTACAGAGGCCAAAATATGGTTGTACAAGCCACGCTCATAATAATCCATTAACTCTGCCCGCTGATCGAAGAGAAACAGGTCACTGGTCAATTTTAGCATATTATACGTGGCGCAGGTCTCATTTTGTCCTCCGGCAGAGAATCCGTTCTCATACAGTGTTGCGGGTTGACTGATGAAACATTCCGCATTGGCCGGATTACGTGCACCTGCAACTCCTCCGATACTGTACATATAGTCATTAACAGTCTTATACCAGAAGTTATCCGCAATTCTGTAATATTCCGGGCTATTGGAAACACGATACATTTCTATACTCCCTACAATCTGAGGTATATGTTGATTGGCATGCAGTCCACGAAATGAATCAACATTTTTGGCCAGACCCTGTGAATGTGCCGTGTCGCCATAGAATACCTTTATGTTATCAAACAATTGTGCTGTTTTCAGGTAATTCTTATCACCGGTAATTCGGTACAGGCGGGCCATGGATTCATTCATACCTCCAAATTCTCCGGCAATGTACGTATTCCACATCTTAATCAGTCTCTCCTGAGGCAATTGACTCAAACGTGCATATACCCAATCGCTCATGCCAGTAGCTATTTCAAGCGCTTTTTTATTACCGCTCACTTCATATACATCTATTAAGCCAGCCAGGATTTTATGTAAGGTATAGTAGGGGGCCCAAACCTGATTTTTCTGACCTCCGTACGAAGCTCCGTTTTCTAACATAATAAACTGATCGGGCGGATAGGCACTAATGTATCCTTTGCCCCAGTTCCAATAATCAGTACGGATACCTTGATCACTAAGATCTGAATCAAAACCTGATTTTCCAGGGCCATATGGTACTGCTGTTGGATCGGACACATATTGACTACCTGCATCTTTAGCCTTTCCTGATCGTTGTGATAACTGATAAAGAGTATTTACCATATACTCCATTTTTTCGGAGAAATTGGCTTGAAGTTCCTTGTCATACCCTGTGCCGGCATAGGCTTGTGCAATTGCCGTAAGATAATGTCCTGTAGCATGCCCTCTTAATTTGGTGTCCTGACTGTCCCATACACCCAATGGTTTTGCACCTTCGGGTTGCTTCTGGCCAAAAGCGTGGCGGAACATATAGAGAAAGGAGTTTGGATCGGTTTTGGCTAATGTCCGTATAAACTTATCGCGATTTTCGACAAATTTCGTTTCGTGGCCATAAGCATCACTTTTCAAAGAAACCTGATCTAAATTGAATGTTTCCAATTTAGAATCTGGCGTAGTTGATTTGCCGGATTCTTTTACTGTGATAAATGCTTTTGGTTGAAAATCCGTTCCGGCAATGCATCCAGTAACGGTGTAGTGTCCAGGCTTGAGAACAGCACTGTTTTCGATAGGAGCGGGCCACAGTACACGTACTTTTGGACCTTTCATTCCATTCCGGTAGGTTCCCTGTAGATAACTTGGTAATCGCGGCAGGTTTCCTACTTCTGTTTCCACTTCTACATCGGATACATGAACTAAATAAGCATTATACAACTGTGCCTCAGTTGGAGAAAAATGCGGCAGATCATCGTCATGCTTTCCGTTGTTTGCCGGACCTTCATGAATGCCACCCAGGGAATTGCTATAAATTCCGGCAACTTGTCTTCTGCTTAAGGGAACACGATAAATACGGAAATCATGTATCAATGCATTGAGATTGGGGTCTCCTGGCACCAGCGATTTTCCGATATAAAGTAGTTTTTTTTCTCCTGATTGCAGACCCAATACCTCCGTTAACTCTGCTGGAATATCCTTAGTTTCGCCTGCTGGCTTACCATTGACGTAGGTGGTCATAGATTTTGAAGGAACATCTATCACTACAACCAGATGAACCCACTTATTCAATTCAATTGCCGGAGAAACCGCACCATTTTTATTGCCCTTTTCTGCGGTTATTAATGTCTGGTAGCCTTTTTGGGCATTTGTCCCGACAGGTGCTGCAAAAAAATGTCTATTGGCGTCCTTTCCGAAATCAAAAAAGCGTTGGCCCGGAAGATCCGAACGCAAGTATATCCAACCTGAAATACTGAGCGATTCTATATCCTTTAGTGCTTCTCCAGGAATCGTGAGAAAACTGTTATTATCTCCAGAAAGCGACAAAACTTTTCCAAACCGATTGTCATTGATGAATTTGATCCCTGTACCTTGAAATTTAGCATGTAAATTATTTCGGGACCAGTCTTTGACATCTCCGTCAAAGACGTAGCGTGCAATCATTCCCGTCTCGCCGATTCCATCTAATATCTGGTCTCCATTTTGTGCTTTAGCGGTATTGTTACCCTGTATTAAAACAGCAATAAACAGGATGATACCCAAGAATTCTTTATACGTTTTCATCAGTATATAGTTTTATTTTTAGTGGTAATGAAGCGTTCATGATGGTTAGATTGCTTCATCAGTTCCTTATTCTTGTAAAACTATAAAGAATACGCAGGTACTTTAGGTCTGTTTTTAACTAATAAATGCACAATATTAACCGCTTATACGGTAGAGCCGTTAGTCACCACCAGCTTACTGTTTAGCGAGTCCTTTATTCCGTTTATCGGTTAAATATTTCCTAACGGGGATATCGTAAATCACCATGATGAGGTAAGCTGCTCCAGTCAATAGTACCAGCGCGGTTATAATTATCAAAGACAGTTGCGTAGTGCTTACCTTATGAGTTGTATAGTAATTACCGAACATCCATAGCACCGCATAGTGTGTCATATATAATGGGTAAGAGATCTTTCCTGAAAAGACGCAAAACTTTTTCAAGCCAGGAGCTAAAGTAGCCCCTGCACCCAATGCGATTAGTAAGGGGAAGTAAACAAGTACGACCAAAGGTTCTGATAACCAATTCCATTTTGAAGATGGCATTATAAAAGCAAGAAACAATAAGATGGCTAAGCCGATAAATCCCAGCTTGTTTTTGATGATCCAATTGGAACGGTAAATAAGTAGTCCGGCTAAAAAAGAATAGGATATCCGGGCGCTTCCGTCCCAAAAGGTAGGACCGCTCCAGCCGCCCAATAAATTGCCCGAACGGTAACTCACCAGGCAAATAGCTGCGGCTGCGAGTAGGGTTAAAAATACCAGGAAGCTGCGGCGAATTCGATAAAGTACAAATGCATAAACAATATTAGCAACATATTCCCAAAATAAAGACCATGCCGGCGCATTGAAACTGAAGAGGTTAAACCCACGGTCTGCTATTACGGGTAATGGAATAAGTAGTATAGAACACAAAAATGTAAGAATGATCTTGCTGCTGCTATATAATTCTAGATGACCTCCAAATGGGTCGAACAAAAATGCCAGAAGGCCTAATATTGATCCGGCGATAACCAGCGGATGCAACCTGATTACCCTCGATTTAAAGAACTCGAGAATGCCCATTTTTCCTATACGATCGTCATAAGCATATCCAATCACAAATCCCGAAAGGCAAAAAAAGAAATCGACAGCTAAAAAGCCGTGTCCGATAAAGTTCTGGCTAGAATCGGTGTAAGCCCATTCCATAAAATGAAATATGACAACGGCCCAGGCAGCAATGCCCCTTAATCCGTCAAGAATCTCAAAGTGTTGTTTTGTTTGCAGAATTGTCGTAGCGGTCTTGTTTGTATCCATTAAATATATCGTATTGCGTAAAAACTAATGAGGTAATAGCCCCTGATTTGTTGCTGTGCCAAGATATCCAGAATTAGTAATCTAACCAAATTTATAAATTGGTAGGATAGACAATTACCTCGATTTTTGGTGAAGAGTGAAGGTTTTGGAAGTAAAAATTTCAATAAATTCAGCAAAAATTTCTTTTGTACACTCCTTTTTGTCACATTTGAGAGGAAAGACCAGGCGGGTTACCAAATAGGGAATTGGTTTTGGCGTTTACATACTCATGGATAGCATTTTTAAGGAAATACAAATACTAGGGGATATACCTTCATATTCCAAGCATGACAGGTTTGTTCAGGGCATTATTAATGCCGTCAACGGGAAGATCATTAATCAGAATGAAATGCTTCCTACGGTAAAGGCAATGATGAAGGAACTTGGCTTCTCCAGGCAAACAGTTATAAAGGCTTATAAAGAACTCATCGATAGGGGTATTGTAGAGTCTAAGAACAGACAAGGGTATTTTGTAGGCGGCGGCAATACAGACAGGATAATGAATGTCGCATTGCTGATGTATAACCTTGATACCTTTGAGGAACAATTCTACCGGAATTTTCGACACGAGATTGGTCAGAAAGTTAACCTGAATACTTATTTTCATCATGGTGACATCGAAATATTTGGCACCATTTTATCACAAATAAAAAGCAAATACGGGATGTATGTAATTGCGCCAATACCTCATCCCCAGACCAAAGAATTGCTGGAAATGATACCACGGAGCAAACTTTTAATTTTTGATCGCTTTGAACCCCTGGATGGTGTTTTTAACCATATTACACAGGAGTTTGGAAATTCTTCTTATGAAGTCTTTTCGAAGCTTGCACCCAGGATCCGGCAGTTTGATGAATTTATTTTTTATCACTCTCCAATCTCCCTGGATCCTAAAGAGATTGTCGGGTCATTTAAAAAATTCCTTAAAGATTTCAATATCAAAGGCCGCATCGAAAAGGAATATATCGCTGGAACAGTTGAAAAAGGGAAGGTGTATTTTACCTTGGATAACTTTGCACTATGGCAGATTATGAGAGATTGTATAGGCAAAAAACTTGTACCGGGAAAAGACCTCGGGGTGCTCTCCTCCAATGATGAGCCGGCGAAAGAAATTATAGGTATCACTACATTTTCTGCTGATTTTTCGAAAATGGGTATATTGGCCGGACGTGCAGTTTTAAAGCAACAAGATATACAGCTCACCGTACCTATGATCTTATTTGAAAGAACTACACTTTAAAGATCCATATGAATTGGATTATCGCCTCAAGTTTTCTGCTTTTTATTGGCTCAGTTGCCTTCATTTCATTGTATAACTCCAGGCGTAAAAAAGCGGATACTTTAAATCGTTTCTTTCTGGCAGATAGAAAACTTGCATTTTTTCAGGTTGGCTGCGGGTTACTCTTTACCAATATCAATACGTCTACCATTATAGGTGAAAATGAACTTGTTTATACCCACAATATGACGGTTATGGCATGGGGAATTACCTCTGTTCTTGCTATGTTGCTGGTGTCTGAGTTTATTATGCCAATGTATATCCGGCTTGGTATTTCGACTACACCCGATTTTCTCGCTGCAAGGTATGACCGCAGTGTTGGGAAAATTGTATCCATGATATTTCTGTTCGGCTATATTATTAACCTACTACCATCCGTATTGTATAGTGGGGCCTTGGCTATGAACGGATTGTTCAACTTTTCAGCTGCGTTTAATGTAGATTATAGCACCAGTATTTGGATATTGGTTTGGATATTGGGATCGGTTGGCTGTTTGTTTACAATACTGGGCGGATTGAAAGCCACCACAATTTCAGAGATGCTATTGGGTATGGGGCTTTTTGCCGGGGGGCTGATGCTACCGGTATTTGGTCTTAAGTATCTTGGACATGGCAGTATCCAACAAGGTATACATGTTTTGTTAGCGAATCAGAAGGATCATTTTAATAGTATAGGTTCATCTTCTGATCCCATCCCATTTGGGACCCTTTTTACCGGCATGTTACTTGTAAATTTGTATTACTGGGGAACAGAACAATATATTGTTCAGCAGGCTCTGGCTTCAAAGGACCTCAAAACCTGCCAGAAAGGGATTGCGGTGGCCTGTTTAGGGAAACTGATCTCTCCTTTATTTTTGTGTGTGCCGGGCTTGATTGCAGTACATGTTTTTGCGGGTATACAGAACCCGGCTGAGGTATTTCCTATGCTTAACCGTTTGGTATCTCCACCCATTATTTCCGGATTTATTGCGGCGATAATTTTTGGTGCGGCCTTAACTACTTTTAATGCCGGTCTGAACAGTTCAAGTACTTTGTTTATACTCAATATATACAAACCCTGGCTGGAGAAACGGTTGCAGATTGTTCCTGAAAAAAGACTGATCTGGAGCGCTAAGTTGTTCCAGATCGTAGTTTGTTTAATTGCTATTATGATTGCGCCCTTGATTATTTTGGTTAAACACGGCTTTTATACGTATGTCCAAACCGTAAATGGTTTTTTTAATGTGCCTATTTTCACCATTATGTTTATTGGTCTGGTCACCAGAAAAGTGCCGCCGCTGGCCGCAAAAATAGGATTGACTTTTTTCATCGTTTCTTATGGCTTGACTCAATTGGTCTTCAACATCCATATCCATTTCTTACATATTCTGGCAATTTTGTTTGTGATCACTTGTGGCATCATGCTCCTCATTGGCAAATTCTATCCCATGTCGGTGCCTTATCAACTCAAGACGAATAACTTAGTAGATCTTGAGCTATGGAAAAACAGACATTTCTATGCCGGAATCCTGATCCTGTTGATGATACTGATGTTTGTTGTTTTCTCTCCACTGGTTCTTGTAAAATAAAATTTGCAGATACAAAAGTAATTATTTACTATTGTGCTGTAGACCAGATTAGACCAGATGAACAAATTCTTTATTTGCTACCCCAAGGGGATGCGGAGATTGGACGTATACTGTATTTTGTTTCTTGCAGAAGCCTTTTTCTGGTCAGTAGTTTTTACAAATGCGAATCAATTTCAATTCATATACTATGATTTTACGGCGATATAAATCGATCCTTTTGGTGTTTGTATTTTATGGATTTTCTTTTGCCTCGGCACAGGTTGTAAACGTGAGTTTTACTTCCTCCGACAAAGATCTTGTACGTGCTTTTAATTGGGCCAAAGACATGGCACTACATTATAAAGGAGCGGATACCGATCCGGTAGGCGCATGGTATGAAGCGGCACTCCCGTCGCGATATGCATTCTGCATGCGTGATGCAGCACATCAGAGTATTGGTGCCGAGATACTCGGATTGAGCAGGGAAAATCTGAATATGTTTACTTTGTTTGCTAAAAATATTTCGGCCTCAAAAGATTGGTGTTCCTACTGGGAGATAAATAAATGGGGAAAGCCCGCACCTGAAGATTACAGGAGCGATAAAGAGTTCTGGTACAATTTGCCAGCCAATTTTGACGTGCTTTTTGCGACCTGGAGGCTCTATCATTGGACAGGGAATAAAGATTACATCAGCGATCCGGCTTTTGTACACTTCCAGGAAAAGACGGTTAAGGAATACATTAATACCTGGGTGCTCTCTGCTGATTCTTTGTTAAAAAGACCGGCGCATCTCCATACTCCGATCCCTTATGATGAGAAGGATCCTTTTCAGAGTTGTCGTGGGTTGCCTTCCTACTCGGAGGGAATCTCAAACCTGAGAACGGGAGTTGACCTTGTGGCTGCGCTTTATCGCGGGCTGCAAACCTATTCAGAGATACTTGCAACAAAAGGAAAGCAGCAGGAAGCTAAATTGTATGCTCAGAAAGCGGAGCGCTACCGGGTACGTTTGGAAGCTGACTGGTGGAACAGTAGCCAGAGTCGCTATTTTGCTTATCACAGCGGCGACGGCCAATTCGTCAATGACGATCCAACCCCATTTCTGCTTTGGTTTGATGTCCTGAAGGATAGGTCGAGGGTTAAGGGCCAGCTGGCACAAATTGCCGCAACAAAGACCAATATGGAATGCACTTCCTATTATCCTTATTTGTTTTATAAGAACGGTGATTGGGATCAGGCAAGAAAATACATCCTCTACCTTTCAGATCCCGCTACGCCCAGAAGGGAGTATCCGGAGGTTTCTTTCGGTGTGATCGATGGCATTATACAAGGATTTATGGGTATTAGTCCCGATGCCCATGTAATGACAATAGGCACTTTATTTAAAAGTAACAGCGGGGGCTCTGCTGCAGTCAATAATTTATCTGTGTTGCAGACCAGAATCAACCTTAGCCACAAGAATGTCCATCAATCGGCGATTTACAATTTAGGAAACAGGTCTTTTAAATGGAAGGCCTTTTTCTCCGGAAATTACCGCTATGCAAGTGTCAATGGAACTTTACTGACCACAAAAAAGGAAATCAGTAGAGATGGAAAAGTGATCAGTTGGGTGCAGGTGAACATAAAGCCCGGAATGCATGTAGAAATTGATGCCAAATCTTAATACAATTTTTTAAACGATCAAAATAAACTCATGAAATCCCCGAAGAAGAAAGCCTTACTCACGTCTCTACTTTTAATTGTCAATTTGACAATATACAGCCAGGAAACAAATCCGCCGGAACAAAAGGACCGGTGGGTCATACAGCCAAATGGAAGTATAAACTGGCGTATAAGTGAAAGATTGCCACATTCGGACCATATCGAGATGTCTGGTGAAAAGGTTTCTCTTTGGGTTGCTTATCAAGTTGATCAGGCGGGTGTTATAAGATTAAGCCGTAAGGTGGTTTTTCCAACCTTCCGGATGCTGCCCGATGAAACCAGGAGTCATATTGCTTATACCTTTGAGGATAATGAATTACCGCGGATGTATATCAATAACAAGCCGTTACCTGCTGTGATTGCCAAAAGTATTAACCATTCTGGTATAATGCGGATCATGGCAGAAACCGGAAAACCCGATGGCGTGAAAATTGAGCACAGTCTGTTCCCTTCTGTGGATCAGCCCATGGTCATTGAAAAATTTGTTGTCACCAATACAGGGGGCAAAACGGTAACGCTGTCGATGGAGAAATTAAACCGTTCAGTAACAACGGATACATTGCGCAGCAAATCATCGCCACATACGGTGGTGATGAAGACGCTGAATGAAGGTCGACGTGTTCTGGAGCCTGGCCGGTCCACCACTTTTGCAGTTTGTTATTTCGCCACCGATCATCCCGAAAAGCCCTTTCCTGTAAATCCTGATCTGGAAGAAAATAATAGGGGTAAACGCATTGTCGAGATTTTGCAGCCCCTGCAACTGGAAACGCCGGATACCATTTTAAATACGGCTTTTGCTTTTGCGAAAATACGCGCTACCGAAAGTATTTTTAAGACCAAACGCGGATATCTCCATGGTCCGGGAGGGTTGGAATATTATGCTGCGATATGGGCAAATGATCAGGCTGAATATGTCAGTCCCTATTTTGCTTTTTCAGGGGATCGTATTGGTATTCAGTCTGCTATGAATTGTTACCGGTTATTTGCAACTTATATGAACCCGGAATACAAGCCATTGCCAAGTTCCATCGTGGCTGAGGGAGATGCCGTATGGAAAGGGGCTGGTGACAGGGGAGATCAGGCCATGATTGCTTATGGTGCCTCCAGATTTGCACTTGCCTATGGTAAGGTGGACTCTGCAAAAGTACTATGGCCGCTGATCAGCTGGTGTCTGGAATATTGTCGCAGGCATATCAATGACCAGGGGGTAGTGGAATCGCAAAGCGATGAACTGGAAGGCCGGTTCCCTTCTGGAAAGGCGAATTTGTCTACCAACTGTCTATATTACGATGCCCTTGTTTCGGCATCGATGCTGGCCAGGCAATTGCATCTGCCTGAAAAGGAAGTTGAGGATTACAAGATGCGTGCCGGCAGACTTAAGCTTAATATCGAGAAGTATTTTGGTGCTTATATAGGAGGTTTCGATACCTATAAATATTATGAAACGAATACGACGCTGCGTGCATGGATCAGCATGCCTCTTGCTATGGGAATTTACAACAGAAGTAAGGGAACCATTGGGGCTTTATTTTCACCCCAGCTTTGGACTGCTGACGGTTTGGCGACAGAGGCAGGTAAAGAAACTTTCTGGGACCGGTCCACATTGTATGCCCTTCGTGGTGTACTGCAGGCGGGCGCGACAGACCAGGCTATGACATTTCTTCATTATTACTCACGCCGAAGGCTTTTGGGCGAACATGTACCATATCCTGTTGAGGCCTATCCCGAAGGCAGTCAGAGACACCTTTCTGCAGAGAGTGGCTTGTATTGCAGGGTCTTTATTGAGGGGTTATTTGGCATGAGGCCTACAGGGTTTAATAGTTTTAGCTGCACGCCCAGATTGCCTAAAGGCTGGAAGCAGATGTCCTTAAGGAATATCCATGCATTCGACACTATTTTCGATCTGAGAATTGTAAGGCAAAATAAGGATAAAATCGGGGTTATAGTGAACAAAGGAGAAGATACACATACTTACACCATCCGTGAGGGAGAAACGATTCAAATCAAATTATAAACAATATATAAATCAAATAAATAACCAAATTATGAACCTAAACAAAAAAA
>NZ_DATMRL010000010.1:0-4892 GCF_035566355.1 Pedobacter sp.
CGGCGAGGCAGAACAGTGCAAAGGGCTTTACCAAGTTCAGGCTGGAAGGAAGTACCGATGGTACCGCTTTTACCAGTTATGGCGAATTTACCTTCGATCCTGCGGTTACAGCGGAACAAAGTTTTCCTATCTCGCCGGCCAGAAATATCCGTTATCTGAAGCTGACTGCATTAGAGAAAGCGGCTACCCAAACCGGAAGTGTAACTTTCCTGGCCGAGTTTAACGTGACGGGTTTACAGGAAAGGGTACCCATTACAGATATTGCCCTGGATAAGACCGGCTGGACAGCTACAGCATCCAGTGAAGTGAATTTTCCTGGAGATGAAACCAATCTTGCTGCATTCCTTGTAGATCCGATTTCTGTAAAAAGTCCTACTGCCCCTGATGTGCCTTCTTTCTGGCAGGTGGATTATGAGGAACTTCATCCTTATCCGCACTGGGCTATAATTGATATGAAGAAGGCTTACGCTCTTACTTACATCGGATTAAATGCACATACAGATGCTAAACAGGGTTTTACGAAATTCTCTATATCCGGCAGTACCGATGGGGTTAATTTTACCAAGCTGGGTGATGACAGAGGCTTTAATCCGGGTACAACTGCAGAGCAGAGATATGCTGTTGCTCCGGGTTCTGCCATTCGTTATGTGAAGATAACTTTACTGGAAGGTACGCCTTATCCGTGTCTCGCGAATTTTGAAGCCTATGTGAAATTGTAGGTTTTGTTAAATAAAAAAAGGGGCGTCCGGAAAAATTCCAGACGCCCCTTTTTTTATTTAACAAATTTTATTTCATGGCGGACAAAGTCGATTTCAATTCTTTAACCACTTCAGCATCGCTGTTTGCTGCTTTAAAAATGGTATGAGAAGATAGTGCTTTTCCGTAGAAGGCTTTATTTGCTTTTGCATCGATATCCAAGGAAGCACCGTTCAGGGAAATTCCTGCAAAAAGACCTTTACTGCGGGAATAGGAGTATACTTCTGCATCCAGTTTATAGTCTGTATTTGCTGTGGTATTTCTGCCTACAGGACCCGCGGCGATGGATAGGTCTCCCCCAAGGGTGAAACTGCTTTTGTTGATGTCTGTAAGGCTGTTGCTGTGTTTAAAGATCAAGACAAGATCAACTGCCTGGAAGCCGATTTGCGCACCAATACTTCCACCGGTCAGGGTAATGAAAACCGGGTTGCTCCAGCTACCGTCTGCTTTTTTTACCATCGCAATTCCCTTACCTCTTTTTCCTCCAACTACAAATCCTGCGTTGATCATTTTAGGTACGATAATAATACCTTGTGTAACGGCGATCAGATCTGAAGGAATGGATTCTTTCATTTTTGCAAAATCGGAAAGTACAGTGGTTGCCTTTTCTATCTTTTGTTCTTCTTTTTCCTGGGCTGATGCGGCATAGGAGAAGAAAAAGCTAAGGCAAAGTAGGAGCGCTGCTTTGAATTTTAGAGAATGTATCGTTTTCATTTGTGTTTATTTAATACTAGTACGTGGAGAGGTTGCAATTATTGTTCCACGTTTTAAATTAAGTATTGAGGAGGTGAGTTTTTTGAAAATTCTGTACAGCTGCTTCAAGACTAACGATATCAGGCGGGCTGAAGGGCCTGCAAATCTCTTAGGTCTTTCGCAACGTACGAGAATTTTCCTTAGCAAATTGCAGAGGGAGGGTGTCCGGGCATAGTTTGCAAGGAAAGCCTGAATACAGGATTTTGCTAGGGGGTAATGGGGGTTAGATAGAATTTTATGTTTTTGGATGGTTGCACCAATTCAATCTGTTGGATTTTTGGGTCTTTGATTTTGAATAAGAGAACAGTATCATTCTGATAGTTTTCTTTTTTTAACACGAGTTTATCGGAGGGAGGGAACCGGCTGAGTTCAAAGTGACCATTGGCATCGGTTGAAACTATTCTCTCGCCGTTCATGGTATATATTTCTGCATTTTTCAGGGGTAGGCTGTTTTTTTTATCGTAGATTTTTCCGCTGAGCTGGGGGTAAAGAAATCTTTTGCTCCCATCCATTTCTTTAACTTGATGTTCTCCTGCAATAATGCGGTTCATACGAAGAGTGTCGATTATATAGTTACTTTTCTTTATAGAGAATAGAAAACCTGGATCCCAGTTCAGGCTGTAATAGCCTTGGGTATCCGTAGAGGTGCTTTTTTTTCTTTCAATGTCGTAGATTTGCACACCAGCAAGCGGTTTTCTACTGATTCCGTCGTAGATATAGCCATTGTATTTTTCCTTGCAGCTGGTCAAAATAAATGGGAGCAGGAGTATTATACCGGAGTATCTCATTCTATTTTTAGTTAAGTAGATTGGAAGATAGCTTGTATATGCGATGTCAATATAGGAATTTTAGTTTATTTCATAATAAGCTAAATTTTAGAATATTCTGGATAAGGAGGTGAATTTTTTGGAAAATTCTGTACAGCTGCTTCAAGACTAACGATATCAGGCGGGCTGAAGGGCCCGCAGATCTCTGAGGTCTTTCCGCAGCGTACGAGAATTTTCCTTAGCAAATTGCAGAGGGAGGGTGTCCGGGCGTAGTTTGTTAGATATGGTTATATTAAGATGCAGATAGGCGTGAAATACAGCTAGGCGCAATACGGAGAAAAATCTGGCTCTGTGGAAAGACCTTTGATCTTTGTCCGCTTTTTCAGCGGGCCTAAGATCAGTAGTCTTGAAGCAGATGTCAATTTTTTTCAAAACAGACAAATGGCAAATTCATCATCTTCCGCAGAATGGATTCTATAAAACAGCTTTTGTTTTTTTGAACTTTATGATTAAGTTTGCATAGTAATGAAATGGAAATGGTGTCTTCCATTTAAAATAACCGCCGCGGCTGATGACTCCTACAAAATTAGATCAAGCAAATGATTTGTTTGAGGAGAAAAATATTGTAGGTAAGATCATGATCAATACGAGCAAAATAACACTAAAAGAACACACTTCAATTTTAAAATATCTGGTTAGATGGACACTATTTATAGTGCCTACAGCTATAGCCATTGGCAGCGTTGTCGCATTTTTTCTATGGCTGCTCACAGAAGCCATTCATTTCAGGTTTCACCATCCCTGGCTTTTATTCTTGCTGCCGCTGGCTGGTCTGCTGATCTATTTCATTTATCAGTCCGTTGGGAAATCTTCCGAGAAAGGCAACAACCTGATTATGGAACAAATCCATATAGAGGGAGGAGGGGTGCCTAAACAGATGGCCCCGGTTATCCTTTTGACGACGGTCATTACCCATCTTTTTGGGGGTTCTGCCGGCAGGGAAGGAACAGCTGTGCAAATAGGCGGAAGTATTGCGGCTATGTTTGGGGGCTGGTTTAAATTAGAAGGGGTAGATATGCGTATGATCCTGACTGCGGGTATAGCGGCTGGTTTCGGCGCGGTGTTTGGAACACCCCTTGCAGGGGCTGTTTTCGCGATGGAAGTTTTAACGATAGGACGTATTAAATACGATTCTTTATTGCCTGCATTAATTGCCGCGGTAGTTGGAGATCTAACCGTTTCTGCCTGGCATGTGTCTCATGTTCATTATCATATCGATGTGGTACCCCAAACGGTCTATTTTCTCTCAGATTATTTTCATATGGACATTGTACTGCTGGGAAAGGTGATTCTTTCTTCTGCGGCTTTTGGACTGGCTGGTTTCCTGTTTGCGGGTATGGTGCAGGAAGTGAAGTCAATTTGCCTGAAGCTGTTTAAAAAGAATTGGATGATCCCTGTGTTTGGTGGTCTGGTGATTATTGGGCTTACTTTTTTGATTGGGAAACCAGATTATTTAAGCTTAGGTGTAGATCCGGAATATGCAGGTGCAGTAACCATTCCTTCGGCGTTCCATGCAGGAGGAGCGGATACCTGGAGTTGGTTATGGAAAACCATTTATACTGCAGTGACCCTGGGAACGGGATTTAAAGGCGGGGAAGTGACGCCTCTCTTTTATATCGGTGCCACTTTAGGAAATACGCTCGCGGTTTTACTCGATGCGCCGGTGAGCCTTTTTGCTGCTTTGGGGTTTATTGCTGTATTTGCGGGCTCTACCAATACCCCGATTGCCTGTACTTTTATGGGGATTGAATTATTTGGCGGCCAGTATGCGTTGTTGTTTGCGGTGGCTTGTTTTACTGCTTATTTCTTTAGTGGTCATTCGGGAATTTACAGCGCACAACGAATCGCTGTTCCTAAGATATTTGGCGAGTATTTTTCTGAAGAGAGCTCTTTATCGGAGGCCAGTAAAAGAAGAGGCTACTTGTACCAAAAGTTAAAAAAATATACTTCTGTGTTCTCAAAAAAAGAGTAATGATGTGGTACCAAACTAAAATCACTAGACTGTTAGGCATTCAGTATCCAATTCTATTAGGGCCAATGGGTGGTGGATTTTCTACTCCCGCTTTACTTGCCGCAGTGTCTAATGCTGGTGGTTTAGGCAGTTTTGGAGCTTATACTTTATCTCCTGAAGAAATGCTTCGGGCGGCTGAGGAGATCAGGTTGAAGACCGACAAACCTTATAATGTGAATTTGTGGGTTTCTGATGTAGATGAACAGTTAAAGACCTATCCGCTTAAAGAACTGGAACGGGTTAAAGGGCTCTTTAAACCCTATTTTGATGAGTTGGGAATCCCCTTGCCAGATCTTCAGACTGATATCCCTTCAAAATTTGAAAAACAGGTAGAGGCGCTTTTTCAGATTCGTCCGGCTGTATTCAGTTTTATATTCGGGATTCCTTCCCCTGAGATATTGAAGGAATGTCGGCGTCTGGGAATTAAAACTGTGGGCGGGGCGACAACCCTGGATGAAGGGGTATTATTGGAATCTGCAGGAGTTGATGCTATTGTCGCGGCAGGTTTTGAGGCTGGGGGCCATCGTCCGTCTTTTTTACAGCCT
>NZ_DATMRL010000011.1:0-6997 GCF_035566355.1 Pedobacter sp.
ATTTCATGCCGTCTATAACAGAAAGAGATCGAGCTAGTATTGTTTATAATTATAGACACAAATTGATGCATGTATTTTTTGCAAAAATGGACTCCAACAATTTTTGTGGACTCACGAAATGGCCAGCGAGTTCCAATTTAATAAATCGAACCCATGGGCACTATAAAATGCTCAATGTACCCAAATTGTACGAAATTTATATTCAGGCCGTTGAATCACTACGTACTCGAATATTCACGGATAAAAATGAACAGATTATTAACGCATTTTATAACAACTTTCCACGTCAAATGCAGACAACTTTTCCGAGCTCGACACTCGTCAACACTACTACCATAGCACCCAAAATTGGATGAGTTTTCGGGAATTATGAATGGAGCTTTGTCGCAATCTTCTTGAGATAATTGTATCTGCGTTTCACTTCACAGCTTTACTTTATAAATCGAGTGCAACTATTATTGAATTTGGAGAGAATATTTGTAATTCCACATAGCACACCTTCGAAAACCGGTCAATAAGAAAACGCAATTTATCGGTTTTGCTAATATCTGGGAGTTCTCGGTTAAGAGCTCTGATTTTTTCTAAAGTGTTATCCGTCTTCTGAGAAATTTATTTTGTATTTCACGGGTTTTCAGAATCATTTCATGTTGCTCTTGGTCCGTTAAAGTGCCATTCTGTTCATATTTTTTCAGGTATTCAATCAGCACGGCGTGTGAATCTCTGTTTTCGTTTGTTTCTGGAAATATGGCAAGAACTTGCCTGATCATATTTATTTTGGCTTCTGCAGATGTATCATTTAGAAATTTATCGGTCTGCTGCTGATTCCGCTCATTTGTCTCACGATTGGTGATCAAAAAACGCGACGCCTGTTCCCTAACTGTGTTATTGTGCATTGTTACAGACAGGTTGGGTATCCAATGACGTCGCACCTCATCTCTTCTTTTGCTATTATCATGATATAATCGAATGGCCGTCTTTTTATTTAGGCTAATAATAAATTCCTTAGATCTTTCCAATGGATTTTCGTCGTTACTGATCAAGTCCTGTAACGCTAGAGGGTTATCGCTAGTAATGAATTCTGAATCGTCTTCTCTAATCATAGCAACTTCAAACTTAACGTCAATATGAAAAGAACCAATCTCATCAATCCTACTGATGTGTTGTTCTTTGAAAGTCTTTGTTATTAGTTTTTCGAAATAATCCATAATACCCTCCGTTGTATATTCACGAAAAGAAAAATCTATATCTAGGTAAGTAATTCCTTTCTTAAACGAACTGTTAGCTTCTCTGCAAAGTTTTAAAATTTGTGCTTTATGATGCGCCAAACTTCTGTTAAGCAACCTCGGATTCCGAATATAAAACTGAAAAAGTCCCATGATAATTTCCGCTCTCTGCAATTCAGAAATAAATCTGATGTTTGGATTCGTTAATATATCGTAACTCTTTTTATAAAGAGGCTCTATCCCATTACCGTATATTTTTTCTATGGCAAACAAATCCCTTGCAACCCGGTTCCCCTCTTCTAAAGTATAGAAATCAGTTTCTGAACAAACCTTTTTGATATTCGCATTAAAATAACGACTCAGTTTCGTATCGAAAACATCGACGAAATATTCGTCTCCTCTTCGGTTTGCAAAATTTCTTAGATAAACCCTAGGAACAAAATGCTGATTCATGAAAAGATTGTTGATTTTCGAGATAAGCGGCTCTGCCGGGTCGCCTTATCCATGAGCGATAACATATGCCAGGGAATATTCGTTGGAATGTGCAAGACTAATGTACCAGGAAGTTATAGCAAAATTCACAGAAATATCCATTACTTCACCACTTAGGAATATTTCAGGTTTTCCTAATTCGGAAGGAAGTGTTTCGATTTCAGTCAATGCAATTCCATCCTGCATTCCTACACCTATACTTTTTAAAACTGCTTCTTTGGCCGCAAAACGCCCGGCTAAAAATTGAATGGATTTCTTATTAAAATACAAATCCATTTCCTTTTTGGAGAATATCTTACGCAGCAAATGAGAGTCTGATTCCCACTTAAGTAATCTTATCAAGCTGTGGTCAACCAGATCGCAACCTATACCAACAATCATTTTAGATAAATCTTTGAATTTAGATAATCAAGGACGCAATTGAAAATAATTAGGCATTAATTGGTCGCGCCTTTGGTCGCTTGGGGTATATTTGCATGTGTATATAATCAAGCTTTGTAGGAAAACTAATTTAGTTTAGAATATGCAACCTCTTTTGTTATTAAGTCAAATTCAACCTTGCCACCATGATTTTTAATTAACAACCTGAACATCTCATAAGACTTCAGGATAGCACGCTCCCATTCTTCTGCAGATCTCACTTTCACCTCAAAATTTTCTGTCATCTCTTTTATAATTCTCAGCGTGATCTTAGAAACTTTATTAACGTTATTAAAATAGTCTTTTCTTTTTGCCTCATTAAAAACAATCATAGATATTGCTTCCTCTGTTATAGAGGCCCTCGCCCCATCTTCAATCTTATCTACCAATTCATAACTCTTTCGCTTTCTTCTCATCATTGCACGAGAACAAGGTGACCATCCAAGAACAGCTGCAAAAGTATAATGAAATACATCGTGGTATCTATAAAAGTCATTAGTATAAGAGTTGTCGTTAATTACATCACCTAACTGGCTCATACCATTTAGAATAACCTTTACCTCTCCTTTAGTGCCTTCTCCCACTTCTTCGAAGAACGCTGTAAAGCTGCGAGGAATTTGCTCATCATTTTTACATCCTGCATCGAATAAATCGTTATTATCTTTTCGTTGTGTCATCTTGAGCTCTTTTTTTAAATAAACTATCTACTTTATAGGAAACTATACTATCAAAATTAGGCCTTTGAATCTCCTGTTTAATCTGCTCAATAATAAGTTTTGAATTCTTGCCATCAACATAGCCTTTGTCATAACTAGACCCGTCAAATAATAGTTTTAATAGTATTGTAGTTGCTAAGCCGATTAATATTCCATAAAGCCAGATTTTTCTGTCTTTCTTTTCATCCGACTTAATTATTTTTTCATTTAAACTACTTTCAACGTCCTTTATTTTATCGAATAAGGCTTTAGGTGAAGTCAGTTCTCCCCTTTTTAAAAACTCAATATATTTTGGCGGAATGTGATTAAGCTTGCCAAAATGTTCATTGTTCTTATTATATGCTTCGCTTTCATCAAGCTCAGACTTCAGTTCTGCAAACCATATAGGAAAATACGGTTCTCCGTAATTTAAAACTATTGGGGAAGGACCGGCATTGTACACGGAAAAAAGCAACTTATCGTGAAAACCCGGATCCACATGAAAGCCCGATACATTTATCAAACCTTTTAATTTCTCCCCTGCTTTTATGGATATAAAGGCAATTTTATCCTTAGGTACATATACTTTTTCTTTGGTCAAAAGCAGGGCGAATTGGCCAGGATTTATGTCAACAGGTCTATTCTTTAAGTCATCTAAAATTTCGACTTTCCCTGTTTTAGCATCAGTCAAATAGACTTCTTCACCGAGGCTAAGTTCATAACATCCGTTTGTTAGCCTCGCCGTATTGAACGGCTCAATTACTGAAAACTTTGTCTGAATTATATTAAAATCCTTTACACCTAAAAACATATCCCTATATTAACTAGTAATTTACTCAATAACCTAAAACTTCTCAACCCATTGTACAGAATGTACATTCGATGTGTATAAATACCTGTTAAAGAACCCTTCTCTTGATATTTTCGTTGATTCCCCACTTAGGTGGGAACCAATAATCAATTGGCTGGATATTCGCCTTAAATATCTGCTTTATCCTTGTTCTTTCGCTGGCACCTTTGATGTCTGGATGTTTTACTCTTGCATACTTATCCACCTCACAAAAAAGGTTCTGACAATCAATCAACTGAAGAAGCCTTCCCCACAAAGTTTTAAAGGATAATCCCAATTTTTCGAACTCCCACTCCTGGCGTTCTGTCATTAGCTTAATAATTTCAGCATCGTTTAGACCACCCGTGCTATAGAAACACTTACTAATCCCGCCCTTTGCACCAGGACCAGGAACAACAAAATCCGATTCTGAAAAATTCAAAATGGTTGAGTAATTTATATCAATAAGAATTTGGTAAGCTAAGAAATCCCCTAATCCTGGGAGAGTCTTAACGATTTCAAATGCTTGTTGCATTCTTTTTGCCGAAGACAATTTACCATGCATGTCATTCTTCATCAGCATTTCAATCAATTTAAGATGATTGGAATGCTTTCTTTCATACCCAAAAAATGATTTTCCCGAAGGCATTATATATGCAGCAGAATATATTCGTTTACCGCTTATAAATTCGTCGTTCAGCACTTTGTCATAATGTTTAAAGCTGTAATCGGAATACGTCAGTGGTCCCAATTTTGAAGTAAGCAATTTCCAAGTTTCAATTTTGTTGAATAATTTAAATAGGAAAATGCGAAATAAAATCTCTTTGGGATTATCAGGCAATTGAGAATTATAAATTACCTCTTTTATTAAAAACTGACTTACCCTGTCAGATGCACGATATGCATTAGTAAATTTGTACCGGCCAATAATCGGGTCTGGTGACCAAGGATAAGGTTTTCTGTCAACCCTGTTAAAAAAAGTCTCTTGTCTAAGAACAGCAAATCTCCAATAACTATCATATACTTCGGTTGTTTTTGCCGGAGTTAGCGGAATATAAATGTCAATTCTCCCTTTTGCGACTGATTCAATTTTTTTCTTCCTTTTGTCTGGCTTTCTGGCTACCTGAGTCATAATACTAATAAATCTTTATAGGTTTGCTTTTTCTGCCATTAAATCCAATAAGTTTTGACCTTCGGATTTTGTCAACTTGTCAAGTTTTTCAACACCAATGAAGCACGTGAACCGTTCCAATTCGGTACCTATTTCATGTGCAACAAATTTTCCCAGATTTATCAAGCCCAACCAATTACCGTAGGCGCGCTCATAAAGATATTGCACTGCATAAAAACTATTTAAAATGAGTTTTCCGTTTGGAGTCATATAAAATGTTACATGTTGCAAACATGGAAAGCGCTGATAAGCTCCCTCAGTATGATCTTTCGAAGGATCAAAAATTGATGCCTGAAGCTTTGATCTTCTTTTAATAACTCGGTCTTGCAAAGAAGTGATTATATTTTCCAATTGATTAATTTTTCCTTTAGGACCGCCGTCAAATGCTATCAGACGTTCGAAATAGGTTCCCCGAGCATTGCTGGACGCATCAATTTTTTTAATACGCGGTAATATTTCAAGAAATCCCTTATACAATTTGTGCCTATCATAACCATTAAGGACGTATAGCGACTCAGGAAATATTGTTTCTGCTACTGTATGCACTTTAGCTTTATCATTTTTCTTGAGGTCACTATCTAATGCAACACGGAATGCAGGACTTTCGTTAAACTCGGTAAGGCTGACTACAAGTGGGGTAATCTCGTTTCCTGGACATTCGATGATATGTTTCAATGTTCTAATCCAAGCACTAGAGATATTATTGTCTTCGATCAAGAGCGGGGAAGTTATCATAATTATTCATTTTCATTTTCTAAATGTCTATTTTCTGACAAGCCTATATAGCCATGATTTTGGATTCTTATAAAACTGCCCTCATCGCCATCCTTTGTGGCTACACGAACAATACCTGACCTTTGAGCAATATACGCTATACCAGCGCCGGTACATTGACATTGCTTCAAATTATTACCTTCGACCTTCAAGTCATTTGGCAGAAAAATATAATTGGATGTTTCCAAATCAATGGTTGGATTTTCCGCACAATCATCAATTATCTTAAAAAAAGAATTTTTAACAGGGCCGCCAAAAATCTTAAACAATATATCATTGGGCTTATAATTTAATAAGGATTGCGCATGAGGGTCGCTTATAATTCGATTTAACCTACAATGACTAATTAGCGTTTGATATCCTACTCCAAATACGGATGAAATTGTAATAAATTGAAGAGGTGTTGCGTTTTTAATGGTCCAATTTCTTTTTACAAATTCTGCCAAAATGCCTGCTACCGGCATTAAGAAAGCCCCTGCAAAAGCATCAACTAATAATTCATCCTCTTCTCTATTTGCCATCATATCAACATTATCAGTCAAAATATCTATTTTTCCACCATGCCCGAAGACATGATGACCGAGCTCGTGAGCACAGGTAAAATATCGCCTGGGAAATGGTCGCAAATTTGAAATGAGTATGGTGGGAAAACTAGAATTTCTCGATGTCACGTATATACCTTCCATATTTATATCGACGAATCGAACCGTTAGACCGATCTTTTCGCAAGCAGTAAATACGTTTACGGGTTGAAACATATTGAGCCCCAGCTTCATTCTGATCTCATCAGCCTTGAAAATTGCCTTTTTGACTAGGTGATTCATCAAAAAATTACTTTGGTAAAATTTTCATCAGCTGCACTAACCGATTCGCATCTTCCTTAGAAAGCTTGGCGAATTCACGTGCTGCAAATTTCATTTCTGGAGATAAACCATCTTTCGTTTCGCTTTCGTTGAGTATAAGCCAGGAAGCATCTACTCGGTAAAGATTTGAAAATTGAATAATTTCTTCAGCACTCACTTTCCTTTTTCCAGATTCAATTTCCGATATTGCAGGTCTTTGCAAACCTAATCTGTCTGCTGCTTGTGATTGGGAAAGTCCCGCTAAAGTTCTTGCTTCTTTTAATCTGTCTGCAATTTTCATTCTATCAGAATTTGGATTATTAGTTTCCATTTTTTGCTAATTTGATAAATTTTAAAGCTGCATCTTTAATTGTTAACTGATTATGGGAGTCTTTGTCATGAAATATGTAGCAATTGTCTGGCATATTCACATCTAATATTGCACTTACTCTAGCCATTATGGTAATTAACACTGGGCTGCGAATACCGATTAAATCCGGGCAACAATCTCTATCAATGTTAGCTCCAAGCTTCAAAATTTCATTAATTTC
>NZ_DATMRL010000012.1:0-8934 GCF_035566355.1 Pedobacter sp.
TATCGTGTGTACGGGAATTATCTCCACCAAGGCCGGTAATTTTGTTGCTGATTTTAGACAAATTAACGCCAATGGTATATTTGAAATCATTACCAATCATATCGTTGTAGTTCAGGTTCAATTCCAATCCTTTATTTCTTACAGAACCTAAATTTTCAAAAGGTGGCGTAAGTGCATAGGTTGACCTTCCCGTAGGTTTAATTAAAATATCTTTAGAGTTCTTGATATAATAATCAGCAGTCACATTAAGCTTTCCCTTAAGTGTAGAAAAGTCCAGACCAATATTCGTCATATATACCTTTTCCCATGTTGCCAACTGATTAACCCCAAAGCTTTGGGAAACGCCATCATAAGGAACACCGTCGAAGCTATAGCTATAACCCAGGTTAAGCAGCGAGAAATAATTACCCAAAGGAACAGCATCCTGATTGCCAAGACTTCCCCATGACCCTCTTAACTTAAGGTCGTTGATCCAGGAAATATTTTTCATAAATCCCTCCTGAGAGATTCTCCAGCCTGCAGAGAAAGAAGGAAAAACAGCTTTGCGATAAGCCGGGTCAAAACGTGAAGAATAGTCCATCCTAAGATTCGCTTCCAACAGATATCTGTTTTTGAAACTATAGTTGAAACGACCAAAGAAGGAGCGCATAGCCCATTCCAGATCTGAAGTACTATTTCCCAGGATATCATTATTGTCATCATCTTTCAGTACACTTACATCTTCTGCAGCAGAAGATCCTGAGACAATCGTCGTCATGTCGTTATTCGGAAAATTCTTTCTCCCCAAGTATGCATATCTGGTAATGTTACTTTCCTGCGATGCGCCGACCATAATCTTTGCAAAATGATCTCCTGCTGTATATTGATAATCAGCATAGCCTTGCACCAGAAAATTTTGCACCTTTCCCCATTTTTCCTTTAGTTCATTTATAGTTACTGCGGTAGATGTTAAAGGCGCTTTGGTGAAAAAATTGATAAGAGGGTCCATGGTATTGGTAAATGCCCATGAATTGGTGTTTGTTGTTTTTAAAGAAACCAGCCCATTAACAGATAAACCCTTTACCGGAGTTAACACAGCCGTAGCAGCAGTTTGGAGATAATTATTCCGGTTGTAACTTTTACCGGCCTCCGCCATTCTCCTCAAAACATTATCTGCAGCAAGTGTAGAAGAAAGTGCCCCACCTGCTATGGTACCCCAGGAACCATCAGATTGACGGGCAGCCAACACGGGTGTTAAACGGTTTAAAGAAGTCCAATTTAACTCCCCGCCTCTGGTATCAAAGTTCTGACGATAGTAAGAGATAATAGTTCCAATTTTAAGCATGGAGTTTATTCTCGTATCCGCATTTAAATTTACAGTATACCTGTTCTGATCTTTATTGGGAACCAGAGATTCCTGGTTTAAATAAGAAGCGCTAAAGTAATAATTGGTTGCTTTCCCTGCACTGCTGATACTAATGGTGGAATTACTTTGTTTAGGATTTTTTTTCAAAGCAAGTTTATACCAGTCTGTATTTGCATAATTGTCCGGATCACTGCCATCCGCAAATTTTTGTATCTGTGCAGCAGAATAAAGAGGTGCTTTTCCGGCGTTAGTTAAAGCCTCATTATAGAGGGTTGCATAATCCGTCGCGTTTGTGTATTTAGGTAATCTGGTTGGAGATTGAATGCCATAATTGGTATTCAATTCTATAGATGGTGTTCCATCTCCCCCCTGCCCACGTTTCGTTGTAACCACAAGCACACCATTAGCTGCCCTTGATCCATAAATTGATGCAGAGGCGGCATCTTTTAAGACCGATATGGATTCTACATCATTTGGATTGAGTGACGCAAACTGAGTACTTGTTGCAGGTACTCCGTCGATAATGTACATTGGGGCAGATGAACCGAGGTTACTACGGCCTCTCAATGTAATCGTTCCTACTGAACTGACATCACCAGGCCGCTGGATCACGGTCAATCCGGGAGATACTCCCTGCAAAGCATTCTGCATAGATGTTACGGGTCTGTCGTTAATTTGACTCGCTGTAATCGTGGCAACAGCACCTGTCAAACTCGTTTTCTTTTGTGTTCCGTAGCCAACCACCACCACTTCTTCCAATTTTGCGTTATCCAGTTCCAGAGCAATCGTTCCAAGATCCTTTGTTGCAGTAACCTCTTTCGTGATATAGCCAATAAAAGAAATCGTAAGGACCGCATTCTCCTCTACATTACTTAAATGAAAATTCCCAGCAGCGTCAGTACTTGCAGCCTGCCCCTTCCCTTTTACTTTGATAACCGCTCCCGGCAAAGGCTTACCGGATTCATCAAAGACTTTTCCTTTTACGTCAATATTACTCAACAGGTTTCTTAATTTATCCAGGAAGGTAATTTCCGATTGTTTAATCACAATATTCTTCTGGTCTATTTCATAAGTTAGTCCACTATTCTTCAGACATGTCTCTAAAACCTCTGTTAACGGGACATTTTGAAAATTCACATTCATCTTAAAATTCCCGTTTACATTCTGATCGGAATACAAAATCTTATAACCAGTTTGTTTTTTAATTTGCCTGAAAATAAGATCAAGCGTAGCATTACGTTCAGAATACGTAATCCTTTGTGCAAAACCGGAGGCACTGACCTGCAGTAAGCAAGTGGTCATGATAATTATGATTAAGTTTACTCTCATGAGTATGTTATTTTTATCGGTCCCGATCATTCTTCGGAATACCGAATTCATAATTTGTAGAAATTTGGCCGACAGGCTTGGACATACCTCACCTGGGTTAAAAGCATTTGTTTTCATTGCTTTGTTTGTTGTTTCATCCATAGCCGGATACGCATCAGATTTGATTGCTATTTATGCGTCAATATCCCGATGGTTTGCTATTTTTGAATTGTTTGGGTTAATACGATAAACTGATCTCTAATTTGTTTTGGGGTTAGCTCAGATACTTATCCATGGAAGTGCTCGCAACACTTTCATGGTTTTTTCCGCTTCCCATTTACATTAACCGGTGTTGCTGTAGATTTTTCTCATACTGTTTAGATTTAATTTGATTGTTCTGTTTATTTAATGGCTGGTTAGTCCCATTACTTGCTATTGTTTTACTTTTATCATCCTGCCTTCAATGGTAAATCTCACTTTACTTGCTTTTTCCAGCATATGTAACAAGGTGGAAACCTGATCAAATTTAGAAACGGAACCAGTAAATGTTGGAGGATTTTCAGATGTACTCGTATAGACGATTTCTACATCATACCATCTTGCCACTTTTCTTAATATACTGGACAAAGATTCGTTGGTAAACACAAACTCTCCGTTTTTCCAATCAATGGTCTCTTCCGGATCTACCTCTTTAACCTTCACTTGCCGGTCTTTAAGGATAGATTGTTGCCCTGGCTTCAATACTGTTCTTGCATCATTCTCTCCTTTAAAAGAATTTCGTATTTGCACACTCCCTTCCAGTAAAGTTGTTTTGACAACGTTTTCATCTGAATAACAATTGATGTTAAAATGGGTACCAAGTACTTCCACTTCCTGTCCGGAACTTTTGACCTTAAACGGATGAGATTTATCTTTAAAGACTTCGAAATAGGCCTCTCCTTTCAATTCAACACTTCGTTCGCTATGGGCTGCAAAACAAACAGGATAGGTTAACCGTGAGGCGGCATTAAGCCAAACTTTAGTACCGTCTGGTAAGCTGATCTGGTACTGTCCTCCTTTAGGAGTTTCAATGGTATTGGATCCTGTTATATTTTTAGAGAGGCTATTTGTTTTTCCGATAGTATATATTAATTCCCCGGTGGCAGATTTCGTAACCTTAACACCTGATTGTTCCGCAATATCACCATGAGATGCATCAGTTAAGCTAATCCTTTCTCCACTGGCCAGGGTTAGATAAGCTTTATTGGAACCGGGTTTAACATCATTTTTATATACAGTAATTTGTTTGGCTGTATTAGAAAGAATAGCCGCTTTATAGAAAAACAAACCCGTGCCCAGCAGTATCAGAACCGCAGCAGCAGCCAGTCTAAAGAAAAGAGATCTCGTCCGGCCATTTTCCCGTTGATGGATCTGAGATTGAATCTGATCTAACAAATATTTTTTCTTCAAATCAGATTTCCCTAATTCTTCCGTATTCCAGCCCTCTTCCCCGTCAATAGATTTGAACCAGGCTTCACAACGAGCAATCTCTGCATCTGTTGCTGTTCCCTTACTTACTTTTGAGACTAACTGAAGAAACTCCTCTTTATTCATTTGGTTAAAAGCGGGCTTTTTCTGTCGCTTCTAATAACACAGCACTTCAGACACCCTCAGCACCCAAGCCAAATGAAAAAAAAATTTCTCAATAATACAGGTCCTATGTCTATTACAAAAAAGTGCACCAGAAAGACATCCTGCCCAGAGAGACCTTTAGTTTTTTAAGATTAATATTCATTTGGTTCTCAACCGTCTTTTCAGATATCCCTAGCTTCTCGGCTATTTCTTTATTGGTGAGAAATTCGTTTCTGCTTAAATGAAAAATTTGTCCGGCACGTTCCGGTAATGACTGTGTGAACTTCGCAATAATCTCTTTGAGTTCTCTTACCTCTAATGTGTTTTCATCTGCAGCAACCTCCACATAACTTTCAACAGCTCTTGCAAAGAACGCTTCTTTCACTTTTCCATGCCGGATGACGTTAAGTACTTTATATTTTACCGCGGCATACAGATAGGGTTTTAAAGCATCAGTAAGATGTTTTTTCCGATTAAGCCACAACCAGACAAAAACTTCCTGCACAAGATCATCACAGACATTTGAATCCTTTAAAATCTTGTAACTAGCTTGATAAAGAAATTCCCAATAACGTTCATAAATTTCTGTAAAGGCTACATTATCACCTTCTTTCAAACGTTTGATCAATTGACTATCCGGAAATTCAGCGTAAACTTTCAAGGACTATTTCGGTTTATAACAAAAGATTTGGTTTAAATAATGGGTAAATTATTCAAACCAAATCTTTTCACCACTTATAAAGCTGCGCAAACGTTTGATATCAATCTATGAAGCGTTTTAAGAAACAGCGTCGCCCAAAAGTGGATCTGTAAAACTCTCTTTTAAATGTTCAAGATGCCCGGCAAACTGCTGACTGAAAGTTGGGTACTGATTTGTTCGTAAAATAAAATCATACCAATTGTGGTTATTGCCCAGAGCAATAGTCTCCACCATTTCACCTCGGTTCGCTGGAAATACAATCTCGTGCTTTGGCTGTCCATAGGATAGGTCTTCCAAAGTAAATTTTAATTCCTGCTGTTTAGTTTTTCTGGTTATTTTCAACAGCAAATTTTTCTTTTGTGGATCATATAGCGCAGCCACAGATAATTCGGGATCATTTACATCCCCCTTATACCTCCTGTAAAAGCCATTTGTACTGTATATCTTCAAATCATATTGCTGGTTTTTGAACATCTCCAACGGCCATTGATAGTGTAGCGTATCTCCCGCATCAGCCGTAAAGGTCCAATAACGCCCACCGCCATATACATTAAACCCAACCCCACTAGACGCTTTTCCAAAAAATTTGTTGCCCGCAGTAAATGCAATTTCAAACTGCCCCTTAGCATGTTCAAGACTTCCATGTGCGTAGATTTCGTAAGGTATAATATTCGCTGGCTTAATCCCTTTTTCCTGTTGAGGAAGAAGTGTATTACCTTTTGGCGACTTCATAATTCCGGTAATTTCCTGGGCCGTTAATTTTTTATAATTATCCGGCAGTTTAGCAAATTTTGCCTTGTGGATGCCTTCAATAAAAGGCGCTCTTTTTATGGGCTCCGGAAAAGCTATCTTTTCACCATGATACGGTCTGAACACAGAACTTAAATCACCGCACAAACTTCTTCTCCAGGACGTAATATTGTCCTCATGGATCTTCTTACCCGTTTTATGTGTTAAAAAGTGTTCCAAAAATTGAATCGAAGAGGTGTGATCGAAGACTTGTGAATTCACATACCCGCCTCGCGTCCACGGAGAAACGACAAGCATTGGCACTCTGTAACCCAAACCAATCGGACTTTCTTTTTCACCGGACACATATTCTGCACTAACATCCAAAGATTTAGAGACCAGACCAGTGGCCGGATCTTTGGGATTTGGCGCCACAAAAGGTGGCATATGATCAAAATACCCATCATTTTCATCATAAGTTAAGATAAATATAGTCTTCTTCCAGATCTCCGGGTTTTTGGTCAGAATATCTATAGCTTCAGAAAGGTACCATGCCCCATACCATGGCGCACTTGGGTGGTCAGAAAAATTAGATGGAGCGACCAACCAGGAAACCGTTGGTAACTTACCGCTGTCCACATCTGCTCTGAATTGATGGAGAACATCCCCTTTGGGAACGTTAGCTGTCCGCTGGGTACCATGGTCATCATAGGTAATCTTCTCCAGACTATGATAATCCGGATCTTTTCGATTTGTTACAAAAGCCCTGCGATGAATATCCTGTTCTTCGGGGCTTAATTTATCCAATGGATTCTGCTCCAGAAAATCCAGTTCTTTTTTTACCCAGTCCAATTTCTTCTGAAGCTTAGGATCTGGTTTTTCCTGAAGTTTTTGCTCCAGCTCCTTCTTACTTGTTTTTAAATACGTAATGTGTTCAGGATGCCTCTTTACATGATATTGCTTAAAAAATTCCAGTGGATTATCTGTAAAGTTCCCTAACCAGTCATCTTCTTCTCCTTCAAAACCTACACCAACACTCAGCTCGTTTTGATAGATCTTCCAGTCTACACCATGGCTACTCAATCGTTCTGGAAATGTATTCCAGGAAATCCTTTCAGACCCATCAATATTATCATTTGACAGATGCGGTTTAGAATCCGCGCGCTGCTGTTCTCTGATTTTCGCCGTCCAGAAGAAGCAGCGGTTTGGACTCGTCCCTGTTAAAGAAGAACAAAAGTTATGGTCACAAACCGTAAAAGCATCAGCCAGCGCATAATAGAAAGGCACGTCCAGTCTATTGTAATAGCCCATGGTTAATGGCATATCCGCATATTCTTTATTTCCTGAACGTTTTGCATCAAGCCAGCCATCATGCCAGCCTTTGTTCCTGGCATCTACCTGGTTATCCCAGGAATGCGGAAGCGAGCTCATCCAGGTGGCCTTTGTATCTTTAATGTCTAATCTAAAAGGCGCGTAGGTTTCACCCTTTTTATTACTTTGCAACCAAACCGGATAGTTATTCGCAAGCCGGATTGCTCTTGGATCGTTAAACCCACGAACACCCTTCAACGCACCAAATACATGATCAAAAGAGCGGTTTTCCTGCATCAGAAAAACCACATGTTCTGCATCCAGATAACTGCTTCCCACTTCAGGATCTATGGCCAACGCTCTTTGAATGGATGGCGGCAAAATACTCGAAAGACCTAATGCTCCTGTTAACAGCGATGCTTTCTTTATAAAATCTCTTCTGTTGTCCATAATTTTATGCAATAAATACCTGCCGGTACCTGGAAGGGTTCCGGCAGGCTGGCAAAATACTTAATTTTTTAGAATCCACATCGTCTGGTTCGTATCGTCACTTCCAGCATATTGGCTTTTAACTGCAGCAGATAAATTTACAGAATTGTAGTCCAGCTCATTAGAAGGATACAGCCATCGTAAAGGAAAATTTGAAGCTGGGGTATTTAAATTTGTTACCGGATTTAAGGTAAAAACAGGATAACCCGTTCTTCTATTTTCAAACCAGGCAGAATATTTACCTCCTTGAAGGAAATTGGCCAGATATTTTTGAGTGATGATCTGGGCAATTTGCTGTTCACTTGTTCCAGAAAGCACTACTGTTGGTAACAATGGATAAGTATTAATATAAGCTGCATCCATTTTCATGCTGTGATTGTAATCTGTAAGGTCGGGTGTGTTGGTCGCGATAAAATTCATAGAATTTGTAATTCCAGCGGCGTAATAACTTTGAGCAGCAACGCCGCTGATCCAGCCCCTAACAGTTGCTTCAGCAAGAATAAATTGAAGATCCCAATAACTAAATACAGCTACCGGCTCTGCATTCACCAGTTGAACGTAACGGTTGTTCAAGTCTGCATAGTCTTTATTCACCCTTCTGGTCTGAAGGCTCGAAAATGCATCTGAAGGTTCAACACCTGGATAAGCGTCATAGTCAGATTCTGTTAGTCCGGATGCAATCTTGACAGGCGAAGGTTTGGCATAGTAAAACAACCTTTTATCTTTTAACAGTTTTAGTGGCCCCAGCAATACATTAGATAACATTGTATAGTTAGATTTAACAAAAGAGTTCCCAGATCCAGCAGGAACATCCGACCAGGGATAGTTTTGTCCGGCAGTAGCATTATAAGCTAAAGCAAAGTTATCTTTGTAATCCCGCATTAGTGGCCGGTTATTAACAATATCTTTAAAGCGTTCAATAACTTTCAGATCAGCATCTCCAGTTTTCTTATATAAATTTATCAGCACATGTAACTCAAAGCTATTCGTTAATCTTCTCCAGTTATCAACTTTACCCGCATATATTGGGTCTCCTTCAAAATTGCTTCCCTGAGAAAATAACTGGTTAGCCTGGTCCAACTCATTTAATATTCCCAGAAAAACCGTCTTTTGCGTATCATATTTTGGTTGCAGAATGTTATCACTCTCCCCTTTCACCGCATCTGTATAAGGAATATCTCCTACCTGCATTGTGGTCATAAAAAACTGCCATGCCCTGATAAAATGACCCAAGGCTTGATACGACTTTTTCAATCCATCATTTGTTGCATAGTTGATCATCGGAGTTATATTCCTGAGCAATGTAATTCGGCTAAAATCAGTTCTTCCCAATTTATTGTATTGAAAACCTTCCTGCCCCTCGCCCCAGGTAAGGTACTTACCCAATAAAAAAGGTTGCATAAAAGATTTCTGAGTACTGATATCGCTTCGTGTAATATTC
>NZ_DATMRL010000013.1:0-14568 GCF_035566355.1 Pedobacter sp.
GGGGAGCTACGGTTGACCTTAAAAAGGAAGTATGCAATTATAAAGTGGATAAAAAGATCTTTTCAACAGGAATTGTACGCTTCCTATTGACAGACGAAAATCATAGAACCTGGAATGAACGCCGGATCTACAACGATCTTGGAGATCAGCTTCATATCCAGTGCACCATGAGCAAAGCAAGCTACAGACCCCGGGACAGTATTGCTTTAGACGTTGAGGTAAAGGATAAAGAAGGTAAACCAGTATCTGGCACCTTTTCTCTTGCGGTTACTGACGATGCCCAGGTAAAAACAGATTCTACCGCAACATCTATCCTAAGCTACCTGCTGTTGTCATCGGACCTGAAAGGACATATTGAGCAACCTGGATATTATCAAAATGCATTCCTGCAAGCTGCTAAATGGCAACAACTGGACCACCTGCTGTTGTGCCATGGCTGGGCCGGATATGACTGGAGTGAAGCGCTCAAGCCTGTTAAAGTATTATCCTACCCTTCCGAGGAAGAGTTTCTGATTAAAGGAAAGGTAACCAACATGTTTAACAAGCCTGTGGCGAAATCTGAAATTGTTTTGATATCAAAAAAACCAGCACTGATTTTGGATACCATAACGAATGATAAGGGAATTTTCACCTTTAAAGGGATTTTTCCAACAGATACTGCTTCATTTTTTATCAGTGCAAAAAATAAACGGGGCAAAAGCTTTAATGTGGGAATTGAAGTGGAGGAGTTTAAACCACCGGTTTTCACTCCAGTCAACCAAAGACTCCTGCCTTGGTTTATCAATATAGATACCAGTACTTATTTAGCAGTAAATAAACAGGTCAATCTAAAGAAAGAGCAATTACGCAAAACCGGAGGCAATATGCTGAAGGAAGTCGTTATCAAAACGAAAAGAATAATTAAAGATTCCAAAAACCTCAACGGCCCTGGTCAGGCAGATCTGATTATTGATGAAACACAGCTGGAAAAAGAAGGAAAGACAAGCCTGGGGGATCTTCTGAATAAAAAACTGAAGGGTTTTGGAATACGGAATACAAAAACTGGCTTACCTTATTATGCGGTCTATCGCAGTTTCGTCCATCTGATTGTGGATGGAATAAATACAGATTTTTTCATTACAGATCTGACCTCCCGTTATCAGTACCTAAAAGATATTTTTGACTATTTTGACGCAGAAGAAATTACAGGGATTGAGGTAATGATAAGTGGAAAATACCTGACGAGTTATGCCGTTCGCTTTCTTGACCCAATGGAGCCCCCCTGGGATCATGTCTTCATAGAGGTGACTACCCGTGGAGGGAAAGGTCCTTTCCTGAAAAAGAGTGTTGGAACCTATCTTTATAAGCCTATGGCGTTTACCCTTCCGAGGGCCTTTTATTCGCCAAAATATTTGCCAAACAGCCAGGCAGACCAGACTGATATCCGCTCTACTCTATTTTGGGCACCCAATATCATCACTGATCAGCATGGAAAAGCGAAAGTAAGTTTTTTTGCAGCCGACAATCCGGGCACTTACACCTTTATTATAGAGGGTACGGATCTGCAGGGACATTTAGGGACACAAAGAAAACAAATTGTGATTGGCAAATGAGAAAAAAAACCGGAATCAATTGATCTTTTACATAAATGAAGGAAGAAAACTTATCCACATTTGTTAGACCAAAACTGATTCTATTACAAAACCATACTTTAAACAGTTTAAACCTAGTTTTTGTCTTTTGAGTTCAAATAGTGCCTAGATTTGTTAATTAGGGGGTTTTTATTACATTTGACACATACCAAAATAAAAACTATGTACCAGTTAACTGTAGCACCAGGTGAAGTGAATGAAGTTCTAGGAAAACATATTTTAGCCGATGGTTATGATATGACCTATGATATGGACAAGAGTCAGGGAGCCTATATCTATGATGCGAAGTATGAACGTAAACTGCTTGATTTTTTCACCTGCTTTGCTTCTGTTCCTTTGGGATACAACCATCCTAAAATGATCCATGATGAAGCTTTCAAAAAGAATCTTTTAGCTGCTGCAATTGCCAACCCGTCAAATTCAGATGTATACACACAGCAATATGCCCAATTTGTAGATACTTTCTCTAAAACGGGTATCCCTTCTTATTTACCGCATGCCTTTTTCATTGCAGGGGGATCCTTAGCTGTGGAAAATGCACTTAAAGTAGCGATGGACTGGAAAGTACAGAAAAACTTTGCAAAAGGCTACAAAGAAGAGAAGGGGTTTAAAGTTTTACATTTTGAAAAAGCTTTTCATGGCCGCAGCGGCTATACCTTAAGTTTAACCAATACACTGCCGGATAAGACCAAATGGTTTGCTAAATTTGACTGGCCAAGGATATCTGTACCCACTATAAAATTCCCGCTGGAAGGCGATAACCTGGCGCTGGCTGTACGAACTGAAGAAATTTCTATAGCTCAGGTGAAGCAGGCCTTTGCAGAAAACAAAGATGAGATTTGTGCTATTATTATTGAACCTATACAATCTGAAGGTGGTGATAACCATTTAAGAGAAGAATTTCTAATCCAGCTTAAAGCCCTTGCTGATGAAAACGAGGCTTTCCTGATCTATGATGAAGTACAAACAGGGGTTGGTTTAACCGGCAAGTTCTGGTGCCATCAGCATTACAGCGAGAAAGCGAGCCCGGATATTCTTGCTTTTGGAAAAAAAATGCAGGTATGTGGTATATTGGTAGGTGATAAAGTAGATCAGGTAGAGGGAAATGTGTTCAGAATTCCCTCGAGAATTAACTCGACCTGGGGTGGAAACCTGGTTGACATGGTCCGTTCCACTCAAATTTTACAGATTGTTCAGGAAGATCAGCTTTGTGACCATGCTGCAGAGGTTGGGCAATACCTGAAAGAACAATTGCATACACTGGCCTCTAAATACGACAAGATGAGCAATGTCCGGGGCAAGGGACTTTTATGCGCTTTTGATTTCCCGGGAAAGGATATGCGCAATGCTTTTATTCAGAAAGGAATGGATAAAAATGTCATGTTCCTGGGTTGCGGCAATCAGACCATCCGCTTCAGACCCGCCTTATGTATAGAAAAACAACATATTGACCAGGGTATAGCGGTGATGGAGCAGATTTTACCTTCTTTATAAGACAAACATTTTAAAAAGCCCTTTATTGTTTAAAGGGCTTTTCTTTTTAAACAAACGCAGAGAAGCCGGTAATGGCCCGTCCAACAATCAGGGAATTGATCTCTTTGGTTCCTTCATAAGAATAAATCGCTTCTGCATCTGCCACAAAACGGGCAACATCGTATTCCAACAAAATACCATTTCCTCCCATCACTTCTCTTGCCCGGCTCACCACATCACGGGTCCGCATGGAACAAAATACTTTAGCCAGTGATGCGTGCTCATCTGTCAGTATCCCCTGGTCCTGTAACTGCGACAAACGGAAACAAAGGGTTTGCATAGCGGTCAGATTAGACAACATTTCAACCAGGTGATTCTGGATGAGCTGGTAAGAAGCAATGGGTTTACCAAACTGCTTTCTGGTTCTGGTGTAGGCTAATGCACTTTCATAAGCGCCCCTTGCACAACCAACAGCCTGCCAGGCTACTCCTGCTCTGGTCATCCGCAACACCTTGGCCGTGTCTTTAAAGGAATTGGCCTCCTGCAAGCGGTCTTCTTCGTTTACTTCGCAGTTGGTTAGGGTAATCAGTCCGTTTTGTACAATACGAAGCGCCATTTTATCCTGTATTTTTTCTACAGCAAAACCTTTGCTTCCTTTTCTAACCAGGAACCCTTTCACCTGGTTATCATCCAGATCTCTGGCCCAGATAATGGTAACGTCTGAAAAAGTTGCGTTTCCAATCCATTTTTTTTGTCCGTTCAGCACCCAGGTATTGCCCTTTCGTTTTGCAGTGGTAGTTAAGCCTCCTGCTGCACCAGAACCTACCTCTGGTTCGGTTAGGCCAAATGCTCCAATGATTTTAAACTGTTGCATGGAGGGCAGCCACTCTTGCTTCTGTGCATCTGAACCCAACAGGTAGATAGACCCCATTGCCAAACCGCTCTGCACACCAAAAAAGGTAGAGATAGAGGTATCTACCCTGGCCATTTCCATAGCCAGCATACCTTCCATCAGGTTGGAGCGCCCCGGGCAGCCATAGCCCGTATAAGTCAAGCCGCAAATATTCAGTTCTGCAATTTTCGGGATCAGTTCAAATGGAAATTCGGCTTTAAGCCAATATTGATTCACAATGGGTTTCACTTCTTTTTCCAAAAATGCTCTTACCTTGAGCTGAAGTGCACGGTCTTCATCTTTTAAGGCTTCATCACCCAGGTGATAAAAATCACCTTCTATAGGTGGTAGTTCTCTTTTTTTGGAAGGAGATCCCAGCATTTTCATTAAGCCGTTGAGCTGGGTTTCATCAAGATGAGAAAAGGAGTCGACCACTTTGGGGAGATCGACCTTTCTGGAGAGTTCTTCGAGTTTCTGAAAATCTACATGCTTAAACAGACGATAAGCATTTTTTAAAGAGGAGAAAAGATTAGACATAGTTTCTGTTTTTAGTAAAAACAGAAACTATGGTCTTTTGTTGGATTTATCTTAAATCGAAAAGATTGTCTACGCCCAACAATTTACGGCTGGTGAAACCTTCACCGTAAGTGGCTCCGATCGATTTTCCAAATTCTCTGGCCCGTCCTATAACACTTTCAAAAAATTCAGGTGAGGAAATATAGGTTTCCTGTTCCTGGTGATCCGGGTTAAAAAACTGCGTTTTAAAGGCTTTAATAGAGGCAATTTTGGTTTCTATATAGGGTGTAATGTCTACAATGATATCTGGTTGGATGTAATGGTCCTGGATGTACTGAAAATTCAATCTCGGCCTCCAGGCTTCCTGCACCTTTCCATCCAGTTCCGTTTTGATTTTTGGTAATCCGGATAAGAAACATGCATCATTGGCCAGGTCTCCTGCCCTTCCATGATCCGGATGTCTGTCCCGAAGAGCATTACTGAATACGATTTCAGGTTGATATTTGCGGAGCATTTTGATGAGTTCCAACTGGTGTTCTTCATCGTTTTTAAAAAATCCATCTTTAAGACGGAGATTTTCCCGGGCATGCAGCCCCAGAATTTTCGCAGAATTGGCGGCTTCTTCGTCCCGGATTTCTGCCGATCCGCGGGTACCCAGCTCCCCGCGGGTAAAATCTACAATGCCTACTTTTTTTCCTAAGGCAATATGTTTTAGTATCGTCCCCGAACAGCCCAGCTCGGCGTCGTCGGGATGTACGGCAAAAACCAATATATCTAATTTCATAATGTAATCTGTTTTTTATAGCAAACGCATGATCTTCTTTTTCACTTTAGAAGACATGGGCTTAGTGAAAGGAAAAAAGTAATCGACCACTTCTCCCTGTTTATTGATGAGGTATTTATGGAAATTCCAACGGGGGGTAGAGGTCATCTTCCCATTGAGTTTTTTGTCTGAAAGAAATTTATAAATGGGGTGGGCCTGATTGCCCCGGACCATAATCTTTTCAAAGACTGGAAACTCGACACCGTAATTAACCTGACAGAATTCACTGATCTGCTCCCCTTCCAGCGGCTCCTGCCTGCCAAAATCATTGGAAGGAAAGGCAAGGATCTCAAATCCTTTATCCTTTAATTCTGCCCGTAACTCCTGCAGTTCTTTAAGCTGTGGGACAAAACCGCAGGCAGAGGCAATATTGACCACCAGGAGGACTTTATCTTTATAGGCGGAGAGGTTCTTTTCTAAACCATTAAGGAGTTTCACCTTAAACTGATGGATACTTTTGGAATGATCGGTCATTAGGTTTTATTGATAATAGCCAGAAGAAATGATGATGGATTCTATATCCCGGTCTTCGCTTGGGCTGTATGTACTTTTTAAATTGTGGCCCACTACTCTGGCCACAGATTGGTATAAAAATGCGGTAAAACCGCCCTTGGTTTGTTTGACAATATCATAAGTTGTCCTTCCAAGTTCACGGTCTACCAGCTTGGTTAAGATCTGTCCCTGAGTAATGGTCAGTTCTTTGATCTCTTTATTGAACATTTGCTTGATTTCCTGATCACAGGCTTTGACCAGTTTTTTTTGCTCTTTTTTATCCGAAGTTAAGGCCAGGTCTTTTTCCAGTTGTTCATAGCGTCTTTTGGCAAACAGTGCATAAGGCATTACCTTCAGTACATTATACCTTAAGCGGTTAAAGGCTGTGCGTTCTTCTGGTGTTTTAAAGATCCTTTCGCCATAGATCACCACCTCTTTAAGCGACATCCAGGGAATCATCTCCCCATCCACATTGGTTCCGGCTACTTTAATGGTATCATTCTTTCCCAACACCGGCATTTTTACCGGCGCAGTTGTCTCCTGGCCCTTTGCAGTAGTGCCTGTAATAATGACAATTAACAGAATAAATAACCTATAAAATTTCATAAATTTATACTCCTGCAAAGTTAAAGCAATTTTATATATTAGGTTCCATCTGAACTTCTAATTTTGTGCTCAGAAAAGGTGATGGCCACCTAACTAACTAATATAGCGTTTTAACGGAAAACACGCAGTAATTATTACGAAAAAAATACAATTGAATGCCATCGGAACAAAGCTGAAAACATACAGTATACAGCGTTTATGCCGGTGAACTTCTATAGAATAAAAAAGAAAGAACCTACAAATGAAGAACACATTGGTGATAGATCTGGAAGCAGAAAAGAAGGAAATCCTGAAGAGATACAGGGCCCTTTTGCGTGCGTGTAAGCCAACATTACAAAGAGGGGATAAAAAAGAGATCAGGAAAGCATTTGATATGGCCCTGGAAAGCCATAAAAATATGAGGAGAAAATCCGGAGAACCTTACATCTACCATCCTATTGCTGTGGCCCAGATTGCCGCAGAGGAAATTGGATTGGGTACCACTTCTATTGTTTGCGCTCTGCTGCATGATGTTGTTGAAGATACAGACATTACCCTTGAGGATATTGAAAGGGAATTTGGAAAGAAAACGGCCAAGATCATTGATGGCCTAACCAAGATCTCGGGTGTTTTTGACTACAACAGTTCGCTCCAGGCAGAGAATTTCCGAAAAATGCTCCTGACCCTGGCAGACGATGTAAGGGTAATCCTGATTAAGCTTGCCGACCGTTTGCACAACATGCGGACTATGGATTTTATGCCAAGACAGAAACAATTGAAGATTGCTTCTGAAACCATTTATCTCTATGCACCACTGGCGCACCGGCTTGGGCTTTATGCCATCAAATCTGAGCTGGAAGATTTATCTATGAAATATCTGGAGCCGGATACGTACAAATATATAGCCACCCAGCTGAACGAGAAAAAAGCGGAACGGAACCTTTTTATCAAAAGATTTGTTGAACCCATCAATGAGATCCTTGCAGAACAGGGTTTGGTGGCCGATATTTTTGGACGGCCCAAGTCTATTCACTCCATCTGGAACAAGATGAAAAAGAAAAATATCCCTTTTGAAGAGGTATATGATCTTTTTGCCATCCGGATCATCCTGGACAGTCCGCCTGAGCACGAAAAAGCGGATTGCTGGAAAGCCTATTCCATTGTGACCGATCTGTACCGGCCAAACCCAGACAGACTGCGCGACTGGGTGTCATCGCCAAAAGGAAATGGTTATGAATCCCTCCATACGACAGTGATGGGGCCTAAAGGTCAGTGGGTCGAGGTCCAGATCCGTACACAGCGAATGAATGAGATTGCTGAGAAGGGTTTTGCTGCCCACTGGAAATACAAAGAGTCCAGCAATGACAATGGTCTGGATCAGTGGATTATGAAAGTGCGGGAAATGCTGAACAATCCGGAAGCCAATGCACTGGATTTTCTGGATGATTTCAAAATGAACCTGTTCTCTGATGAGATCTTTATTTTTACGCCTAAAGGTGCCTTATTGCAATTGCCTTTGGGTGCTACTGCACTGGATTTTGCTTTTGAGATCCATACAGATGTTGGTGCAAAATGTATTGGAGCAAAAGTGAACCACAAACTGGTTCCTTTATCCCATAAACTACAGAATGGTGACCAGGTGGAGATCATCACCTCTGGCAAACAGGTTCCAAAAGAAGACTGGCTGAATATTGTGGTTACCGCAAAAGCCAAGTCTAAAATAAAATCCTCCTTAAAGGAGGAAAAGAGAAAGATTGCCGAACAGGGTAAGGAGATCCTGGAGCGTAAATTAAAATCGCTGAAGATCACTTATAATACGGATAATCTGAACAAACTGAGTTATTTCTTTAAATTACCGTCGACCCAGGAGCTATTCATATCCATTGCCAATGGCAAAATAGAATTGAAAGACCTTAAAGACTACCTGGCTGCTGAGAAGGAAATTGAGAACCGCAGTGGCACACCGGAAAAAAATGATCATCAGCAGATTGAAGCCTTACTGAGTAAGGTAAAAGGACCCGAATCTGATATATTGTTAATTGGGGAAGATCTTCAAAAGATAGATTATAACCTGGCCGCATGCTGTAACCCAATACCTGGAGACGATGTTTTTGGTTTTGTGACCGTGAGCGAGGGCATCAAAATCCACCGGACCAATTGCCCGAATGCGGCACAATTGATGGCCAACTATGGTTACCGGATTGTAAAAGCAAAATGGAACCGTCAAAAAGAACTGACTTTCCTGACCGGTCTGCACATTATTGGAATTGATGACGTGGGTTTAATCAATAATATCACTAAGGTTATTTCGAACGATTTCAAGGTAAACATGCGTTCTATTACTGTAGACACAGATAATGGAATTTTTGATGGTTCGATTATGATCTATGTAAATGATAAAGAGCACTTAGATAAACTGATTGAAAATTTACTGGAAGTTCGGGGCGTAACCGGAGTGACACGCTTTGATGCCTAAAATTAGGAATAAATCCTAAGTTTTATTTAGAAAAATGATACCTTTGAAAGGAGTTTGAAAACTATGTCTACAAATCACAACAGCGAGTTGGTTAGAAAAATATTTGAAGCCTACCTCGAAAATAAAGCACTTAGAAAAACACCTGAACGTTTTGCTATACTGGAAGAGATCTATTCAAGAGATGATCATTTCGATGTAGAGACCCTCTATATCCATATGAAAAATCAGAAATACAGGGTAAGCAGGGCTACGGTGTACAATACACTGGAATTATTGGTATCCTGTGATCTGGTGACCAAACATCAGTTTGGCAAGAACATGGCCCAGTTTGAAAAGTCGTATGGCTATCATCAGCACGACCACATCATCTGCATTGATTGTGGTAAAGTGGTTGAATTTTGTGATCCGCGGATCCACCAGATTCAGAGTATGGTTGGAGAGTTGCTTAAATTTGACATCAAGCACCACTCTTTAAACCTTTACGGTGTTTGCTTTGACTGCAAAGCAAAATCGGCGGTGAATGAAAAGGCTGAAACAGAACATGCTAATTAATAAATATCCAATTATAATATTTTCTTAAATTAAAATAATGACGCAAGTAGATGTGCTTCTTGGCCTGCAATGGGGCGACGAGGGCAAAGGTAAAATTGTTGACGTTCTTAGTCCGCAATATGATTTGATCGCTCGTTTCCAAGGCGGACCAAATGCCGGCCATACTTTAGAATTTGATGGCAAAAAATTTGTTTTGAATACCATTCCTTCAGGTATTTTTAATGAGAAAACCATGAATTTGATTGGTAATGGCGTTGTAATTGACCCTATCATCTTAAAAAGAGAATTAGATAACCTTAAAGCTGCCGGACACGATCCTGTTGCAAAAGGCAAACTGGTTATTGCACGCAAAGCACATTTAATATTGCCGACCCACCAGTTACTGGATGCTGCAAATGAGCAAAAAATGGGTAAGGACAAGATTGGATCCACACTGAAAGGTATTGGTCCGACTTATATGGACAAAACTGGCCGTAATGGTCTACGTATAGGGGATACTACTTTACCCGATTTCAAAGACCGTTACAACAAACTGGTGGAGAAACATAAAGAAATTTTGTCTCACTATGATTTTGAATACGATCTTACCGAAAAGGAGGCTGCTTTCTTTGAAGCCATTGAGTTCATTAAATCTATTCCTCATGTAGACAGTGAGCATTTTGTGAATGGTTACCTGAAAGAGGGAAAAACTGTTTTGGCTGAAGGTGCTCAAGGTACGTTACTGGATGTTGATTTCGGATCTTATCCTTTTGTAACCTCTTCTAATACCACTACAGCGGGTGCGTGTACAGGTTTAGGTATTGCCCCAAACAAAATCGGACATGTGTATGGTATTTTTAAAGCATACTGTACCCGTGTAGGAGGTGGTCCTTTCCCTACGGAACTGGAAAATGAAATTGGCGAAACTTTACGTCAGGTTGGACATGAATTTGGTGCAACAACAGGTCGCGCCCGCCGTTGCGGATGGATTGATCTTCCTGCATTGAAGTATGCTATTATGCTGAATGGGGTAACTGAACTGATTATGATGAAAGCGGATGTATTAGATGGTTTTGATACCATCTATGCCTGCACGCATTATGAACACAATGGAGAAACCATTGACTATATGCCTTATGACATCATTTCTGTTAAGCCTACACCTATTTTAAAGGCTATTGACGGCTGGAAAACTGACGTAACTAAAGTGAGCAAGGTAGAAGAGATTCCTGCAAAACTGAGCGAATATATTGCTTTCCTGGAAAAGGAACTGGAAGTGCCTGTAAAATACCTTTCTGTAGGTCCGGACAGGGTTCAAACTTTAGAGCTGAACTAAATATTACATTTTTATATAAAAAGGCACCCCTGCGGTGCCTTTTTTTGTTTTAACTTTGGCCGACCAATGAGGAGACCGGATCTTTTATTTAAACAGAAAGCACTTGCATGGGCAAGTTCCTTTGATGTTTGCTGCATACTTGATTCTAATGGCTATAAGGATCAGTATCAGAAATTTGATCTGCTGATTGCGGCAGGTACCAAACAACAACTTCGTATATCCAGCGGCACGGCATTTAATAGTTTAAAGGATTTTTATGAGGAGCATCGGAATTGGATGTTTGGATTACTGGGCTATGACCTTAAGAATGAGGTCGAAAATCTTCATTCAGAAAACCCGGATAATCTGGATTTTCCTGATCTTTTCTTTTTTGTTCCCGAACATCTGATTGCCATTAAAGATGATCGGCCAGAGGTCCTTTTAGGAAACCCGGAAATCTTGCAGGAAATTCTTCAACAAGAACTCCATGTCTCTAAAACCGCTTTTGAGCAGAGAATTGAAAGCAGGATGAGCAAACAAACCTACCTGGACAAGGTAGAAGAATTGCAGCGCCATATCCACCTTGGAAATATCTATGAGGTGACCTTTTGCCAGGAATTTTTTGCCGAGCATGCCATTATAGATCCTCTTGCTGTGTATGAAAAACTAATCAGTATCTCTCCTACTCCATTTGCCGGCTTTTTTAAGATCGATGAACAATATATCCTTTCTGCAAGTCCGGAAAGATTTTTATCCAAAAAGGATCAGACCCTGATTTCTCAACCCATCAAAGGCACAGCCCGCAGAAGTAATCATCCTGAGGCAGATCAAAAAATTAAGCGCCTGCTCAAGCAGGATCTGAAAGAGCAGACAGAAAATGTAATGATCGTGGATCTGGTTCGTAACGACCTGACTAAAAGTGCCCTTCCGGGAACGGTTAAAGTGGCGGAGTTGTTTGGAATCTATTCCTTTCCACAGGTGCATCAGATGATCTCTACCGTCACCTGCGAGCTCCGTCCGGGATTGCATTTCATCGATGCCATCAGAAATACATTTCCAATGGGTTCTATGACAGGCGCGCCAAAAATCAGGGCAATGGAACTGATTGAACAGGAGGAATCTTGTAAAAGAGGTGCTTATTCAGGCGCGATAGGCTATATCAGTCCGGATGGGGATTTTGACTTCAATGTCGTGATCAGAAGTATTTTGTATCAGGCTAAAAAGCAATATTTATCTTTCCAGGTGGGCGGTGCCATTACTTACGGCTCTCTTCCGGAAAATGAGTATGAGGAATGTATATTAAAGGCTTCGGCCATTATAGAAACGTTAAAGGGCTGAAAACAGCCCTTTAACATGATCAATTAATAGCCTATGCTATTTGTTGGGTTTGCCCGTTGGGGAGTTAAAATAGCGTTGTGCTTCTGGCAGATCTCTTTGAATTTGAGCAATCCTGGTTTCATCGGCTGGGTGAGTGCTTAAAAACTCAGGTGGTTTCTGGCCACTCTGGCTTGCGGAAGCCATTCTTTGCCAAAAATTGACTGCATTTGCTGGATTATATCCTGCCATAGACATAAAGATCAATCCTAAATGGTCTGCTTCAAGTTCTTGTGTTCTTGAGTTTGGAAGCAGATAAAAGCCTTGTGCACCAACTCCATAAACCTGACTGATCAATTGCTGCGTAGCTTGGGAACTGTTTCCTGTAGCCGCACCTAAAAGGCCTCCAAGACCTTGAGCAACAGCTGCTTTGGAAGCTCTTTCTGAGGAGTGTCTGGCTACTGCATGGGCAATCTCATGGCCCATTACTGTGGCCAGACCTGCATCATCTTTGGTCACTGGCAAAATACCGGAATATACTGCTACTTTTCCTCCCGGCATGCACCAGGCGTTTAATTCCTTACTGTCAATGAGGTTAAATTCCCAGTTGAAACCTTGTATTTGTTCCGCATAACCATTAGCGGTCATATATTTTGTAACTGCTGATGCAATTTTCTGTCCGATCCGTTTTACTCTTGCGGCATCGGCATTGTTCAGCACTTTGGTCTGAGGGTCTTTAAGTAATGTAGTGTAGCTCTGGGCTGCAGCTGTCTGCATTTCGCTCTCATTCACAAAACTTAAGCGGTTCCGCCCGGAAAGTGGTACTGTTGAGCAGGAATACGCAACCATTACTGCCATTGCAGCAACACCTATAAGTTGTAATTTCTTCATAATTTATTTCCTTTTAAACAGATATACTTTAGATTCCTTACCTTTTAGGAGCCGTTCCAGATTTTTCTGGTGTGTAACCAAAATAAGTATACAAACACACATTCCGTACAACACTTCTGACTTCACACTGGAATGAAATATAAATATAATTCCCAGCGGAAAAGTAAAGCCTGCACATATAGAACCGAGCGACACGTATTTGGTGACCAGCAGGACGACAACGAAGACCAGAACGCAAAGTAAAGCTGCTGGAAAGTTAACCGCTAAAATCATTCCAAAAAGAGTAGCAACCCCCTTTCCTCCCCTAAAACCAGCAAAAACAGGAAATAAGTGTCCCATAACAGCTGTTACACCGAGAGCGAGTTCATAATTGATAAACTGAGAGGAGTTATGTGGTCCTGTTACAGACAGACCAATAAAATAGGCTAATTTAGTAGCTGTATAGCCCTTTAGTATGTCTATAGTCATAACGGCTATGCCAGCTTTCTTACCAAGGACCCTAAAGGTATTGGTCGCTCCGGCATTCCCGCTTCCATACTCCCGGACATCCACTCCGTAAAATGCCTGGCCAAGCCATACTGCGGTGGGTATAGAACCAAAAAGATAAGCAATCAGCACCGCTGAAATAGAATAGATAGAGATCATATTCTAAAAGGCTTTTAAACTCATATCTAAACTCTTAACCGAATGCGTAAGTGCTCCCATAGAGATATAATCTACACCGCATGCTGCATATTGAGTTATATTTTCTTCCAAGATGCCTCCTGAGGCTTCTGTCGTATATCTGTGATTTATCGTATCGACCGCCGTTTTTAAATCATCAAAGCTGAAGTTGTCGAGCATGATGCGGTTAATATGTCCGGTTTGCAACACCTGATCCAATTCCTGAAGATTTCTTACCTCTATTTCAATTTCCAGTTTTTTACCGGTTCTCTCCAGGTATTCATTTGCCGCATGGATAGCATTTACTATACCGCCGGCATAGTCTACATGATTATCCTTGATCAGGATCATATCATACAACCCAATCCGATGGTTTACTCCTCCCCCAATTTTAACTGCCCATTTTTCCAGATAGCGTAATCCCGGTGTCGTTTTCCTGGTATCCAGTATTTTTGCAGTATAAGGCTCCAGAAGCTGAACAACACGCTTGGTTTTTGTAGCAATACCACTCATCCGCTGCATACAGTTAAGGACTAATCTTTCTGCCAGTAGTATGGAATGTGTTTTTCCTTCGACAGTAAAGGCGATATCTCCGTATTTTACCTGAGCACCATCCTGTATGAAGACCTCGATTTTTAAGTCCTTATCTACCTGATTAAATATTTCGAGCGCAAGTTCCACACCTGCAAGCACACCTTCTTCTTTAATCAGTAATTTTGCTTTACCTAAAGCTCCGGCCGGAATGGTTGAAAGTGAAGTATGATCTCCATCGCCTAAATCTTCAGCGATAGCATTTTTTATAAATAGGTCTATTATATGCTTGTCCAAATCATCAATTTTAAACCAAAAATAGCATTTTTACCTAAATTGTTTTATTTATTTCTCTGCTTCTATTCTCAAAGAAGTGATTAGAAAGGCATTAGCAGTTTTTTTGGACGTTATAGAAACCCGGAATTTCCCGTTTCT
>NZ_DATMRL010000014.1:0-5405 GCF_035566355.1 Pedobacter sp.
AATTAAATAACCTTGGACAAGATTAAAATATCAGCAGTAGCTTATACCAATACTAAACCGTTCATTTACGGAATCGAACATTCAGACGTTAAAAACAAGATAGACCTTAGTTTAGATATTCCTTCAGACTGTGCCGCTAAATTAATAGATGGGCAGGTGGATATTGGCCTGATACCCATAGCTGCCTTCCCCCATGTACCCAATGCAAATATTGTGGCAGATTATTGCATCGGTTCCATTGGAGCCGTGAACTCTGTATTTATTTTTAGTGATGTTCCAGCCAAAGAAATCAAAAGCCTGAAGTTGGACAGTCATTCCAGAACATCCAATAACCTGGCAAGGGTACTATTGAAATTCTACTGGAAACTGGATGTTGAGTTCACTACAGATCCAACTGTAAAAACAGATGCCATTGTTCTGATCGGTGACCGGACCTTTGGAAAAAAGGGTGATTACGCTTATGCCTATGACATGGGAGAGGAATGGATGAATTTTACCAGACTGCCCTTTATGTACGCGGCCTGGGTAGCCAACAAGGAAATTCCAAAGGAATTTATTGAGGAATTCAATGTTGCTCTGAAATCAGGACTTGATCATAGAAAGGAACTGCTCAAAGAACTTCCTGAAAATCCAGCCTTTGATCTGGACGACTATCTGATGCATAAGCTTGATTTTGAGCTGACCACGCAAAAGAGAGAAGCGATGACCTTATTTCTTTCCTACATCAGGGAACTGGGATAAAAGCGATATATTCACATTATTTAAATTTTCAACAAAACGTAAAGGCTAAATTTCAAGATAGTATATTTACGATTTTGTAAATAGAATCATTTTGGCCAAAGATAAGACTAAAGAAACACCATTAATGCAGCAGTACAATGCAATTAAAGCAAAGTACCCGGGCGCGTTATTATTGTTTAGAGTAGGAGATTTTTACGAGACATTTGGAGAAGATGCAGTAAAGACTGCACAGATATTAGGAATCGTACTCACCAGGAGAGGAAACGGGCCGGGAGGCCATATAGAACTTGCTGGTTTTCCGCATCATTCCCTGGAAAACTATTTATCCAAGCTGGTTAGGGCCGGACAGCGTGTAGCCATATGTGACCAGCTGGAAGATCCGAAGACAACCAAAACCATTGTAAAACGTGGAGTTACAGAACTGGTTACACCAGGGGTAGCTTACAACGACAATATCTTAAGTCAGAAATCTAACAATTATCTCGCTGCCATCTATTTTGATAAAAACCAGATTGGCGTGTCGCTACTGGATATTTCTACGGGAGAATTCCTGGTGGCACAAGGAAATGCAGAATACATTGATAAAGTGATGCAGGGCTTTAAACCCACAGAAGTTGTTTTTCAAAAAAACAGAAGACTGGACTTTCTGGAGTTATTTGGTGATAAATTCTATACATATACCCTAGACGACTGGGCATTTACCACTGATTATGCAAATGAAACCTTAACCAAGCATTTTGAAGTGGCTTCACTAAAAGGCTTTGGTGTAGATAAATTGCAAACTGGTATCGTAGCGGCAGGGGTCATCCTCCATTATCTGAATGAAACGGAACACCGCAATCTCAAACATATCACCTCTATCTCCAGGCTTGAAGAAGATCGCTTTATGTGGCTGGACCGTTTCACTGTCAGAAATCTGGAATTGGTCAGCTCTGCCAATGATAATGCGGTAACCTTATTTGATGTGCTGGATGAGACCAGTACACCTATGGGGGCAAGATTGCTCCACAAGTGGATCATTATGCCACTGAAGGAATTGAAACCTATACAGGAGCGTTTAGGTATGGTGGAGTATTTGGTTGCAAGTGAAGACCTTTCCGTTGAGTTGCTTTCACATATTAAACAAATAGGAGACCTGGAACGACTGATCTCTAAAGTGGGATTGTTGAAAGTAGGACCGAGGGAGCTTTGTCAATTGAAACGTGCTTTACACCATATAGAAGAAGTTAAGAAATTGACAGAAGCATCTGGAAATCCGTTCCTGGGTCTCATTGCTGAGCAATTGAATCCCTGCCTGTCCATCCGGGAAAAACTCGAAAGAGAACTTTTTCCAGACCCACCTGCATTGCTTATTAAAGGAAATGTGATTGCAGACGGCATAGATGAAGAATTAGATAGATTGAGGAAAATCTCTTATGGAGGTAAAGATTACCTGATCGAAATCCAGAAAAGAGAGGCCGCGGCAACGGGCATTCCTTCACTCAAAATAGCCTTTAACAATGTATTCGGCTATTATCTGGAAGTTACCCATACACACAAGGATAAAGTGCCAACAGAGTGGCTGCGTAAACAAACCTTAGTCAATGCAGAGCGCTATATCACTCCTGAACTTAAAGAATACGAAGAACAGATCCTGGGAGCAGAAGAGAAAATTCAGGAAATAGAAGTCCGTTTGTACAATGAATTGATGTACCAGGTGAGTACCTGTATTAAACCTATACAGCTCAATGCTTACATGATTGCCCAGCTTGATGTGATGTTGTGCTTTGCTCAACTGGCGGTGAAGAACCATTATGTTAAGCCTGTACTGAACACAAAGAAAGTTCTGGATATCAAAGGGGGACGTCACCCGGTTATAGAAAAACGCCTTGCAGTAGGTGAGGAATATATTACTAACGATGTTTTGCTCGATAACAATACGCAACAGATCATTATTATAACCGGGCCCAATATGTCGGGTAAATCTGCTATTTTAAGGCAAACCGGACTAATTGTTTTGATGGCTCAAATGGGCTGTTTTGTTCCTGCTAAAGCTGCAACTATCGGACTGGTAGATAAAATCTTCACACGTGTTGGTGCATCAGATAATTTATCTTCAGGCGAAAGTACATTTATGGTGGAAATGAATGAGACCGCCAGCATTCTGAACAATATTTCAGACAACAGCCTCATTCTCCTGGACGAAATAGGCCGTGGAACAAGTACTTACGATGGGATCTCCATCGCCTGGGCGATTGCAGAATTCCTGCATACTCACCCAAGTGCTAAACCTAAAACCTTATTTGCTACCCACTATCACGAGCTGAATGAGCTGGCCAATACCATGACCCGCATCAAAAATTTTAATGTGTCTGTAAAGGAAATAGGAAACAAGGTCATCTTTTTAAGGAAACTGGTGCCGGGTGGAAGTGAACATAGTTTTGGTATTCATGTAGCTAAAATGGCAGGAATGCCTCCTAAGCTGATTGCCAGAGCTAATGAAATCCTGAAAAAGCTTGAAATTGACCGCACTGAAGGCCAAAGTATCAAAGACAGTATTAAAAAAGTACAAAACCAGGCTTACCAGCTGCATATGTTTGCCGTAGATGATCCTATTCTGGTAAAAATAAGGGATATGCTCAATAACCTGGATGTGAATGTATTAACCCCCGTTGAAGCCTTACTTAAACTGGATGAGATTCAACGCCTAATTAAGCAGTAAATGAAAAGGAATTTAGGATTGCTCGTCATTTTAATGGTGTTTCTAACAGCTTGTGGCTCCAGAAGACATATCGTAACGAACAGCAATGCGGCAAATGCTGCCGCTGCAGCAAATGCGATGTCCAATCTTAAAAATAGATCCCTTTACCGCTTCATTACGGATTGGACAGGGGTGCGGTATCGTTTAGGAGGACTTGACAAGAATGGGATAGATTGTTCCGGCTTCGCTTTCCTGCTGGAAAAGGAAATTTATGGCATACAACTTCCGCGCAGATCAAGAGACCAGGCGCAGATAGTCAGGAACAAAGACCTTGGTCAGTTGAAAGAAGGAGACCTCATTTTCTTTTCTTTTGGTGGAAACGAAGTAGACCATGTAGGTATCTATCTCAATGATGACTATTTTGTACATGCCTCTACCACCAGAGGTGTTGTTGTCGACAACATTACCTTACCTGCATATCAGAAAGCTTTTGTTAAGGCAGGACCCGTAAAATAATTTAAAGTATTATAAAGGAATGTCAGAACCAAAACACGACTATTCATTCTGGACGAAATACAAAAGGTTTGCCACTACGGAGATCATTATGTATCTAATTATGATCATAGGTATAGGTCTGGGAATCATCATTCTCAGTTGAGCTTAAAGACAGCTTTTGACTGGTCGTAGCGCCGTACTCTGCTGATAAAATCAACCAGATCCTTATAGCGTTCAGCAGGATAATGGCCTTCTTTCAATAAGAAATACCGGCTGTAGGTAAGTAGCTTTCCACTTAAAGTTGTTTTAACAATAAAAGAACCAAAATCATTCTTAATCTGGATGTTCTCCATTTCTGACTCTATTTTGAAGCTATCTGGCAGTGTATACTGTATAGTGTCCAGTTCGGTAAAACCTCTGTTAACCACTACAGGCCTGGTACGGTTGGTGATTTCGTTGATATTTTTCGCTTTATTAAAAGCATTTAACACCAAATAAGCGCGGCTTTGTGTTTGAGGAACATAACTTCTGATACTCAGATCCAGATGTTCCGTCGTGGCAGGTTTGCTTGTCTTTAACTGATTGAATGTTACCTTGTCAAACTCAATATTGTCCAGGTCATATTTCGACTTCAATGATTTAACCTGCTCTTCCGGCGAATCACTGATCAGTCCTTCACAATTGTCATACTCAGCCCCCTCAAACCGGGTTAACATGCTACCTTTTATATTGCCTTCATTGTCTATGTTCAGTGAAGCCGTCCGGATGGTTTTATTCTCCGTTGCAGATAAAACCGGAGTATGAAGTAACTTTCCTCCATGTTCCGTACAGGCCAATACAGTTCTGTCATCTGTAAAGTCTCCTAAAAAGCCAAAAGGTACGGTTTGACTGGTGCATTCCAGCCAGGTGGTATCCCTTTCAAAAGGAACACAAAGTATAATATGATTGGCCTGATCCATACTTGCAAAGTCCGGATCCAGGCTTCTTTTTTGATTCCCGGCATAAACAATACAATATTCGGAATAGATATCAGCGGCCTTTAAGAGGCTTTGCATATAGTTTACAAGACCTTTGCAATCTCCATAACCCATACGGTCTACCTCAGCAGCTGAAATTGGTTGAAACCCGCCAATGCCTATCTGAACACTCACATAGCGGGTCTTTTCCTGCATGTAAGCGTATATCTTTTTAGCCTTTTCCCTAGGGTCATTTATACCGTTCACCAATGATTTTACCATCTGTATCGTTTCAGGTGCCAGATTCTGCCGTTTTGAAATAAGATCGGTATAGATCCATTTGCCCAAATCATTCCAGTTATTGTAACTTCCTGAAAAAGCATAATAACTGAATTTTTCGGGTGCTATTTTAACCCTTGTCAGGTAATTTTCAGGTGAAGGCGCATAAGGCTCTGTCTGGAAAGAAGGAATATTGGTCATCTCCCAGCTGTAACTCCATAGTTTTTCTTCCTTTGTTTCTTTCGTTTGCCCTG
>NZ_DATMRL010000015.1:0-2332 GCF_035566355.1 Pedobacter sp.
GGACCGTGTGGTTTTAGGACAGCCGACCCCCAAATTTACCTGGGGCTTAACCAACAACCTGAAGTACAAAAACATAGACCTGAGTTTTGTATTGCAGGGTTCACACGGCGCAAGTGTTTTTAATGCCGATCCAAACTACTATGAAACCCAGTTCTCCGCCACCGGAACTTCCGCCTACCTCTCCCTTCCCACTGCTTTACAGGCCAAAACAAAGTATAAAACAGAAAGCCGCTATGCCATAGAAGATGCTTCTTTTATTGTGCTCCGGAACGTCAATATAGGCTATACTTTTTCAGACAGAGTGATGAAAGCCATCAAGGCCTCCAACTTAAGGATCTATGTATCTGCAGCGAATCTATGGTACAAATTCGCCAAAGGCTATTCAAGCTATAATCCAGAGGGCGTAAATGAATATACAGATGATCCCCTTAAGAATGGATATCAGCGCGGTGCTGCTCCTGTAACCAGAAATATCACATTTGGTGTAAATGCTAATTTTTAATTATGAAAACGAAGATCTTCATCGCCTTAATACTTACAGTAAGTTTTAGCGGCTGCAAAAAGTTTCTGGATGAGAAACCAGTATCCAACCTGATAGAACAAAATTATTACCGCAATACCGACGAAGTAGAAACCGGTGTTATCGCCTGCTATGATGGGCTCCAAAAGGTATACGACATAGAATTTAAGCTCACAGAAATCAAGGCAGACAATACCTCTGGTGTATCCCTTGAAGGAGATTGGGGAGCGATCAAATTCTTCAGAGACGGTTCATCCAACTTTTTCCTCCTGGATTTCTGGCAACGTTCCTTTAATACCATTGCCCGTTGCAACCTCGTACTCAAATACCTGGACAGAGTGAGCGATCCGGTAAAGAAAAAATACTTTGAAGGAGAGGTCAAATTTATACGTTCGCTTATGTATCTAAATCTGGTGAGGCTATATGGCGATGTTCCCCTCCTAACAGCTTCAATTAATTTTGATGATTTTGAGAAATTTAAACGCATCAGCAAGACAGAGGTCTACAACCAAATCAAAACAGATTTACTAACCTCTGTAGATAACTGCCCAGCCAGCTGGCCAACCGCACAAGTGGCCAGAGTAACTAAAGGTGCCTCGCAGGCTCTACTGGCAAAGGTTTATCTGACCCTAAAAGAATATGACCTGGCTAAAGCGCAATTAGAACCATTAATCGGTGCCAATTATAAAGGCAACACCTACCAGCTCAATCCAAATTATGCCGCGATATTTAGCACAGCTTCAGAAATGAGCAAGGAAATTGTATTTGCCGTTCGCTATAAAGCAAGTGCAAATGGAGAAGGGAATTCCTTTTCTTACGAATACAGCAATAACGGAGATGCCCGTAATGTTAAAGCTTCAATTCCATATCAGGCTTTATTTGAACCTGCAGACGTCAGAAAAGCCAGCACCTTCAATTCGGCCAATGGCTTATGCACAAAATTTCTGGATCCAACAGCACCGCAACGAGATGCAGGCAATGACTTTCCTGTACTCCGCTTTGCCGATGTTCTATTAATGTATGCTGAAGTTTCCAACGAAATCCGGGCGACACCTGATAATACCGTATTGCAACCACTCAATGAAGTCAGAATAAGGGCAAATGCAAGTCCTTATAACCTCAGTTCCTTAGCGTCTAAGGAAAATGCAAGGGCTTTGATCTTTAAAGAGCGGAAACTGGAGTTTGGATTTGAAAACCAGGGATGGTATGACTTGGTGCGAATGGATCAGGCTACTACAATTTCTATCCTGAAAGCCTACCTTACCGAAACCGGAAATCCCGGCATCGACGTACCAGCATACAGGCTTATCTTTCCTATTCCGCAGACAGAAATTGATTTAAGTAAAGGCAATCTTACCCAAAACCCAGGTTTTAATTAATAAAGGCTGTCATGTTAAAATAAAAAATAGCAACACAAAACTCTAGATATTAAACAATTAATAGGTTTAAAGCACAATAGAGCAATATTTTTTAAAATAAATTTAACATGGCAGCTAAATTTTTCTATCTTTGCAACCTCTTCAAAAGGAGAAAGATTCCGTAGCTCAGCTGGTAGAGCATTACACTTTTAATGTAGTGGTCCTGGGTTCGAATCCCAGCGGGATCACGAAAGCCCCACAGAAATGTGGGGCTTTTTTTTGATTTACGTAATTCATTTACTATTCACACAATAGGTATTTCCCCATTTGTTTATCAAATCAATAATGGGAACCAAGGTTAACCCAAGTTCAGTCAATTTATACTCTACTCTTGGTGGCGATTCAGCATAAGCAGTGCGTAAAATAATTCCATCGCGTTCCAGTTCGCGCAGCT
>NZ_DATMRL010000016.1:0-2310 GCF_035566355.1 Pedobacter sp.
CCCATAGTTTAGGGGTTATTGGTTTTAACGGATCAGGAACTGCTTCGCATTTTGGACTTACGGATAAGGTAGATCTGATCATGGGTACTTTTAGTAAATCACTGGCTTCTCTCGGAGGATTTATTGCGGCTAATGAAGAAACTATCGAGTTTATTAAGCATCGTGCACGTGCGCTGATGTTTAGCGCAAGTATGCCACCGAGTGCCGTTGCAAGTGTTATTGCGGCCTTAGATATTATCGAGTCTGAGCCTGAAAGAATTGATAAACTATGGGACAATACCAATTACGCTAAAAAATTGCTTTTAGAAGCTGGTTTTGACATTGGCCATACGGATAGCCCGATCATTCCGGTATATATCAGGGATAATGATAAAACTTTCCTGATTACAAATATTCTTCATAACAACGGTATTTTTGTTAATCCTGTTGTATCTCCGGCTGTACCTTCTGATTCTTCTTTAATCAGATTCTCTTTAATGGCAACGCATTCTTTTGCGCAAATTGAAGAAGCTGTAGAGAAACTTTATGAAGCATTTAAGGCTGTTGAACTTACTCCAGTTAAGGTTAGTTTATGAAACATATAGTTGCTGTTAGTAACAAGAAACAACTGGGAAAATTTATTGATTTTCCACATGAACTGTATAAAGCGGATACGAATTATGTTCCTGAATTATTCATAGCGCAACAAGATATGCTTACCCCGGGTAAGCATCCCTTTCATAAGCATTCTTCTTTACAGACTTTTTTGGCCTATGACGGAGAGCGTATTGTAGGCAGAATAGCAGCTATACAAAATAATAACCACAATACTGTTAATGGGGTAAATGATGGTTTCTTTGGTTTTTTTGATTGTATTAATGATCAGGAAACTGCAGACCTCCTTCTGAATACTGCAGCCAACTGGCTGAAAGAAAGGAAACTGGATACCATGGTAGGCCCGGTTAATTTTTCTACCAATGATATATGTGCTTTGTTGATTGAAGGTTTTGATGGCCCTCCGGTGGCTATGATGCCATACAATGCACCTTATTACCTTTCTTTGCTGGAAAAAGCAGGTTTTCATAAAAAAGTCGACCTGAGGGCGTATCGGTTCACTGCGGGTAATTATAACGACAGATCCTCCAAATTGGTGACTGCATTACAGGAGCGTTTGACAAGAAGTAATATTGTTATTCGAAAAATCAATGTTAAGAACTTCAAGCAGGAAGCTGCAGCTATCCGTGAAGTTTACAATAAAGCATGGGATAAAAATCTTGGTTTTGTTCCTATGACAAATGAGGAGTTTGATTACACCGCAAAAGATTTAAAGATGATCATGGATCCTGATTTCTGTCTGCTGGCAGAACAGGACGGAAAGATCGTTGGTTTTGCTTTGGCTGTACCCGATATTAATCAGGTGCTGATCAAGATCAAAAGAGGCCGGCTTTTCCCTACTGGATTATATAAGCTGCTTACACAAAAAAGCAAAATTCAAGGTATTCGTATTCTTCTTCTTGGTGTAGTAGATGGTTACCGGAAAATGGGGATTGAGGCTTGTTTGTATGGCTTGATCATCCAGGCATTCCAAAAGAAAAAAATGACTTACGCCGAGGCTTCATGGACATTGGACCACAATGATCTGATCAATAAACCCATAGAACAAATCGGAGGTGAATTGTACCGGAAGTACAGAATTTTAGAGAAAAACCTCAATTGACGGATTGAACATTGAGGTATTAATATTAAAAGTAAAGAGAAAAATGTTGTTTCATAAAATTACATCTACCAGCCTTGGAATAGGGTATATCGGCAAAGGTGCGGGAACAGCAGCAGCAGCTGCAACCTGTATCGTCTGGTATTACGCGCAGATGAATGGAGCACAATATGTACCTGCTTTACTGATTACACTTGCGATTACAGCACTTGGGATCTGGTCTGCAAATATCGTAGAAGCTATTTGGGGAAAAGACCACCAACGGGTGGTGATCGATGAAGTTGCCGGAATGTGTATTACACTGCTTTGGGTTCCGGTAACTCCTTTAAATGTTCTTATTGGACTGGTTTTATTTCGTTTTTTCGATATCGTAAAACCCCTGTTTATAAGACGTCTGGAAAAGTGGCCTGGAGGTTGGGGTGTGATGTTTGATGATATTCTTGCCGGCGTCTATGCCAACATACTGTTGCAAATTATTATTAAATTAAGTATTACCTGATATGGCGACTTTTCTAAAGGCACAGGTCGCCTCACTTTCGGCCTCAATCTTTGACTTTCTTACCACATTAGTCTGTACGCAGTATTTGCATTTTTGGTATGTACTGGGAAGTGCGACG
>NZ_DATMRL010000017.1:0-2905 GCF_035566355.1 Pedobacter sp.
ATATTTTCCCGTGCGTTCTCTATACTTACGGGGGATAGGGCAACCTTAACCAAAAGTTCGTTTTTAACTCTGGCATCAAAGTTTAAGGCCGCTTTGATACTGCTTCCATTCTGCACTGCAGCATGTTCATATCCCTTCCTGCCATTAAACAAGACTGAGTTTACCATAGGCTGGGAGAATTCCGCATGGAAATAAACCTTCCTTAATTTTGCCCAGCCAGTCAGGATCCGGTATCCCTCTATAGTTTTATTGTCTACAACTCTGATCTCTGCTCCAATTATTTTGCAGGACCAGTAAGGACGTTTCTTGTCCATGGAATGGTCCAGATCCAGGATCACATGGGCCTGCTCTGTTTTTGGAAAAGTATAACGGTGCATCCCTACATGTTCCGTAGAGGTCAACTCTGCATTTATACCGTAATCCTGCAGTTTAACCTGGTAATAACCTGGTCTGGCCGATTCCTTCTGGTGTGAAAAACGGGAGCGGAAACCGCTCCCCTGTATTTTTTCATCTCCTGCTGCAGAACGGATCTCTCCGGTGGTCGGCATCATCAAGATATCAAATAAATCAGCTACACCTGTCCCACTCAAGTGGGTATGACTAAAACCTACAATGGTTTTATCATTGTAGTCATAGCCTGAAGCTGGATTATCCGGGTTATCCTGTGTATCCGGACTCAGCTGAACAAAACCAAAGGGTGTTGTAGCCCCGGGAAAATTACTGCCCGAAAGGCTGTTCTTATCCACTGCTCCGGTACCAATAAATGGATTCACATAACTGGTCAGTTTTACCTCTTTTTGTTGTGCGTAAAGGCTGGCACTTAAAAGCAGACCAGCAACAAACAGTGTGTTTTTTATCATGATTGTTTAAGGGTAATGACAGAGATCAGTGTACCAAAGTTACCGCTTATGGTATAACCTCCACCATCAGTAATTGTAATTGGCAGGGCGTAGGTTTTGGTAGGGTCCAGATTTAGGGTATTGATCTTTATTGGAAACTTCACTTTTCTCTGCCCTGCTGGAATGGTAATTTTATTAGACGCCAAACTGTAACCGTTAGAAGGTATCATCGTATAATTTTTCCCGTTCACGCTATTGAATTTTGTCAGGGCAGCCGCGTCCACCGTCAATGTCACCACTACATCAGCTGTATTTGCCTCTGGTGCCGCATAATTAACATAGATAAAGTAATCAGAAGGTATTTCTGAAATAGTAAAGGACGCAGCAATAGAATTACCGGCACCATTTCCTGCAGAAGAGCCCACAGGAAGTTCAATAACTGGTTTGTTTTGTGTAAAATCAGGCTGGGAATTGTCTTTTAAACAAGAAGATAAACTTCCTGCCAGAACAATTGCAGCGATATAAGTGGATATTCTTTTCATTGGAATAAATTTTGTCATCTGTTAAAAAACATTTAAACGCTTTATTAATCTTATTTAATTAACATCCCAAAAAATCCTGGAAGTGAACTGACTGATCTGACCTTGCGCCAATACATTGTCGGGATTGTAATTGTATTCGCTTTGCGGATACAGCATTCGCACCGGAATTTTACGGGTTGTAGCCGCGGGATTATCAGAAACGGGAATATCTGCAGGGATGTTCAGCCTTCTGAAATCTGCCCAGGATTCCATATCATTGATCCCGTTCATTGCTGCCCATTTCTGTGTAATGATCAGTTTGAGTTTGTCTGTGGCCAAATCCCAATTGCTGATGTCACTTTGTGCCAGATAAGCGGTTACACCATCTGCGCCCAGGTAACTAAAGTTCTGCGTTACCGCCTGTTCATAGAATCCACGTGCACTGCCTGCAATATAACCCCTTTGAGCAGCCTCTGCCTGAAGAAATAAACTTTCAAAATTGGTGAATAAAGGCTGCGGCATATCAGCACCTTTTAACAAACCTCTTCCTATAGAAGACCTGTTGATCGGATCATCAGCGGGAGAAGTTGCGGTAGGTCCAAAACGACTGCCGGAATAAGTTGTTCCTTTTCCGTCATTGAGTGTAGTATACAACTTGCCTAGTCTGGGATCATGATTGTTCTGATAAAAGTTGATGGCATACTCACTGGCAATATAATAGCGGTGATTGTCTACAGGTGCATTCGCAGGAGAATAGCCAAAGTTCTTCCAAAACGGATTTTGTTTTCCGTCAGAATTGGTATAACCTGGATTCACAAAAGCGCCCCCATCTTTTTCCATACCGATATACCCCATGCCATTCGCATTGATCTTTGCAATTTCGCTGTTGATATAGCCAGCCCTTCCAGGCATTTCTGACTGGCGCAACAATAACCTCAGTTTCAAAGTATTTGCAAAGCGTCCCCATTTCATGGCATCTCCTTTATACATGATGTCAAAGTTCCCGTCATTTGTGCTGACCTTTCCAATATTCGCTTTAAATAGACTGGCCGCCGTATCCAGTTGTTTGGCCAGGTCTTCGTAAATATCCTGGGCTTTATCGTAAGCTGGTCTGATCACAGCAGTCGATTTCAGGGCCTCACTGTAAGGCACGTTGTTATAAATATCCACCAGGTTCTGAAAATCATAAGCCTTCATCGTTTTAGAAACTGCCACATAAAATGGGTTCTTTAACTCCAGTCCCTTCCTCCCCACATAATCATAGTCTTCCAGATTGTGGTACAGGTTATTCCACATATTTACCAGAGGTCCATAATTGCTGGTAAACTGATAACTCCGTTCTTCTGCAAAGGCTGCCACAGCCCCGCTAAAATTCCAATATCCGATCCATGCCGCAGAAAAGGCATAGAACTCGGTAGAACCTGTCGTACTGGTCGCCGTTGAATTCAAGGCATTGGTCAACACCAGTCCCGGCGTTACATTGGACGGTTTATTGGGATTTTTGTTGATATCTAAATAATCTTTAGAGCAAGCACTTAATACACA
>NZ_DATMRL010000018.1:0-11788 GCF_035566355.1 Pedobacter sp.
CAACCTGAACCAGGAAAGAATGGCTTTGTATGGTGTGACCACTGCAGATGCCAATGCAGTGATTGAAACGGCTATTGGAGGCAAGGCTGCAACCCAGATCTACGAAGGGGAGCGGAAATTTGACCTTAGGATCCGTTATCCGGAGAGCTTCCGGAATGATGCTGCGGCAATTGGCGATTTAAGAGTACCCACGCTATCCGGGAACAAAGTGCCTTTACGTGAGATCGCAGATATTCGACGAAAGATTGGGCCAAGTATGATCTATCGTGACAAACATAAAAGATATGGAGCCATTAAGTTCTCCGTTAGGGGAAGAGATATGGGCAGTACAATTAAAGAAGCGCAGGAAAAAGTAAACGCAGCCATCAAATTACCTAAAGGCTATTCTATGGAATGGGCAGGTGATTTTGAAAATCAACAGCGGGCAACAGAAAGGCTTACACAAGTAGTGCCGATCAGCATCCTGATCATCTTCTTTATTCTGTTCATTTTATTTGGGACCATTAAAGATTCCTTATTGGTGCTCAATAATGTCCCTTTCGCCATTATCGGAGGGATCTTTGCTCTGATGATCACTGGTATTAACTTTAGTATTTCTTCAGGAATTGGTTTTATTGCCCTGTTTGGAATTTGTGTGCAGAATGGCGTGATCCTCATTACAAAATTCAAAACCAATATCCAGGAAATGCGTCACCATCCGGAATGGACATTTACCGATGCACTAAGATTGGGCGTGGAGAGCCGGATTCGTCCGGTGATCATGACCGCCATGATGGCCGCGATAGGATTGCTTCCAGCGGCCATGTCCGCAGGTATAGGCTCTGAAACCTCTAAGCCATTGGCAACCGTGGTGATCGGTGGTCTGATTTCCGACACTGTATTTAATTTATTCATCTTTCCGATTGTCTTCTACTGGGCTTACCGTAAAAGTGTATCCGGACCAAGTCAAAAGGTGTTGAAATAGATCTTCAGCACAAAATAGTGAAATCCCTGTACAGTGATGCACAGGGATTTTTTTGTTAACTTCGCTGCTTAACTAACAAATAGACTTATTATGAAAAGAACAGCCTATCTGTTGCTGCTGGCAATGTTATTCTCTTTTGCCGGTTCAGTGAAAGCAGATGAAGGGATGTGGATCCCGATGCTTATAGGGAAGAACTATGAGCAAATGAAAAAACAGGGTTTTAAACTCACTGCACAAGATTTGTACAATGCCAACGGATCATCTCTTAAAGATGCTATCGTACATTTCGGTGGCTTTTGTACCGGAGAGATTGTATCAGATAAAGGTCTAATCTTTACGAATCATCATTGCGGTTATGACGCTGTTGCTTCAAACTCTACACCAGAAAACAACATCCTGGATAACGGTTTCTATGCCAAAAATTATGGCGAAGAAAAACCGATCAATGGTCTTTTTGTTCGTTTCCTGAGAAGGATGGAAGATGTGACCGCTAAAGTTAACGAAGCAACAAAAGGGTTGAACGGTGCTGAGAAAGCTGCAAAAATGAATGATGCCTTTACGGCGATTGCAAAAGCGGCGGTAACAGGACCAACGATTGAAGCCAACGTTAAAGATTTTTACAAATCCAACCAGTTCATTCTTTTTGTTTACGAACGCTTTGATGATGTTCGTTTGGTGGGTGCCCCGCCGCAAAGCATTGGTAAATTTGGTGGTGATACAGACAACTGGGAATGGCCGCGTCAAACCGGGGACTTTTCCGTATTCCGTGTCTATGCAGGTAAAGGAAATGTTCCGGCTAAATATGATGTAGCCAATACCCCTTATACGCCAAAAAAATTCTTACCAGTTTCTATCAAGGGTGTTCAGAATGGAGATTTCTCTATTGTGTACGGTTACCCGGGCCGTACCGACAGGTACCTGACTTCTTATGGGGTAGATCTGGCAACAGAAAAGGTAAATCCAACCATTGTTAAGCTTCGCGATATCCGTCTTAAGGCCTGGAAAGAAGAAATGAACAAAAGCGTGGATACCCGTTTAAAATTATCTTCTGAATATGCCAATATTGCTAACTACTGGAAATACTATATCGGACAAACGGAACAACTGAAAAGATTAAAGGTTTCTGATTCCAAAAGAAGAGAAGAAAAAACTTTTACAGAATGGGCGGCTCAGAAAACCGAATTTGCAGGTTTAATGGAACAGTACGACCAGATCTATAAAATGCTGGAACCGATTGCTGTGCAGAGAACTTATATCAACGAAGGCTTCCTGGCCTCCGCTTTCGTACCCAACACCATTAGTTTGGGCAATGCACTGATTGCGATGCAGCAAAAGAAAGATGATGCAGCTTATGTACAGCAGCTACAGGGTCGATTGGGGAAAGCAGTGGAGAAATATAGCTCTACCTATAACGAGACTGCAGATAAAAAGATCCTGGCTAAAATCCTGGCTTCTTTCTATGCCGATGTACCTGTAAAATCACAGCCTAAATTCTACGCAGCGATCGCAGAGAAATACTGGACAGGAAATCCGGAAACTACTTTTGAGAAGTTTGCAAATTATCTGTGGGAGAACAGTAACTTCATCAAGCCTGAGAAACTGGCCGCATTTATTGCTTCCAATCCTTCTGCTGATGCGGTGAAGAATGATCCGGCTTATGCTTATGCAGTGAACCTGATTCCGGCAGACTATGTGAAGAATAATTTTGGTTCTGTTGTGTCTGATTTTGAAAGTAAAAAAGCAGAACTGGACCATTTATATTTAAAAGCCATCCTGGAAAAGAATAAGGATAAACTGATGTACCCTGATGCCAATTCTACGATGCGTTTGTCTTATGGCAACGTGCAGAATTATTCACCTAAAGATGGAATGACCTATAATACGACTACAACAATAGAAGGTATTATGCAGAAATACATCCCTGGTGACAGTGAGTTTGATCTGCCGGCTTCTTTAATTGAAAACTACAATAAGAAGAATTTTGGACAGTATGGAAACGACGGAACATTAACGGTTGGTTTCATTACCAATAATGACATTACCGGTGGTAACTCCGGATCTCCTGTGATCAATGGTAACGGAGAGTTGATCGGTCTTGCTTTTGACGGAAACTGGGAAGCCATGAGTGGGGACATCGCTTTCGACAAAAAGTTCAAACGCACCATTTGTGTAGATGTACGTTACGTGTTATGGTGTATCGACGTGTTGGGTGGTGCTAAAAACATCATCAACGAACTGGATATCAGAAAAGACGCACCTAAAGCTGCAGTAAAAGCTCCAGGCAAGAAAAAGTAATCAGATCATAAACATAAAAAAAGTAGGTTGTCCAATTGGACAACCTGCTTTTTTTATGTTTAATTTTTTCTTCCTGCTATCATCATATGCGGACTCATGGATAGGATGGAGGGGTCACGTTCGGTCATCTTCAATAAAGCCATTATAGCCTCCTTTTTAGCAGGTGTGGACCGCGTTTCAAAATACTTACTGTCCAGCCAGATCATTCCTTCCACCGCCATCATGTCAAGTGCTGTGAAGCCACCCGTTTCAAATTCATTCTTCAGTTCTTCCGGTTTATGAAAATAAGCCTCAGGCAATAAACCTGGCCAGTTCTGGGGCGGATTGTGAATGCCTGTTTGTAATTCCTTTTTGCACATTTCATAAAAACTGGTCTCATGGATCATGCCATTAAGTAAGCCAGCAATCGTAGATGCGGTATAATTAATGGCGAAACCAAGTACGGTACCGCCAGGTTTTAAGACCCTTAAAGCCTCTTTTACAGAAATAATCCGGTCCTGTTTAGACTGTAAATGGTATAAAGGACCATGTAAGATCACTACATCAGCAGTACCTGAAGGAATATCCAGGTTTCTGGATTCCCCAAGCAGACACTGAAAAGGTTTTTTTAATTTGGACGCCCTGAGCTTGGCTTGTTTAATGTGCTTGGCTACCGGATCTATCAAATATACCATATGGCCCAACTGGGCAAGCCATTCCGCATAAATTCCAGGACCACCGCCGACATCTATAATAGTATCCTTTCCGGATGTACTCAAATAACGTCCAATCAACTCTGTGTTTCTCTCGTACTCCAGCGGGCCTAAACCAAGACTTAACCGGTTCTCTTCAGAAGTTTTAGCGTAAAACTGATCAATGTCTTTACTGATCAAATCGGATGATGCCATATTCAGACGAATTTTTAATTGCTCTGCTTAGCGGCCTCTTTAGCTCTCTTCTTAAAGAAACCTCTAAACAAGAAATTACTTTGCAAAGCTTCCAGATCTTCATCCAGTTTTTTACTGCTGGTTTCCAGGTTCAGCATAATTGATTTTACCTGGTCAGCTGTTTTAGGATCGTTCAGCAATAAACCTACAGCATTGTCTTTCTGGTTCAATTTACCAGATGCTGTATTGAGGTTTTCTGTCATCACTGCTGCAGATTTTGCTGTCTTTTGTAACTCATTTACAGAAGCCTGTATTTTAGCAAATACCGCTGTATCGGTCAGTAATTTATCCGCCAGACCACCTTTTGTGTTCATTTTTTTAGAAAACTGATCCAGTTGTGCCGACATCCGGTGTGCAGATTCAGTAGTTGTTTTCAGGTTCTCTACGATAGCTTTAAAATTGGCGGCGATCTGCTGGTCAGTTAATAAAGCACCTGCAGTCCCTTTTCCTTCCACCAGTCCTTTGGATAATTCTTTAAAATTGGAAGTGATCTCTACCAGGTTCTTATTATTAACCTGGAAGGTTTTCATAATATCATCTGTAGAAAGGGTTGTATTTACCCTTAACTTGTCTCCATCTTCAACAAATGGGAATTTAGGACTGCCACCGGTAATCACAATGATCTTATTTCCAATTAATCCATCTGAACTAATACTCGCAGCCGCGTCTTTATGGATATATTTATGCGCTTCTTCTTCAATATTTACAAACACCTGTACCTGAGAAGTACCATAAAATTGAATCTTTTTAATAGTACCAATTTTTACTCCTGAGAACCATACATTGTTTCCTGTTTTAAGTCCCTGGATATCATCAAAAACCACATTTAAGGTAATGCTCTTGATAAAAGCCTTTTTTTGACTGCCCAGTGTAAAAACTCCGACAATAAAGATCAGTAATCCGATGATCAGGAAAAGCCCAACTGTTATTTGTCGCCGATTGTCCGTTAATTGCATATGTTTTATTGTATAAAATTATATTCATAAAAAGGTTTTACCCTTTCATCGTTTGTATTAAACACTTCCTCAAAAGTTCCCTGACGTTCAAATTTACCATCCAGTAGCATAGCCACCCTGTTGCCTACAGTTTTTGCGCAGGTCAGGTCATGGGTAATCACAATAGAGCTGGTGTGGTACCGTTCCTGAACTTCATTGATCAGTTTATTGATCTCGATGCAAGTAATAGGGTCAAGTCCCGCAGTCGGTTCATCATAGAGCATGATCTCTGGTTGCAGGATCAGTGTTCTGGCAATACCAATTCTTTTTCTCTGTCCGCCTGAAAGTTCTGAAGGCATTTGGTTAATGGTCTGCAATAAGCCTACTGCATCTAAAACACTTTCCACAGATTTGTTAATCTCTGCCTTGCCCAGATTTTTTCTGTTCCTTACCAATGGAAACTCCAGGTTTTGCCGTACTGTCATACTGTCGTAAAGCGCACTGTTTTGAAAAGAAAAACCCACTTTTAAACGTAATGCTAAAAGTTCTTTATAAGAAATCTCATCTACTATATTGTTCAATACACTTACCCGGCCCGCGTCCGGGGTGAGTAATCCGATGATGATCTTAATCAAAACGGATTTACCTGTACCAGATTTACCAAGTACCACTAAATTTTCTCTTCTATATAAATCGAGGTCCACACCTTTAAGTACGTGGAAATTACCAAAAGATTTATTCAATCCCCTGATCTCAATTACTTTTTCCTGCTCGAAGTTTGTAGAGGGTTTCTGCTCCATAAAATGATCAGGTTCTAAATAAACTGAAAAACTGTACCGATACCACTTCTTCTATAAAAATGAGGAACATTGCAATTACAACGGCAGAATTTGCAGCTTTACCCACGCCTTCGGTTCCTTTTGAAGAATTATAACCCTGGTAACAGCCAACCATGCCAATCGTAAAGCCAAAAAGTATGGCTTTTATGGTTGAAGCGGTAATATCCAGAAATGTAATCTGCTCTAAAGAAGCTTGAAAAAAGGCTTTGGCACTGGTACCTTCACTCATCGAAACATTGAGCAGAGCGCCCAGCATACCAACAAGCGCTGTATAAAAAGTGAGGATAGGAATGGTAATCGTTGCTGCAAGTACACGTGTGGAAACCAGGAACTTAAAAGGATTGGTCGCTGAAACCTCCATCGCATCAATCTGTTCTGTAACGCGCATGGAGCCCAGTTCTGCACCAATACTAGAGCCCACTTTACCCGCGGCGATCAGACCGGTCAGTAGGGGAGCCAGTGTCCTGAGTAAAGCAATTCCAACCAGCGAAGGGAGCCAGGAAGTTGCACCAAATTCGGATAGAGAAGGCCTGGATTGCTTGGTAAACACCACACCTGTGATAAAACCGGTGGTAGAGATCAGTAATGCGGAGCGGTATCCAATCTCATAGCATTGTCTCAGCAGTTCTTTCCCTTCATAAGGAGGCAGAAAACCTTCCTTGAAAAAACGCATGATAAACCTGTTTACTTCATATACGGTCAGAAACATCCTGGCAAATTTGCCTGGCGTTTTAACCTCTTCATTCAACGCGGGGGAATTTTCAGTGCTCTCCATTAAGAGAAATAGTATATTTTGTTAGTACGATATAAACCAATTGTTGTTATCAAACCTTGAGCCAAAGTTAATAATAGCTGTGAAGTTCTCACTAAATAATTGAATTTACTGTAAAACAGTAAAAGATGTTATAGTTTCCTAAATCGTTTGCGCTAAATTATTTCATTTTTAAACTAAAATATCATTAGTTTTAATCCTGAATGATCAGTAACCATCTGAAATTTTGAGACCTATGCCAGGACTTCAAAGCCTTAATGATGAAGAATTAGTTGTACTCCTGAAAGAAGGTAATGAGGCCGCGTATACCTTGATATTTGATCGTTATTATGGTTTACTCTTTGCGCATGCCATAAAAATGTTGCAAAATGAAGACGAGGCCAAAGATGTAGTCCAGGAACTTTTTGAAGTTTTATGGACTAAACGACATGATTTGATCCTGAAGGGAAGTTTGTCCTCTTATTTATATGCTTCCATAAGAAACAGAATTTTAAACCGTATTTCTCATAAAAAAGTAGAGTGTAAGTACCTGGAATCCCTTGGTATGTTCATAGGACAGGAAAATGAGCACACCGATTATTATGTAAGGGAACGTGAACTCAAGCGTATCATAGAGGCTGAAATTGATGCTTTGCCATTGAAAATGCAGCAAATATTTAAGCTGAGCCGGGGGGAATATCTCTCCCATAAGGAAATTGCATCCAGATTACAGATTTCTGAGCTCACCGTAAAAACTCAAGTGAAAAGAGCTTTGAAGATTCTTAAACCCAGACTTGGGTTCATCTTGTTTTTTCTGACTTTGCTCAAATGATGAGCATTCTTAGGTCAATATAATTTTTTTTAATTTCTTGTACCCCCTGTACCCCCACCTCACTGTCTTATAGCTAAACCCTCTTTATAGAGGTCAAACCAAATATTAAACCTATGCAACAGGATCCTAAGCTATTGTTGAAAAAATATATGGATGGGGAATGTTCGGAAGAAGAGAAAGCACTTGTTGAAAGCTGGTATCAGGAACTGAACAACATCAATGCGCATCATAGCTTGAGTAACCATCCAAACAAGAATTTGGTTGAGCAGACTAAAAAAGAGGTTTGGAGCGCACTCTCCTTACATAAAAACAAAAATAACGGAACCTTTTTATGGTTAAAAGTAACCAGTGCTGCAGTAGTCCTGATTGCGCTCTCCGTTTATCTTTTTCTTTATCGTCCACATCAAAAGATTAGCCCGACCCGGCAAGTCGTGAAGGTCAGTGATATTGCACCAGGTGGTAATAAAGCGTTCCTGACTTTAGCTAATGGAAAAAAAATATCACTTACAGATGCAGCCAATGGAGAATTGGTTAAAGAGGCCGGCCTGGTGATTCAGAAAAAAGCAGATGGTCAACTTATCTATACTGCGGGAAACTCTGCCAGTTCTGCTTCAGGTAGCCAGTATAACGTTATCGAGACTCCAAGAGGCGGAAAATATCAGATCAATTTGCCTGATGGTACCAGGGTTTGGTTAAATTCAGGCTCTGCTTTGAAATATCCACTGAATTTTGCCGGTCATTTTAGACAGGTTGAGTTGAAGGGAGAAGGGTATTTCGAAGTCGCAAAAGACAAGACCAAACCTTTTTTAGTTAAAACAGCACTGCAGGAAGTAGAAGTTCTGGGTACACATTTTAACATCAGCAGTTATACCGACGAGGCCGTTGTTAAAACAACCCTGCTGGAAGGCTCTGTGAAAGTAAAAGCCATCCCCGGTGATTCAAAGGTAAGTGCACAGGAAATCTTGAAGCCCGGACAGCAAAGCCAGCTCAGGTCAAACCAGATCAAAGTTGGGCCAGCTGATCTGGAGTCTGTAATGGCCTGGAAAAATGGAGACTTTGTTTTTGAAGGCGATGACCTGAAAAGCATTATGAGGCAATTGTCAAGATGGTATGATGTAGAAGTTATCTATCAGGGGAACTTCGAAAATCTACGTTTTGGAGGTTATGTATCCCGGTCAAAAAATATCTCTTCCGTACTGAACATTATGGCTTCTACAGGTAAAGTCCATTTTGAGATCAGCGATAAGAAAATTATAGTAACCAATAATAAATAAGCATGAAAACGAGCATCCATATAAAAGCACCCTAGACGAAGAAAAGCCAGGAAAAAACCGGAAGTGCTTCGAACCACCCCCGGCTAAGATCATTGGGCTTACCCTCCAACAGTTAATTTTTCGTTTAAACCCAACTAACCAAATGTATGAACTTTTACAAACAATCGGTATGTAAGCCACCAGGCTTTGTACACAAATTTCTGTTGATCATGAATTCTGCTTTTCGTAGAATCAACGAGACAGATAAAAATAAGCTCATTATGCGAGTTAAATACACCATAATTTTATTGACCACAGTCTTTTTGCAATTTGCACAGGCCGGCAAAGCCCAGCGCATCACCATTTCGAAAAAAAATGCCAACCTTGAACAGGTGTTCAAGGAAATCCGGAAACAAAGTGGGTATGATTTTTTTTACGATCTGGATGACATTAAAAAAGCAAAAAATGTTGATCTTTTTGTACATAATGAATCACTGGAAGAAGTTTTAAAGCACTGTTTCGAAAATCAGCCTTTCACTTTTACCATAAAAGACAAAGCCGTTATCATAAAGGAAAGTCCTCAGATCCAGGTGAAACCGAATCCTGTGCAGAAAGTAGAACTGAAAGGCAGGGTTACAGATGAAAAAGGTGGCCCCTTGCCAGGAGTAAGTGTAAAACTGAAAGGCAGCAGTATTGGAGCGATGACAGATACCAACGGGAATTATGCATTATCGCTGCCAGACGGAGCCGGCGTACTGCTGTTCAGCTTTATTGGATATGTACCACAAGAGGTTCCTGTGAATGGAAAAACTATTGTTAATGTTGTGCTGAAAGAAGAAAATAAGGCACTTACCGAAGTCGTTGTAGTAGGGTATGGTACTCAAAAGAAAGTGAATCTTACCGGTGCCGTGGCTTCTGTTACAGGTTCAGAACTTACCACCAGACAGGCGCCCAATACCACCTCTTTGCTGCAAGGCAGAATGCCGGGAGTACAGGTGGTACAGAATTCGGGACAACCAGGCGCAGAAAATGCAGGCATACAGATTCGTGGTCAGGGTACTTTCAGTGGTGCAGGTAACGATCCGCTGATCCTGATCGACGGGGTAGAAGGAAGTCTGAATAATGTAAATCCTAATCAAATTGAGAGTGTTTCTGTACTTAAAGATGCCGCTTCAGCAGCCATTTATGGATCAAGAGCAGCCAATGGGGTAATTCTCGTAACCACTAAATCCGGTAAGGCAGGACGATTGAATATTGATTACAGTTATAATTTCGGCAGCCAGCGGGCAACTTCAATGTATGACAGGATCACCAATTCTGTAGAATTTATGGAACTGCTCAATAAGGCTATTGCTTACACCGGTACCAATGCAAACCAAACCTATAGCCAGGCACAGATTGATGCTTATCGCCAGGGTGCTATAAGCAATCCTGCACAATACCCAAGCTACGACTGGATGGATGCCATCTTTCGTACAGCCCCTATGCAGCAGCATTTTCTAAGCGTAAATGGTGGAAAGGAAGGAACTACCTACAATTTTGGTGCAGGCTATCTGGACCAGGATGGTATCCTTATTGCCACAGGTTATAAAAGATACGATGCTCAGTTTAATTTTAAAACCAGCCTGAACAAGAAAGTAACCTTTGGAACCAATATTGCCTTTTCCAAGGGCAACAGGAACGAAACAGCTTTAAACAATAATTTCGATGGAAACTCTACCGAAGATCAGATATTAAGTGCACTGGCTGCCCACCCAACTTATGCCCCTACTTTACCTGATGGAAGTGGCCGGTATTCTGCGAAGGCCTATATATTTGAAGGTGGAAATAAGAACCCTATAGCCACAGCCGAGCATGGGGGCCGTTATATCAATAACTATTACACACTGGCTTCTGCATTTCTGGATGTAGATATTCTTCCCGGACTAAAAGGAGAAGTCAAAGGTGCGGTCAAATATAACGACAAGCAAACCAAGGTGCACGTGGTTGGTATACCAGGCTACATGTTTCTTCCGGATGATAAAGGACAATATGCCTATAATACACAATGGAATGGAACAGTGGGAGAAAACAACCTGACTGTACGGAGTGAAAAAGATGTTCAATATACCATTTTCGGAACCTTAAACTATACCAAAACCTTTGCGGAAAACCATAATTTCAGTGCTTTGCTGGGGGTAAGTCAGGAAACGTTCAGATACGACCGTTTGCAAGGATTTAAAAGAAATGCGCCTTCAGATGACATCACAGAATTAGGTGCTTATTCTCCAGGTGGTCAGCTTACGGATGGCTTTGCTTATGAGTGGGCTTTACAATCTGTTTTTGGAAGGGTAAACTACAACTACAAGGAGAAGTACCTGCTGGAAGGAAATTTTCGTTATGACGGTTCTTCACGTTTCCCGGATGGCAATAAATGGGGATTCTTTCCTTCGGCCTCAGCCGGATGGAGGATTTCACAGGAAGACTTTATGAAATCCGTGAAATGGGTGAACAGCTTGAAAGCCAGATTGTCCTGGGGCCAGGTAGGTAACCAAAATGTCAACCGTAGTCTGAGTGGAGAGCAAATGCCTTATCCTTATCAGGAAGTGTTAAATCCGGTTTTATATAATATTGGAGGTTCTCTTCAGCAAGGTGTTACTCAGACCGACCTGATCAATAGAAACATTACCTGGGAAACGACTACAGTAACCGATTTTGGTGTTGATTTCAGTTTGTTCAATTCGAAGATCTCGGGTTCCGTAGACTGGTATTCCAAATACACCAAAAACATCCTCAGAGCATTGCAGGTCCCTGACTTTATTGGGATTGCCGGACCAACAGTGAATATGGGTGAAATGAAGAATACAGGTTTGGAATTCTCTCTGGGTTATGAAAACAGAGACCATAACTTTCATTACAAAGTACAAGGAAATTTCGAGACCTATAAAAATAAAGTCATGAAATTCGGTGCCAGGGAGATTGACAGCAGTAATGGTTATATCCGTCAGGAAGGT
>NZ_DATMRL010000019.1:0-4904 GCF_035566355.1 Pedobacter sp.
AAGCGACCGAATCTGCCGGTCTCAGATAGGCTATGTTTTGATGGCCGCTACTCCTCGTGGTAATGTTCCGGTAGCTATAATTTCCATACACATTTACTTTACTATTTTGGAAGCTCAGGCTTGCATTGCCACTGTAATTAGCTCTGGTACCGGCCGTTGCTTCCACGGCGCCAATCAACCCCAGCTTTTTGTTTTTCTTAAGCACAATATTAATAATACCGGATGCTCCTTCCGCGTCGTATTTTGCCGATGGGTTGGTGATCACTTCAATACTTTCGATGGAGCTGGCCGGCAAGGACTGAAGCGCCTGGGTGATATTTCCCCCTGCAATCAGTGATGGCTTGCCATCTATTAAAATATTGATATTTGAAGAGCCTCTTAAACTTACATTCCCGGTGGCATCTACCGATACAGTTGGTATGTTTTGAAGCAGTTCGGATGCAGAACCACCCTTACTCACCAGACTTTGTTCTACCGAAAACTTCTTCTTGTCCAAGCCAATTTGTGTATGATTGAATGAACCGGTAATGGTCACTTCAGACAATAAACTTCCTTTTCCTGGTTTGATCAGGATATCGCCAAAGTTGACGGTCCTGCCAGAAGAAGTGATCACTACACTATCCTTAACAATGGGCAGGTAACCTACATAACTGATTTTGCATTTAAATAAGCCATCAGGTAACCTGTCCATTGAAAAATGTCCAATTGTATCTGTCTGAACACCTTTTATCACCGCGTTTGTGTGTTTATCCAGTAAAACAACAGAAGCAAAAGGTATACTTTCCAGAGTTGTAGCATCTTTTACAATACCATTTATCTTCCCATTATTTTGTGCTGACGCGCAAAAAACAATCCCCGGTAAAAACAGAACAATCAGACTTGATTTAATTTTATTTAGGTTCACGGTATGCTGTATCTTTTATACAGCAAATTTATACAGGTGGCCCTCCTATAATCTTGTACTTTCTTTCACTAATTCTGTATTTTAAGAAGCAGGATCAGCCTTTCTCAAATGCCAGGCTTTAGGCTTTGTAAAAGCCCGAAATCCCTGATGCGATAAACTGACACCGATTCCGGAGTGCTTTCTACCGCTCCAGGGCAATCCTGCACTTACCCGGTCACAACAATTCCAGTAACCGCTGCCACTGTCTATTTGTGAAAGGATACGGGTTGCCCTATCCAAGGTATTGCTATAAACAGATGCCGTCAGTCCGTAAGCTGTATCCTGCATCAGCTTAAGCGCCTCTTCATCATCTTTAACCTTCATAATGCCGATTATCGGTCCAAAGCTTTCTTCCTGCATCACCTTCATCCTATTGGTCACATTAGTCAGTATGGTCGGTTCAAAGTAGTATCCGGGTCTTTGCTGAATATGCCCCCCCAATACCAGGGTAGCACCCTTCGCGACTGCTTCTTTGACCTGCCCTTCCAGTACTGCCAGTTGTGGTTTTCGCGTTAGTGCCCCAAAATACACACCTTCTTCTGTCGGAGGCCCTGATTTCCAGGATCCCACTTCCCGGACAAAAGCAGTCACATAATCGTCATACACTTTTTCATGCACGTAGATCCGCTCCACGGAACAACAACTTTGCCCATTATTGTAAAAAGCACCATCTGCTGTTCCCGCGGCTACCGCAGCAATATCTTTTACATCGTCGGTTACATATAAGGGATCCTTCCCGCCCAGCTCCAACTGACAGGGAACCATCTTCCAGGCCACCCTTTCATAGATATGCTGCCCGGTTTTATAAGAACCGGTAAAGAAAAAACCATTAAAATCCATATCCAGTAAGAGTTCCCCAGTTTGTCCTGTCCCAAGCGCAACGATAAAAACATGTTCAGGAATGCCCGCTGCTTTGAGTAAACGTTCTATTTCCAGTCCGGTAAGCGCAGCATATTCGGAGGGCTTGTAAAGCACTGCATTTCCAGCCAGCAAGGCAGGAATAAATACATTGACTCCCACCAGATAGGGGTAATTCCAGGCAGAGATGTTGCAAACAACCCCTAATGGTTCATAAGAAATCTTTTCCTGCATATCTCCTGTATCGCTTACCATTTCCTCCGAAAGATATTTTGCTGCATGGTCCAGCATCCATTTGATCCTCGTTCTTGCACCATTGATCTCATTCCTGGACTGTTGCAAAGGCTTGCCCGTTTCTGCGGTGAGTACAGCTGCAAGTTTTTCTTTTTCTGTATCCAGCAGGTCAAAAAAACGCGTCACCACTGCTAAACGTTCCTCAAGCGTCCGCTTCGCCCACTGGATTTGACCAGTCTTCAGTAATTCATGTTTCTTTTCGAGGGAAAGATGATCGTCTTCCTCCAATATTGCAATAATTTCTTCCGTAGCCGGATTGATCACATTCATTTCTTTGATTCTTTTATAGCCTTAATAAACCGTTCTTTGATTTTTTGTGACAGCGGATTTCTTTCTTTTTCCTGCATTCTTTCCGGATGCCACTGCACCGCCAGCATAAATGCTTTATTGTTTTTGTCTTTAAACTCCAATGCTTCGATAATAGGCTGTTCTCCCTCAGAATAAGCACTGATCATTAAATTGGCACCAAGATGATCCGGATGGACCCGCTGGTGATGCGCACTGTTCACCGTTCCATTTTCTATGCCGGTTGTCAAATGCAGAAGGCTACCAGGAACAAGGCTTAAGCCATGTACTTTATCTTCTGTTCCCTTCTTGTGAACCAGGTTCAGCTGTTCCCCGTTATCTTCAAAAACAGTCCCTCCCTCCAGGATATTAATATATTGCATGCCCCTGCAAATCCCCAGAACAGGTATATTATGGGTCTGAGCATAGATGTACATCTCCTTTTCAAATTCATCCCTTTCCGGTAAAAAAATCTCCGGCCGATAAGGATAATCTTTCGCACCGCCGTACAGTTCGGGCAAAACATCTATTCCTCCTGTTAAAACAAAACCATCACAGTACTGAAAATCGCTGCTGTTGTTTTGTTGAAAAGAAAGTTCCAGCAATTCGATATCCTCACCCAGTTCCTCCGGCGTAAACCAGTTCCAGTAATTTCTAAAATTAGTTTCCGTATAACTTATTCCAATCTTCTTCATAACGCGAAACTAAAGCGCTTTTAAATACAGTTGTTTAAAATCTTCCCTGTTTACGGGTTTAGGGTTATTGGGATGGGCAAAATCGGCCAAAGCCAGGTCTGCCAGGGTTTCAATATGTTCAGACTTTACTCCAATCTCACTCAAATGATGAGGAATATGAATTTTTGAATTTAAATCAAACAGGTACTTCACTACGGCTTCTCCATTCTCCTCTTTCAATTCTAAAGTCCTTGCTATCCGGCGAAATTTATCTTCAAAGCCGGCAATATTGAATTCCATACCGTAAGGGATGTTCACCGCATTGGCCAAACCATGGTGGGTATCCAGCAGCGAAGAGAGCGGATGTGCCAGAGAATGGACCACACCCAGCCCTTTTTGAAAGGCAATTGCGCCCATCATAGAAGCCATCAGCATTTTACTTCTGCTTTCCAGATCAGGGTGGTTGGTCGCTTTCTCCAGGGCATCTTTGATCAGATAGATACCTTCCAGCGCTATTCCATCACATAAAGGATGCGGATTTTTAGCTAAGAATGCCTCCATGTTATGGGTCAATGCATCCATACCAGTTGCAGCGGTAATGAACGGAGGTAAATCCATGGTTAATACAGGATCTGCAAATACAATTTTCGCCATGAGCTTGGGCGAGAAAAGGATTTTTTTCTGATGGGTATCATCATCGGCAATAATGGCGCTCCTGCCTACCTCACTGCCGGTACCTGCAGTTGTAGGTACCGTAATAAAATGGGGAACATCATTGGTCACATAAATATCCCCGCCAATCAGGTCATCATATTTAAACAGGTCTTCCCGGTGGTTTACCCTCAATACAATAGCGCGGGCTACATCCAATGCGGCACCACCCCCTATACCGATTATGCTGTCCCTGGAGCTTTGGTCCCAGAGTTCCGTTCCTTTGTAAACATCACTCTTTACAGGATTTTTATGGATATCCGAAAATACTTCCACGGAGAGGTGCTGTGCGTCCAGATCCTTGATGATCGATTTCAAAAAAGGCAAACCTGCAATCACCGGATCCGTCACGATCATCGGCCTGCTAAGTCCATTGGCTTTTAAATAAGCTGGCAGTTCCTTTATTGCACCTGCACCAAAACGAATGGTGGTTGGAAAATTATATTGGTATACTTTATCAAATGTCATGTTAAAACTCTTCTTAAATAATTTCAAAATATCTTTTCAATTCCCAGTCTGTTACCACTTTGGCAAATTGTTTCCACTCCCATTCTCTGGTTAACGTAAAATGTTCGATAAACTGATCACCAAACAGTTCTTTTGCAACCGCAGATTCTTTCATCATTTGTGTAGCCTCATGCAGATTAACAGGTAAAACACCATTAGACAGGTCTTTGTAGCCATTTCCCTTAGTTGCCTCTTTTTCCAGTTTCATTTTATGCTTAATGCCATACAGACCAGCAGCCAGGCAAGCAGATAGTGCCAGATAAGGATTGGTATCCGCCCCCACTATCCTGGTTTCCAAACGCGTAGTTTTGGAATGGCCTGGCAATGCCCTTAAGGCTACCGTCCTGTTGTCTATACCCCAGGTCAGTGTAGTTGGTGCCCAGGCACCTTCAACCAGTCTTTTATAACTATTTACAGTTGGGGCAATCATGGGGAGTATTTGTGGTAAACAATGCAATTGCCCGGCGATATAACTCTTCATTAAATCACTCATTTTATGCGGGCCCTTTTCCTCATAAAAGAGATTATGCCTGGAATCTTTATCCCAAAGGCTTTGGTGAACGTGCCCGCTGCAGCCCGGAAGATGCTCGCTGATCTTAGCCATAAAAGTAGCCATAAGACCATGTTTATAG
>NZ_DATMRL010000020.1:0-4106 GCF_035566355.1 Pedobacter sp.
AATTCGGTATTTCCGGAATTGGAAATGATCAACTCGCTTTTATGGAGAGAGATATAGATTTTTCCGCCCGGTAAGTTATGCCGGATGGCATTTAACCATAAATTGTTCAGTAGAATTTCAATCAGGATTTTGTTTCCCTCAGCAACAACATTATTGTCTATTTCTGTTTGAACAGTAATATTTTTATTGTCAGAATGTTCTTTGAATTGTTCTAAACAAAGTTGGGTCAGTTGGCTGATGTCAACCGTTTCGCTATCGTCAAACTGGTGATTCTCAATTCTAGCAAGCAACAGCAGGTTTTTGTTCAGGCGCGTAATACGTGTCAGTGCCTGGTTTATTTCTTCAATAATCTGATACTGACGGTCTGTTATGTTTTCCTTTTGCAACAATACATCTAATTTGTTTTTTATAATTGCCAAAGGGGTCTGCAATTCATGTGAGGCATTTTCCGTAAATTCTTTTTGAGTTTTGTAAATGGAAATACTATGCTCTAATAGCTTATCCAAAGCCATATTTAATTCTTCAAATTCCAGTGTGTCCGATTTTTCAAATGTAATTGCAGTCTGGTGATCCAGGTTGAATGTTTTTAATTTGGATAACGTACTCCTGAAGGGTTTCCATAATCGAACAGATAGCCGCCTGCTCAAAAACAAAAAACCAACAACCAAAATCAGAAAGAACAAAAGGGTAATCAATGCAATGGCCGCAACCGTTTCTTCTGTTTCTTCTACGTTTGTTTCTACGGTTAAATAATAGGGCTCATTATTGACATGGACAAGCTTTACTAAACCTCTGAAACGGTTAATATCTGTATGTTCAACGTAAGGATTTTGTCTTAAAACAGTAAAGGTACTGTCAAGACGAGCCGTTGTTTTTGTTACTTTTTTTAAATCCGTACCGGGCTGTATTTTATTCCATAAGGCTATGCTTTGGGTAAGCTCCTCTTCCGTTAATTGCAATTTGTTTAATTCCTTTTCTGTTCTCTCTGCAATAATTTCGTTGTGTTCGTCCAATTCGCTCAACCATATCCTGTCTACCAAGTAATAATAAGCCGGAACACTTGCTGCCAAAACAACCAGTGAATAAAGAGCAAAAGTTCTTAGCGTTTTATTTAATAGTTTTTTCATCCTTCCCATTTGTAGCCTGTTCCGTAAACGGTTTTTAAATAAGTATCACAACCTGCCTCATTGAGCTTTCTTTTTAGGTTTTTGATGTGGGCATATACAAAATCATGGTTGTCTAACATATCTGCAAAATCTCCTGATAGATGTTCTGCCAAGGCACTTTTTGAAATAACCTTGTTTTTGTTTCCGATAAAATAAAGTAAGAGGTCAAATTCTTTTTTGGTCAACGAAATCAATTCGCTGTTTACAGAAACGCTTTTGGCAAGCAAATCAATTTGTAATTCATTTTGCTGAACCGTATTTGAGTTTCCAAACTGTTTTCTACGGATAACTGAATATATTCTTGCCGCCAATTCCGAAAGGTGAAAAGGTTTTGTTAGATAGTCATCGGCACCGATTTGCAACCCCTTTATTTTATCGTCTAAAGAATTTTTGGCCGAAATGATAATCACACCATCTTGCTTATCCTGTCTTTTTAGTTCTTCCAAAATTTTTATTCCGTTGCCGTCAGGCAGCATAATGTCTAGAAGAATACAATCATAATTGTAGGTCTCAATTTTATCCAATGCCTGATGGTATGTAGATGCAAATTCACACAAGTAGCTTTCTTCCGATAGATATTCGGCTATGCTTTGTGCAAGTTGTGGTTCGTCTTCTACGATCAGGATCTTCATGTGGTAAATTTACGAATACAATTTTGAATAAATTTTGAAGTAGCGGACCAGAGGCTTTATCACGTGTTAAATGTTTGATGTCGATGAAAAAGTGAAATTCCAGATGAATAGTTTCAGCAATTCAGATTTTCTCCATAATCTGATGTTAGCTTAGGATATAAAATTAAATCAATATGAAAAGAGTATTTGTTTTAGTAGCTGGTCTGACCGGCTTAACCCTGGGAGTTAACGCGCAAAAACTTAGCGCAGCAAAAGTTCCATCAGCAGTAAAAGCTGCTTTTGAAAAAAAGCATCCTGAAATAAAGACCGTAACCTGGGAAAAAGAAAAAGGCGATTATGAAGCTGCATTTACGGTAAATGGCAAGAAGAATTCTGAAAATTACTCTCTGAAGGGAATGCTTGTTGAATCAGAAACGGAGATAAACCCTGCCGAATTGCCTAAAGAGGCTTCTGCGCATATTATTTCACAATTCAAGAACGCAAAGATTAAAGAAGCTGCAAAGATTACCAATGCAAAAGGAGAAGTGACCTATGAAGCAGAAGTCAATGGTAAGGATCTGATTTTTGATGCGAAAGGAAATCCTGTCATTTCACATCGTAGCCTTTAAAAGAAGTCCGAAGTTAAGTTCAGGATTGATTCATCATCAATCCTGAATTGGCTCAATCTGATGTAAGTAGCGGCTTCTATATGGAGTTTTCCAAAGGTACTGCTAAAACCTGCTTCATAATTGTTAGCGGTTACGGCTTTTGTTGTAATATCTGCAAGTGTATTCTCTGTAGCAGAACGTAATACCAGACCAAGATCTCCAATACTAAAACTTTGTGAGAAACTAATGAATGGTTTGAAATAGGCTATCTTATTATACCTTAATCCTGCATTAAATACAAAGGCATTGTAGTTTAGCGCACCACCCTTGATGCGTCCTATGATTTATTAAAGGACAAAGGCGTTCGTTATCAACTGCTGGCAGAAAGTAAAAAAAGCCTTAATCCTTATAGATTGATCAGTCTGGAAAACCGGACGGTAAAATCTGAACAAACACCAGTTTCTACGCTTATTTACATTATTGATGGCAAGACATGCAGGCATATGGTGCTTGTTTCTGTGAAAACCTCGAAGTTCCCAGCCGATTTTTTGAAACAATGGTCTGAGATTTTATTGAACGGCCGGATCGTTCCATCAAAAGAAGGAAATTTTGAACTTACGGATGATGCGTTTTTTTACATCAAAGAAGGGAATGGAGGTAGTGAATTTTATGTTACTGCCAGTTTTAAATCAAATCAGGTTGGGCATTTGCTTAAGGGCCAGTCTGCTAAAAGTTATTGTGGATGATTTTCCTGACCTTAGTCTTTCGGGTGAAGTGATGGAGATCAGCAACGTAAAAAAGGAATCTCCTTTAAATACTCCGAATAACCAAAGCGGAAATTATGTGAAAATAGTTGAAAGATTTCCTGTGAACATTAAAGTTGAAATAGGGGCTAGGGATAAGGAGAAGTTTAAAAATCAAATGAGTTGTACAGTTAGGGTGGCCACGGCTCCAAAGTAAATAGGGAATCCGTACATTATTTATTAAGCTAATGATTTAAGGATTAAATGGAAAATCATCAAATGGACAAGTCGCTAATACGGTTGCAGGAAAATATTCCTTTGACGGAAGGAGAAATAAAGGAGATAGAGCAGGGGCATAAAGGTGTATTGAGAGTAGTTGCGGTTACGATTGCCCTTAGTATGGTCTTTATGGTCTTAATTGCTATTTTTTCGGTAAAAAAGGAGACGCTGGATGGGCTGGGCTATAAGGATTATTTTGCGTTTTTTTGTCTGGGTTTATCCTTTTTTTGTTTTTGTTATCTGATGGCCTGGCTTTGCGTGTTGTATTTCAGGTACAATTGGAGGAAGGATAAATTAAGGGGAAAAAACAGATTAGTAAGTGTGGTGATTGACCGGGATAAGACTGAGCATGCGGAGTACCTGACTTTTTCAGGGCCGGCTGATCAGGCGAAAATTAGGATTGAGGTTGACATGGAAGATTATCATCGTTATCCGGTCGGGTCTAAAGTGATCGTTACTTATTTGAAATTCAGCAGGAAGGCACTTGAAATCTCTGACTTTTGAATTGAGGCCAACTTATTCATTTTTGTAGCTCATAATGAGTGGATTAGGATTCGTAATTACCTCAGGGAGCCTATCTGGACTCCATGAGGTAATTAGTTTTGTTAGATAGCCTAGTTTTTATGAATAGACCTCTTTTGGGTTTTTATTAACAGATACCCGGTTAATAATATGCTTTTAGATATTTGCTGGTCTGCT
>NZ_DATMRL010000021.1:0-18450 GCF_035566355.1 Pedobacter sp.
AATGTTTTTACTGGGACAGTTATTTTACCATGCTCGGCCTGCAGGTTTCCAAAAGAATAGACCTGATAGAAAGTATGATAGAGAACTTTGCCTATCTGATTGATCAGTTTGGTTTCATTCCCAATGGAAACCGCACTTATTTTTTAAGCCGCTCACAACCTCCATTCTTTTCCCATATGATCGAATTGCTCAGCGAAGAAAAGGGGAATGCAGCTTACCAGCATTATCTGCCGCAGCTACTTAAAGAATATGCTTTCTGGATGGCCGGGGAAAACCACCTGAATCTTCAAAACCACACCGAACAACATCTGGTGATGATGCCCAATGGCGATCTGCTGAACCGCTATTATGATCAGCTAAACAAACCAAGACCCGAAAGCTACCTGGAAGATACAGAAACCATGAGACAGGGAGAGAAGAACATTTGTCTCCATATCAGGGCAGCTTGCGAATCGGGTTGGGATTTTTCCAGCAGATGGTTCAAAGACCACCAAAATCTGGAAACCGCATATACAACTGATATCATTCCAATAGACCTGAATTCCCTGCTCTGGCATTTGGAAAAAACCATAGAAAAGGCAGAGCGAATGAACGGAAACGTCGGCAATGCCGATATTTTCCACAAAAAAGCAACGTGTCGTGCACAAAGTATACGGAAATACTTGTGGTCAGATTCGATACAGACCTATTTCGATTATCAGCGTTCAGCTGAGCGTCAAACCAACTTTCACTCCATAGCCATCGCCTATCCTTTGTTTGTAGGCATTTCGAACCAGGAAGAAGCTGATGCCATTGCCGAAAAGCTGGAACGCAACTTCCTTAAAGAAGGTGGTCTGCTCACCACGCTGAACTCCTCCGGACAGCAATGGGATGCTCCAAACGGCTGGGCACCACTCCAATGGGTGGCCTACAAAGGGCTTCTAAACTACGGGCACCATGATCTGGCAGAGAAGATCCGTTCCAGATGGACAGGCCTTATTGAAAAACACTTTGCAGATACAGGAAAGATTTCTGAAAAATACAATGTAGAAAATATAGACTTAACTGCAACTGGTGGCGAATATCCAAACCAGGATGGTTTTGGATGGACCAATGGAGTTTACCTTAAAATGAAACATCAACACTAACCAATTAATAAAACAAATTATGAACAGACCTTTATTATTTCTTTTACTTCTCTGTATCCTCAGCGATGCAGAGCTGGCAAAAAGCAGTCCGGGGACTGCATATCTTAAAAAAACAGAAACGGTATCGGGTACCGTTGTGGATAAAAACGGTCAGCCTATTCCCGGCGCAACGGTGACCATTAAAGGGTCCAAAACCGGCACTTCCACAGACCAGGCGGGAAAATTTGCCTTAAACGCAGCGGTAGGAAAGATTCTTGTGGTCAGTGCAATAGGCTATAAACCGGTTGAACAAACCATCACTAATGCTGGTGGCCCACTAAACATCGTTCTGCTGGAAGACCTTATGGAACTCAATTCTGTTGTGATTACCGGAAGCACCAATGCCTTAAAAAAAATCGAATCCAGTGTGGCCATTTCCAGCTTCAGCAGCAAAAATATTGAGCAACTTGCTCCTTCCAGTGCAGCTGATTTACTAAAACATGTGCCTGGTTTTGTTGTAGAGACATCTGGTGGTGAGGTTGGAAATAACCTCTTTGCCAGAGGTATCCCCTCTGCAGGAGCTTATGAGTTTGTACAGGTTCAGGAAGACGGTATGCCTGTATTTGAAGACGGCGCTTTACAATTTGCCAATGCAGACAATTGGCTGCGCGTAGACGAGACCATCTCCAGAATGGAGGCTTTAAGAGGTGGATCAGGCTCTATATTTGCCACCAATGCTCCGGGAGGTATCATCAATTTCATCACCAAGACGGGCAGCAATGACTTCGGCGGAACTGTAAAACTCAGTACAGGCACATCCGGACTCTTCAGAACAGACCTAAATATTGGCGGAGCCATCATTCCGGATAAATTATTTTACAATATCGGTGGTTTTTACAGAACAGAAAACGGAGTCAGAAACCCAGGTTTTAAAGCAAATGATGGTGGTCAGTTCAAAATGAACCTGAAATACAACCTCGATAATGGTTACATCAAACTCTCTTACAAAAGACTGGATGACAGAAACCTTTTCTTACTTCCAATCCCTTTAACAGACAAAGACCATCCTAAAGGTATCGATGGCTTTAATCCAAATACGGGAACATTGACTTCCAGAAATTTCAGCCAGTTAAGCGTACCGCAATTGGGCGGAGGAACTTATAACAGGAACCTGGAAGATGGCGTCCATCCTGTTGTTAATGCGTATGGTGCAGAATTCAAAACTGATTTAGGCAGTGGCTTTAGTGTAAACAACAACATGAGGTATACCAATATCAATATGCAATATACAGCCATATTCCCGGGGGCAGAGCCACAAACTGCAGCTGATTTTGCCAAAGGCTATACCACCTCTGCGGGGGCTTCCTTCCCGGTACTGAACCCCGAATATACAGATGCCGGCACAGGCGCTGTAGTAAACCCGGCTTTGGTAGCCAAGGTGGGGTATTGGGCCATTGACAAGCAAATGAGAAACTTTGCCAACAACCTGAGGTTTGATTACAAAAATGACAAAACGACCCTTTCGCTTGGTTATTATTACTCCAACTGGACTTCCAATCAGCAATGGAACTGGAGCAACCTGCTCGTCAGCGTATCCGACAATCCACAACTACTAAACCTGGTGGATAAATCGGTACCTGCAGGAAGTAGCAATTACTCCAGAACCTATAACGGTGTTGCGGATATTTCATTTTTAACCCGTCAGGCACAGACCAAAGGAGATGTCAATGCTGTTTTTGGAAATGCACAGATTAAAGCAAATGAAAACCTGACCTTCGATCTAGGATTACGCTTTGACATGGACAGGTATAGTGGCTACAAGGCTACGCAGTCTGCAGCCCAAAGCCTTGACAACAGCAACAATACAGGTTTTGATTTCAAAAGCACCACCGCAGACAATTCCATTACCAACATCAGTGGTCCTTACCAATATTGGAAATATAACATTAACCGCTTATCCGGAAGCGCCGCCGCAAATTATAAATTTTCCGATAATATGGCTACCTACATCCGGTACAGCAATGGATTCCGCTCTCCTTTGGAAGAGTCCTATTTTGATAATGCCAGCAATTTAACAGCATTAAAACCAACTGTTATCAACCAGTTTGAACTCGGATACAAATATCAGGGCCAGCAATATGCTTTCTTTGCCAATGCTTTCTATATGAACCTCGACAATATCGCCTTTACAGATGTATTGGCCAACGGTACTTCAGAAAATAAATTTGCCAAAGCCAAAAACCTCGGGTTGGAACTGGAAGGTCAGCTCAATGCCGGCGATTTTAGCCTCACTTTAAATGCTACGATTCAGGATCCAAAATTCAGAGATTTCTCGGGTAATGGTTTTGATTACAACGGAAATAAAGTACGCAGAATTCCTAGTTTCTATGGCACGATACGCCCTTCCTACAACATTACCAAGGCCTTGACCATCTATGCTGAGGTGAATCATTTTGGCAAAAAATATTCTGACAATGCCAATGTCTTTGCCCTACCAAGATTTGATGTACTGAATGCAGGTGTTTCCCTGAAAGTAAACAAAATGCGCTTCGCTATAGATGGTTCCAACTTAACCAATACGATCGGGTTAACGGAGGGAAATCCGCGGATTACCACGGCTCCCGGATCTATCTATTATGCACGCCCGATTTTGGGCAGGTTTGCCAGACTATCCGCAGCGTTTAATTTCTAGACAACAGAAAAATTCACAAAAAAATAAGGGGTTACCATCCGGCAACCCCTTACAACCCTATCTAAACCAAATTATGAAACTTTAATTTCTTTGCTTTGTGATTGACTTTCGTCTTTCTTACCTATAGTAATATTTAAAATACCGTTGGTGTATTCTGCACTGATCTTATCTCCGTCTACGCTTTCTGGCAACACAAATGATCTTGCGAAAGAGAAATAATCAAACTCTCTGCGGGTATATTCTTTTTTATCTTCTTCACTTACTTTTTTCTCTGCCCATACAGAAAGTGTGTCTTTTTTCAAATTGATTTGAAAATCTTCTTTGTTTAAACCTGGTGCCGCAAGTTCAATTTTGTAATCTGCATCAGATTCTAAGATATTAACACCAGGAATTTTATTCACGTTTAAGTTTTTATTTAACGCTTCGTTAAACAATGAGTCAAAAATGTTGTTAAAATAAGGTGCGTTGTTTCTGGTTCTGTTGTTAAATTTTACTAGTGTCATTGCTATTTCTCCTGTTATTTAATTTTAAACTTTTTATTTTAATCGTATATCTCCCATTGTTCAACACTCATACCAATCCCTATTTTTATGATATTTAAGACATTATGGCATTCAAAAGAAAAACAGACAGACAAAAAGGCAGTAAAAATGAATGAATTGGATTTATTCAAGTACAAAACGACATTAGAACTGCGCTTTGCAGATTATGATATGATGGGTCATGTAAATAATGCGGTGTACTTTACCTATCTGGAGATCGCCAGAGCCAAATACTGGAAACAGGCTATTAAATGGGATTGGAAGAAAACCGGTGTCGTGATTGCGCAAGCCAGCCTGGATTATATTCACCCTATTTTATTAGAAGATAAGGTTCATATCTATGTACGTACCTCGCGGATTGGGAAGACGAGCTTTGATCTGGAATACATTATTGTAAAAACGACCAACAATACGGAACTGATCTGCAGCAAGGGTAAAACAATATGCGTGGCCTTTGATTATCAAACCAAGGCAGCTACTGAAATACCTGAAAACGAAAAGAATAAAATGATTGTTTTTGAACAGTTGAACAACAACTAAATAGAATTTCAAGATCCCGGATGACATTCCGGGATCTTGAATACGATCTAAAATATTTTACCAGGATTTAAAATACCATTTGGATCAAACACTTTCTTAATGCTCCGCATCAGATTTAAGTGGACCTCACTATATTTAATTGGCATAAACTCTTTTTGAACAAGTCCAATTCCGTGCTCTCCGGAAATAGTACCACCCAGTGCACTGGTCAACTCAAAAATCTCTACAATACCATCTTTAAGTTTATTCTTCCAGTCTTCATCACTCATACCTGCTTTAATGATATTTACGTGCAGGTTTCCATCTCCAGCATGTCCGTAACAAACACTCTCAAAACCATAACGTCCTCCAATTTCCTTAATGCCTGCAATGAGCTTAGGTAAAGCAGCTCTTGGTACTACGGTATCTTCTTCCTTATAAATAGAATTGGATTTCACCGACTCTGGCATTGTTCTCCTGATTCTCCATAAATCATCTTTTTGCTGAGCGGTATCTGCAAATAACACATCTGTACAATTGAAGTTCTCAAGTACCAGATTTGCTTTTTCACAATCCTTAAAGATGGTATCCAGGTCATCCCCATCAAACTCCATCATCAAAAATGCATTCACTTCATCTTTAAGATCAAACTTGATGTCATCGTATTTAATTACCCATTCCACCCCTTTACGCTCCATAAACTCCAGGGCAGAGGGCGTAATCCCCGCCCTGAAAATTGCAGAAACAGCCGCACAGGCATCTTCATTTTTAGTAAAAGAGGCCATCATCAATACATTTTGCGTCGGCCTTGGAATCAGTTTAGTCACAATTTTGGTCACCACGCCTAATGTACCTTCAGAACCAATCATTAACTGAGTCAGGTTATAGCCTGATGCATATTTTAAAGTGTTTGCTCCGGTCCAGATCACCTCTCCCGTAGGTAATACGACCTCGAGGTTCAGTATATATTCTCTTATTGTTCCATACTTCACCACCCTTGGACCGCCTGAACCGTGCGCAACATTACCACCAATAAAACAAGATCCCTTGCTGGAAGGGTCTATAGGATACAGCAAGCCCTTTTCAGCTACCGCATTCATAAACTCTTCTGTAATAACACCAGGTTCTACAATAGCCTGCAAATTCTCTGTATCAATGTCAATGATCGCCTTAAATTTTTCCATGGACAACAATACACCTGCATAAACCGGCAAGGCACCTCCACTGAGACCGGTTCCTCCACCTCTTGGTGTTACAGGAACATGGTGTTCATTGCATATTTTAAGTAAGGCAGCAACACTTGCCGTATCTAAAGGCTTTACCACAACTTCCGGGTAATATTTCAGATCTTCGGTTTCGTCATGCGCATAGTTACCCAAAGATTCTTCATCTGTAAAAACGTTGGAAGCACCGACAGCTTCTTTAAGTTTCAAAAGAAAATCAGGTGTGATTTTAGTATAGGACATCAGGGTTTGTATTTGATTTTATAAATTTTATATTCATGTTCTGCCATCTGGCAGATTTATTCTGCTGTATAATGCAACTGTACAAAGGAGTGGTTAATCTCCCCTGGCATTGGGGGATGCATTTTTTTAATCCCAACCTCGATACTGAGCAAAAACGGATAGCTCTCCAATACCCTGTCCAGCATTTTTTTTACTACCGTTTCGAGCATTTTCTGCGTATTGGCCATTTCCTCTCTCATAATCGTATTCAATACTTCGTAATTTACAGTATGGAGCAAATTCTCTGTATCACCCGAGTGGTTAAAAGTGACCTCAATACTGACTAAAAAGTGGTTTCCAGTCAATTGCTCTTCCGGGTAATACCCATGTAAAGCATAGAATTTCACATCCTTAAGTGCAACAGTTTGTATCAGCATTTCTTTGTTTTGCAGCAAAATTAAATTTTCGGACGCTTTTAGCAGCCCATTCCGCTAAATTATTAACTTTGGACGTAACTATCCTAATAAATCAATTGATTTAATTAAACATAGAAAAAGATAGCGGAACCAAATATTTGTACATATGAATACATCTGCAAAGAAAGACCTTTACGAAGCTCCTGACTATTATCTTCTGGACGAACTGTTGTCTGATGAACATAAACTGATCCGTTCTACTGCACGTGATTGGGTCAAAAAAGAGGTAAGCCCAATTATAGAAGACTTTGCCCAAAGAGCAAAATTTCCCAAACACCTGATCAAAGGCCTTGGTGAAATTGGCGCGTTTGGACCTACTATTCCAGTAGAATATGGTGGCGCAGGTCTTGATTATATAGCTTATGGCATCCTGATGCAGGAAATAGAACGTGGCGACTCGGGCATTCGTTCTACGGCTTCTGTGCAAGGTTCTCTGGTTATGTATCCTATATACACTTATGGAACTGAAGAACAACGTAAAAAATACTTACCAAAACTAGCCACAGGCGAAATGATGGGCTGCTTTGGCCTGACAGAACCAGACCACGGTTCCAATCCTGGTGGAATGGTGACCAATATCAAAGAAAATGGCGATCACTATATTTTAAATGGTGCAAAGATGTGGATCTCCAATGCCCCTTTTGCAGATATCGCTGTTGTTTGGGCAAAAGACGAAACGGGTAAAATCAGAGGTATGGTTGTAGAACGCGGCATGGAGGGGTTCAGCACACCAGAAACCCATAATAAATGGAGTTTAAGGGCTTCGGCCACCGGCGAACTGGTCTTTGACAATGTTAAGATCCCGAAAGAAAATCTATTTCCTGACATCCGAGGGCTAAAAGGGCCGTTGGGCTGTTTAAACCAAGCCCGATATGGTATTGCCTGGGGTGCTTTAGGTGCAGCTATGGATTGTTACGATACTGCACTGCGCTATGCCAAAGAGCGTGTGCAATTTGGAAAACCTATCGGCGGCTTCCAGCTCCAGCAAAAGAAACTGGCCGAAATGGTCACTGAAATCACTAAAGCCCAGTTACTGGTTTGGCGTTTGGGTGTTCTAAAAAGTGAAAACCGCGCTTCAGCCGAACAAATTTCCATGGCCAAAAGAAATAGTGTTGAAATTGCCCTGGACATTGCCCGAAATGCAAGGCAGATGCTCGGTGGAATGGGAATCACAGGTGAGTACTCCATTATGCGCCATATGATGAACCTGGAATCAGTAGTTACCTATGAGGGCACACATGACATCCACCTGTTGATCACCGGGATGGATGTAACTGGTCTGAACGCATTTAAATAAAAAGGATTAACGCTCTCTCTCCACCCCCTCTCTAATACGACCTCAAGCTTGAAAAATCTATTTAACAAACATTGCTATTGCTTAATTTTCTCCTTAAGCACTTTACTCTGCTACGGACAGGGTAAAAATTTCTCTGTTTCCCGGAACACACCACCCTGGATTGTAAAAATAAACCTCAACGGAAAACAACCAAAAGAAAAGGACATCAATGATGGTTACTATTCCGCATTAGTGGATCAACAAAACCAGGTGGAGTTAGAGGAAAACTATATTCATGTGATCAGGCAAATTGTATCTGATGCCGGTGTTCAAAATGGCTCGCAGATTTCAGTTACTTACGATCCTTCCTACGAAAAACTCATCTTTCATAACATCACCATCTGGCGAAACAATAAGCCAACCGATAAATTAGATGCCTCAAAATTCAAAATTCTGCAGAACGAGAAGAACCTGTCGAGGTTCATCTACAGTGGGACTTATGATGCTTATTTAATCCTTGATGACGTCCGTAAAGGTGATCGTATTGAATATTCTTACACCCGTAAAGGCACCAATCCAATTTTTGGCACCAAGTATGCAAATACATTCTATTTTGAAAATTCCAGCAGTGCGGGCCAGCGGTATACCAATCTGATCGTAAATAAATCACGATCACTTCAATTAAAGAATTTCAATTTTAAAACTGCTCCAAAAATCACCGAATTGGGCGGTTTACGTATGTACGAATGGGAAAGCTCTTTAACAGACACTTACAGAAACGTTGATTATACTCCCTCCTGGTATGAGCCATTTAAATACACCCAGGTTACAGAATACCAAAACTGGGAAGAAGTAGTTGACTGGGGGCGAAAAACCAATAGCTACCCCGGCTTAAAGACTCCACTTTTAGATAAAAAAGTAACAGAACTGCTTCGGCTTGCCGGTAACAAACCCGAAAAGTACATTCAGTTGGCTGTTCGTTTTGTACAGGATGAGATCAGATATATGGGCGTAGAGATGGGGGTATATTCTCAGCGGCCCAATTCACCGGAGAAGGTACTTCAACAAAGGTATGGAGATTGCAAAGATAAATCTTTATTACTGATCTATCTGCTAAATAAGGCAAACGTAAATGCCTATATGTCCTATATAGATACCTATTCCGGTAAAAACACGACTGACTTTTTACCAAGCCCAATGCTATTCAATCATGCAGTAGTCGTTATCGAACACAAACAATCAAAAATATGGATAGACCCCACTATATCTTACCAAAGAGGTGCTTATGACAGCATTTACTTTCCAAATTATGGACAGGGATTGGTCTTAAAGCCAGGTGTAAAACATCCTGAAAGTGTTGTTAGTATTGCAACGGGCAAATTGGTATCCAATCTGGTTTTTGATCTGGCAGATACTTCAGGAAAGAAAGCAACAATATTAACGATAAAAAGTACCTATACAGACAACTACGCTGATGATATTCGTTCAACAATTGCCGATGAAGGACAGGATGACCTGCAAAAATCTTTTCTCGAATATATTACAAAGTACTATCCGGATGCAGAAAACATAAAGCCAATCGCAATTGATGACAACGAGGAATCCAACACCATAAACATTACCGAATGCTATCAAATAGAGGATATATGGAAAAAAGAGGATGGCGAAGATCGTCATGTCAACTTCTACGGAGATCTTATTTATGCTGAACTTCGCAATATTAAACCTAAAAACCGTACAGAACCCATGTCCCTGAAATTTCCGGTCAACATAGAGGAAAACGTATTCATCAATTTACCCAAAGCCTGGTCAATTGAAGAACAAAACAAAAGGGTAGAGACCGACAATTATTATTTTGAATTTAACTCTTTTATCCGTGGTAATCAGCTTAGGCTTAATTATTCGTACCGAAGTATGAAAGACTATATAGAAGGAAAAGATGTTAAGGCTTATGTTAAAGACACCAAGGAGATTAAAGATCATCTGTCTTTTTATCTCTCCTGGGGAAACAACGATACATCAATTGCCCAAAATTCAAACCCATATCTTCTTGGCCTGGCCATACTCATTTTCCTGATTTCCGGAATCTTCTTTACCAGGATCTATCAAAAAAAGATTGAATTTAATCTTGAGCAAATGGCAGAAAGCAGATCAATAGGTGGCTGGATTATTTTTACTGCCATTATTTTGAGCCTAAGTCCAATCAGCATTATCGGAGAAGCCAATCTTTCCGGTGCATTTTCGTCCGCAACCTGGCAATGGATTAGTAGTCTTAAAGGTTCAGCCAAGTTTCTTGCCGGTGCTTACTATACCATCGAGGTTATTGCTATAGCCTTAAAGATGAGTTGGGTAATCTTGCTGCTATTTCTTTTTTACAACAGAAGAACATCTTTCCCTGAACGATATATTCAATACCTCCATTTTCTTATTTGTGTGGTCCTGATTAGATTTGTCGGAGATTGTTATATCAATTTCCTGGCAGAACGTCCGGTCTTTCCAGACACAACTACCACAATGACCAGGATATTTGCTATAGGTTTCTGTGTCCTTTGGATTCTTTGCTATCAAAGATCAAACCGGGTAAAAGAGACATTTGTATTCACCTATCCAGAGGTTTTATGGAAAAAAGAACTCATCGAATATAAGAATTCGCAAATCTCAGCGTATTTTAGCCGACAAAACCACACCTCAGAGACAAAAGGACCTGATTTAACAAATACCCCAAAAGATGAAAACGTTTAAAAAATACTATAGTTTCCCCGCTCCTCCCGAAGAAGTTTATCTGGCACTGACCAAAGAGCAAAGCATTCAGCTCTGGACTGGTGCAGAAGTTGAATTCACAGAAGAAGCCGGAACAGAGTTTTCCTTCTGGGATGGTGACATCGTAGGTAAGAATATTGAATTTGACCCTGGAAAGAAAATTGTACAGCAATGGTATTTCGGAGAAGATAATGAACCCTCCATTGTAACTATCAAACTGCACCCGGATAAGAAAGGTACTTCTCTTGAATTTGTACAAACCAATATTCCTGAAGAAGATTATGATGACTTTACCGGTGGCTTAAGTGAACATTACTTTGGTGGCCTGCAGGATTTCTTCGAAGAAGAGTAAAAAAGAGGGGTCCTAAGCTGGAACGAAAAAACAAGGATACATTTTCTGGACTGGAGTCTTTGCCCCGCTTCGCTCTTGTGGCAAAGCCCCCTGAGGTCCTGAAAATGTATCCTTATTTTTTTGAAGACGCTTAGTAACAAAGGCGGGGAATCCATGCATGGCGCAGAGTAAAGACGCAAAAATCGCTTTCACCATAATTCATAAGCAACCAACTAACGGTCTTACTCCCTCAAATCGAAGAGAAAAATTAAATATTGCTTATATGCGAATCGCTATAGGCAACAAAAAAAATCAATATTACTCTGAGAGGACCTCAGGGCGCCTTGCCACAAGAGCGAAGCGGGGCAAGGAGTCCAGTCCTCGAAGAGTATATTGATTTTTCAAACAAGCCTATTCGCTATAAGCTACATTTACATTTTCACGGAGGTTATAATGTGAGGCCATGACTTCGCCATAAGCTCCTGTACTCCTCAGCGCAATAAGGTCACCCCTGCTCGTTTCCGGCAATTCCACTTCTTTACCAAAGCAATCCGTACTCTCGCAAATCGGGCCAACTACATCATACTTAACGGAATTGTCAGTTACGCCCTGCCTGGTTAAATTCTCTATCTTATGATAAGCCTGGTACAAAGCCGGACGCATCAGTTCCGTCATACCCGCATCCAGAATAATGAAATTTTTCTTCTTACCGTTCTTCACATACAAAACCTTACTGATCAATGAAGAAGACTGTCCAACCAAGGCCCTTCCAAGCTCAAAATGAACTTCCTGATTGCTTCTCACTTCCAGAAAATCGTTAAATATCTTAAAATACGCCTCAAAATCAGGAATCTGCTGATCCGGGTTATGGTAATCAATACCCAAACCGCCACCAACATTCAGTACCTTAACCAAAAATCCCCGCTCTTCAAACCAGGCCGCAAATTCATTCACCCTTACACAAAGGTTTTTATACACGTCCAGATTTGTAATCTGCGAACCGATATGAAAATGAATACCGATAAATTCCAGTTGTTCACATTGCTTTAAAGTTTCTGCGCAGTCAGATAAGTCCCAGGAATTGATCCCAAACTTATTCTCATCCAATCCGGTAGTAATGTTATGATGCGTATGCGCATCCACATTCGGATTGATGCGAATGGCAACCCTTGCTTTCTTCGCACGTTTGGCCGCAAGCTCATTAATTACCCCTAATTCCTGAATAGATTCTACATTAAAGCAGAAAATATCCTGATCAAGGGCATCGTTAATCTCTTTATCTGACTTACCGACGCCGGCAAAAACCACCTTACTCCTATCAAAACCGATCTCAATAGCTTTTTTGACCTCTCCACCACTCACACAATCTGCACCAAAACCTGTTGATTTGATTTTTTCCAAAACCATCGGATTAAAATTAGCTTTCATGGCATAATGCACATGAAAATTGTACACCTTTGCAGCCTGAGCGCAGGCATCCAATGTATTTTGCAGTAAGGTAAGATCATAATAATAGAATGGCGTCTCTATATTTGCAAAATGGGTAATATCTTTATTAGAAAACATAATGTTTAAATATCTGATTATATTTTGTTTAATTGGATTGTCATTGATTTATATAGGCAACTATTTCGATCTGCAACGGCAAAAGATCAGTAGAAAAGAGTATGACAGAAGAACAAGGTTCTTTATCATACTCGTCTTTATTCTTATCGCCATCATCACTTACCTGAGAAAGAAATGACCTGCGGTTTATTCTTATTCAAATAAACGGTTATGCAAACTTCTCAATGCCTCAGTTTTATCGCCGGTATTGATCAGCAATGAAATATTATAGTTACTCCCTCCGTAAGAGATCATCCGTATTGGAATATGTTTTAAAGCATCCAATACTCTGGAAGCATAACCATGCTTTTCAGCGCCAAAATCACCCACAACACAGACAATTGACTGATCTTTATCCAACTCTACCGTACCAAATGCATGTAACTCCTTTACAATTTCATCCAGATTATCTGTAAAATCTATCGTTAAAGACACTGCCACTTCAGAAGTTGTGATCATATCGATTGGCGTTTTGTAACGCTCAAAAATCTCAAATACTTTTCTTAGAAATCCATAAGCCAGCAACATCCGGCTTGACTGGATCTTAATCGCCGTAATACCATCTTTAGCTGCAATAGATTTAATTTTACCCTTTTCACTAGCTGCAGAAATCAATGTACCTAATGCTTTAGGCTCCATCGTATTTAAAAGCCGAACAGGAATCTTGTATTTTTGTGCAGGAAAAACCGATTGCGGATGAAGAATCTTTGCGCCAAAATAGGCCAGCTCTGCCGCTTCATCAAAAGAAAGATGAGAAATCGGCTTGGTTCCTTTCACAATCCTCGGATCATTGTTGTGCATTCCATCGATATCCGTCCAGATCTGTACTTCTTCAGCCATAATTGCCGCGCCCAATAAAGAAGCAGTATAATCACTCCCCCCTCTTCTCAGGTTATCCACTTCACCAAAACTATTTCTACAAATAAAACCCTGGGTAATAAACAGTGTATTTCCTTTATGCTGCTCCAGTAATGGGGTCAGGTTTTTAGTCGTAAAAGCAATATCCGGCTCATTGTCTTCGTCTATCTTCATAAAATCTAAGGCTGGAAGCAATACTGAAGCAACGCCGATAGATTTTAAATAGATATGATATAAGGTAGTAGACAACAGCTCACCCTGTGCCAGAACAACTTTTTCTTCAATTGGCGTAAAAATATCATTGACCAAAGAAGCCAGGAAACCGAAATGATAATCTACCACTTCCTGTCCCTGTTGTCTGAAATCACCCTCAGGCAGCAATTCAATTACAAATGCATTATATTTTTGATGTAGGGCGTTAATCAAAGTTAACGCCGTTTGTTTGTCTTCCTTTAAAAGTTTGCCAGAGATTTCTACTAAACTATTGGTGGTACCAGACACCGCTGATAAAACCACAATTTGTTCTTCTGCGGGATTAATGATATCCAGCAACTTAGTCATCCGCTCAGGGCTTCCAACGGAAGTTCCTCCAAACTTTAATATCTTCATTTTTTTTGGGGTTGTTTTTTCGTTTAATTTAAAATTGCATTTTCGATGGTTATAAAGCCATTCTATAGGGTAATATTTATATTTTTGTTATTCATGACAGAAAAAATTCCTAATTAATTGCATAATTTGGATGAATTTCTATCAGGGCGTGAAAATAACTAAAACAGCGTTAATAATAAGGATATAAGCAAAATAAAATTTGGAAACAGCGCGTTTCGGGCCTTCCAGCAAAACATCCTACTAAAGAATTTGTTAAAGAGTAAAATTTTAAAAAAGACAAACTAAATATATGCAGTTAGAATCCTCAACACTAAACACCATAAACCAATGGCTTAATGGAAGTTACGATCAGCAGACAAAAAACGACATCCAGCAGTTATTAGATAAAGAAGCGTATACTGAATTGACGGATGCTTTTTATCGCAACCTGGAATTTGGAACAGGAGGATTAAGAGGAATTATGGGTGCTGGTTCCAACCGGATCAACAAGTATACCATTGGTACCGCTACACAAGGATTAAGCAATTATCTGCTAAAAAAATATCCTGGCGAACAAATTAAAGTGGCAATAGCACACGACAGCCGGAACAATTCCGACTACTTTGCGAAAATAACAGCTGATGTTTTTTCAGCAAATGGCATCCATGTCTATTTTTTCAAAGAATTAAGACCTACACCAGAACTTTCTTTTGCCATACGTGAACTGGGCTGCAAAAGTGGTGTCATGCTCACCGCTTCGCACAACCCAAAAGAATATAATGGATACAAGGCCTATGGAAATGACGGAGGTCAATTCACTTCCCCTGACGACAAAGAAGTGATGAATGAAGTGGCCAGAATCACCAGTATTGATGAAGTTAAATTTGACCGCATCGACAGCAATGTTGAACTGATCGGCGAAGATATCGATCAACTTTACCTGGACAGGATTACAGCTTTGTCTGTTTCTCCAGAAGCCATATCCAGACAAAAAGACCTGAAAATTGTCTACTCTCCTATCCATGGTACCGGGATCACTTTGGTTCCTAAAGCTCTGGCCCAGTTTGGCTTCACCAACCTGACCGTCGTGGAAGAACAAAGTAAACCTGATGGGAATTTTCCAACCGTAGTTTATCCAAATCCGGAGGAAAAAGAAGCGATGACACTGGCACTTAAAAAAGCAGCGGAAATTGATGCAGACCTTGTACTGGCTACAGACCCGGATGCAGACCGTGTAGGAATTGCTGTTAAAAACAATAATAATGAATGGGTACTCCTAAACGGAAACCAGACCGGTAGTTTACTGGTTCATTATTTGCTCACCGCATGGGAAGAGAAAGGAAAAATTGATGGCAACCAATATATTGTTAAAACCATTGTAACGTCCAATCTGATCGAAGAAATCGCTAAATCTAAAAAAGTAACTTATTATAATACCTTAACGGGATTTAAATGGATCGGCCAGCTCATCACCAGTTTACAAGGTAAAAAGACCTTCATCGTAGGAGGTGAAGAAAGCTACGGCTACTCGGTTGGCGAACTGGTAAGAGATAAAGATGCAGTCATTTCCTGTGCTTTTATTGCAGAAATGACCGCATATTATAAAGATAAAGGCAGCAGTTTGTATAATGCCTTAATAGATATGTATGCACAACATGGTTTATACCGTGAAGAATTGGTTTCGCTAACTAAAAAAGGTAAAACCGGCGCAGAGGAGATCAAGGCGATGATGGAGAAATTCAGAAATAATCCACCTGCAGAATTAGGGGGATCGAAAGTAACCACATTAAAAGACTATGAATTGCGTATTGAAACAGATTTAAACACAGGTAAAACAACTCCACTTGAATTACCTAAATCTGATGTTTTACAATTCATTACTGCAGATGGCAGTATTGTTTCCGCACGTCCTTCGGGCACGGAGCCAAAAATCAAGTTCTACTGCAGCGTAAATGCACCTTTGACTGATAAAACCAAATTTGACGAAGTAAATGAAGGATTAGGCACAAAAATCCATAGCCTGATGTCTGATTTGCAGGCCTAAACCTATTGAATAAAAAAGAAGCTGTCTTTAGCAGCTTCTTTTTTGTTTTTAATAACCATCTATCCTTCTTATCCAGCCTTTCGTCGGTTATATATTTGTTCTGCTTAAATTAAATTACATTTTTGAATTCAGGCAAGAATAGTTATTACTCTTGTAAAGATCCTTAATTGTATTTAGTATATATAGACCTGTTTAGCCGATGAAAAAGCCCCTTTCCCCGCCATGCAAAACTGACATCGCGCAGATTGAAATATTCAACTTCAAATACTGGCTAAAGATGACAATTTATGCTATTTTAGTTGGCCTGGGCATAGGAATTATCCTTTGCATTTTAATATCTGTGCTTAATGGACAATGGATTGGAACCAGAAGAGCTATTTTCCAATTGCTTTTCAGTTGTGTAATTGGATTTTTTGTTTCTAACAGCATACATTTTTCCAAGCGACTGTGGGCAGGAAAAGGCAGCCACATATTTTACATCAGTCTCTACTATCTGTTTAGTCTGTCGGGTGCTTTTATAGCTATAGAATTACTTTATTATACCTTTGCAGGCCTATTTAAAACTAAATATACTTTTTTCCACAAATCTGACTTCTTATTTGCCAGTGTAATTACACTCATCGTTTCTACGGTTTCTTATATATATTTTTCACAAAAGTCTAGATTTAGCACCAAGATCAAAGAGAAAGAAATGGACTTACTTCGTCTAAAACAGATGAAAACACAGGCAGAACTGGCCACACTTCAATCCAAAATCAACCCTCATTTTTTGTATAATTCATTAAATGCTATTGCTAGCTTGATCCATTTTAATCCCGATAAGGCTGAAAGTATGACTCTGAAACTGTCGAAATTATTCAGATACAGCATCAATCAGGGAGGGGAAAATCTGATTTCCGTCGAGGAAGAAGTCGACATTCTTCAAACTTACCTCGATATAGAGACGGTCAGATTCGGCGACAGAATTAATTTTATCATAGATATAGATAAAACAATATCGCATGAAAAAATTCCTCGCTTTTTGATCCAGCCATTGGTTGAAAATGCTTTAAAACATGGTTTAAAAGACACTATAGAAAAAGGTGAACTTAAGGTCAGCATAAAAAAAACGAAAAAAATGGACATTATCATTTCAGATAATGGATACCCCTTCCCTTCCGAACTGGAAATCGGTTATGGCCTGCAAAGCACCTATGATAAACTGGAGCTTTTATATCCCGGCAACTACGAGCTTCAAATCACCAATGAACCATTTAAACAAATTAAAATTCAAATCCCCTTACATGACAAGTAAAATCTGGCGCACGATTATTATTGACGACGAAGAACTGGCCCGCCAGCGGCTGAAACGTTTGCTGAGTATTCATGATCATCTGGATATTATTGCTGAGGCTGCAAATGGTGCAGAAGGCCTGCAGCAAATTGAAAAACATCAGCCAGATCTCATTTTCCTGGATATAGAAATGCCTGTTTTAAACGGGTTTGAAATGCTCTCGAAACTTAAAAAACAGCCAAAAGTCATCTTCACCACCGCTTATGATCAATATGCAGTAAAAGCCTTTGAGGAAGAATCTGTGGATTACCTGCTAAAACCTGTCGAAGCTGAACGCCTGGAAAAATCCATACAGAAACTGCAACAGCATCAAGGAGCAACAGATCTCCAAATTCCCTTCAACCTGCTTGCAGAAAAACTTAAAATTAAAAAGGAGATTAAAACCCTTACTGTAAAGATCGGGGACCGGATCCTGCTCATCAAGCTTGCCGACATTACTTCTATTGAGGCAGAAGACAAATACGTCTTCCTGAATACGGCCGACGGCAAGAGACACTTAACCGATTTCACCATTACTGCACTCCAGGAAAAACTTCCGGATACATTTTTAAGAATCAGCAGAAGTACCCTCATAAATTCAGATGCCATTAAAGAAATCAGAAAAAGTTTTAACGGTACCCTGGTATTCCTTATGACAGACAGTACAGCATCTAAATGCAGCTCCAGCCGGGGTTATACCCAGGCCTTAAAAGAAATATTTGACATATAAATCCTAACTTTGGATAATGATGCCTAAATATTTCCTGATCGTATGCCTTTGTTTCTGCACCTTCCTTTGTAAGGCCCAGGTTTCGAGCTTGAAAGATCTGGAAGCCTGTATTTCCAGATCAGCCGTACGCGTTGGCGATTCTCTGGTCAGCAAAGGCTGGAAACTG
>NZ_DATMRL010000022.1:0-3199 GCF_035566355.1 Pedobacter sp.
ATAGATAACTATGACTCTTTTACCTACAACCTGGTACATCTGGTGAACGAGATTGGATACGAGGTGGAGGTCTGGAGAAACGATAAATTTGAACTGGGGGATGTGGACCGTTACGATAAGATCCTGCTGTCTCCAGGGCCTGGTATTCCTGAGGAAGCAGGTTTGCTTTTGGAAGTGATCAAAGCCTATGCTGGAAAGAAGAGTATTTTTGGTGTATGTCTCGGGCAGCAGGCTATTGCGGAAGCTTTTGGAGGTAATTTATTGAATTTAGGCCGGCCTATGCATGGTATTGCAACGCCAATCAACGTTCTGGATCCAGAAGAGTTGACTTTTAAAGATTGCCCTGAAGTGATCAATGTGGGCAGATATCACTCCTGGGTAGTCGATACCGCAGGTCTTCCTTCTGTTTTTACAGTAACGGCTACAGATAAAGACGGACAGATCATGGCGCTCAGACACAATGAGTTTGATATAAGAGGGGTACAGTTTCACCCGGAGAGTGTATTAACAGAATATGGTAAACAAATGATGCAAAACTGGTTAGAGTCATGAACATCCTGGATAAAATAGTTTTACGCAAGCGAGAAGAGATACAGCTGGCCAAACAGAAAGTCAGTATACAACAACTGGAAGCGGCATTGCATTTTGAACGTCAGCCTTACCGGTTTAAAGATTTTTTAAGAGATGACCAGCGGACGGGCATTATTGCTGAATTCAAGCGTCGTTCTCCTTCCAAAGGGATTATTAACGACCGTGTAACGGTAGAAGAGGTGACTACAGCATATGCTGCTGCTGGAGCTTCTGCAATTTCTGTTCTGACAGATGTTGATTTTTTTGGCGGTGACCCTTCAGATCTCCTGAAGGCCAGGGCTGTTAATCAGGTTCCATTGCTGAGAAAGGATTTCATGGTAGATGAGTACCAGATTCTGGAAGCAAAAGCCTGGGGCGCAGATATTATTTTGTTAATTGCTGCAATTCTGACACCAAAAGAAATTACAGCATTGGCAGCTACAGCAAAGGGGCTTGGTTTAAATGTGCTTTTGGAAGTGCATAATCAGGAAGAACTGGAAAGGAGCATTTGTGCTGATCTGGATGCTATTGGTGTAAACAACAGGAACCTGGCCGATTTTACGGTAAATATCCAGACTTCTTTTGATCTGGTAGACCGGATTCCGAATGATTTTATGAAGATTTCTGAAAGTGCCATCAGTCATACTGATACAATTAAGCGTTTAAAGACCGCTGGATTTAATGGATTTTTGATTGGAGAGAACTTTATGAAAACCGAAGATCCGGGAGACGCAATGCGCCAGTTTGCCAGAGATTTAATCTCGGTATAACTTTTGTATCTTTGCAGGGATACATGGGAAAACAAAAATTTTATGATACCGCACTTAAACAGGAACGCGCTGTACTTGTTGGTGTGATCAGGCCCGGGGAAACCCCGGAAGAGACCAAAGAATATTTGGATGAGCTGGCTTTTCTGGTAGATACAGCAGGTGGAAAGGTAGAGCATTTGTTTACACAGAAAATGCTCCGCCCGGAACGCGCTACATTTGTTGGTACCGGTAAACTTGAAGAAATACAGGCTTATGTGAAGTCTGAAGAGATAGATATGGTGGTGTTCGATGATGAGCTTTCACCTTCTCAGCTTAGGAATATTGAACGGGAACTGCAGGTGAAGATCTTGGACCGAAGTAACCTGATTCTGGATATTTTTGCAGGCAGGGCTCAAACAGCACAGGCCAAGACACAGGTGGAATTGGCACAGCTGCAATATTTGCTGCCAAGATTAACCAGGTTATGGACCCACCTCGAGCGCCAGAAGGGTGGTATCGGGATGCGTGGGCCTGGTGAAACACAAATTGAGAGTGACAGACGGATGATTCTGGAGAAGATTTCTTTATTGAAAAGCCGGTTGAAACTCATTGATAAACAAAATGAGACGCAGCGGAAAAACAGAACACAATTGATCCGGGTGGCTCTGGTGGGTTATACCAATGTTGGGAAATCTACGATTATGAACATGTTGTCTAAATCGGAGGTTTTTGCGGAGAACAAATTGTTTGCGACACTGGATACCACGGTTAGAAAAGTGGTTATTGACAATTTGCCTTTCCTGCTTTCAGATACGGTTGGATTTATTCGTAAATTACCGCATCATCTGGTAGAATGTTTTAAGTCTACTCTTGATGAGGTAAGGGAAGCGGACATACTGATCCATGTGGTTGATGTGTCACATACCAGCTTTGAAGATCAGATTGGCGTGGTCAATGAAACGTTAAAGGACCTGGGGGCAAGGGATAAGGATACGATTATGGTTTTCAATAAGATAGATGCCTATGTGAGTCCTGAACCCGTTGAAGAAGGAGAAGATCATGTGCCATTTACTTTGGCTGAGTTTAAAAAGAGTTGGATGGCACATCATAATGCCCCGGCTTTATTTATCTCTGCACTGCACAAAGAAAATTTAGAGGAGTTCAAGCAGTTATTGTACGATAAAGTGGTGGCCTTGCATACGCAACGTTATCCTTATGATAAGTTGTTATATTAATATTTAAGTGGAGGATTAGATTATGGAAAGTAAAAGACAACAGAAATTTGCAGGGGTATTACAGGAAGAACTGGCAGCGATTTTTCAACGTGAAGGGGCTGCATATTTACCCAATACATTAGTTACTATTACCAAAGTAAGAGTATCGCCAGATCTTGCCGTGGCGAAAGTTTACCTTAGCTTTTTGAATACGAATAACACGGCATTATCTGTTGCGACAGTAAATTCACATTCAGGAGAGATCCGTTATAAACTTGGTTCCAGAATCAGGCACCAGGCGCGGATTGTTCCCACGCTTACTTTTTTTGTAGACGATACGAATGAGTATGTGGAGCATATGGATAAAATCTTTGATAAGATTTCTAAAGACAGAAAAGATACAGATCAGGAGGGGTAAAAGCCTCCTTTTATTTTACCAGGAATGACACTTTCGGAACGCTTTGAAACTTATTTTGAAAGAAAGGATATCTCTATAACTCAGGTTGTGGATTTTGATCCTGAAAAAGATGCTTTATATCCCTTTGATTTTACAAAAAAAAATATCGAGCTGACAGACGATGTGTTAAGAGATACCGTAAAATTTTCAGCCTGGGTAGAACATAAGTTACAGGAAAACCAATGTCGTTATGGAATAGGGGGGTATGG
>NZ_DATMRL010000023.1:0-3620 GCF_035566355.1 Pedobacter sp.
ATAAACATTTAATCCTCCCGAAAGGAGGTTGCCACCCACAGCAAGTGCAGTATTGATTTTGATCTTCACCCGGTCAAAGGCTGCACCAGGTTTAAAGAAGATGGGGACTTTTTGTTTATTGGAAAGCAATCCAAGTAAATCCAGCGAGAGCAGACTGCTCACCGATACTTCTGAGCCCACCGCAGTGTTGCCATTATAGCCTTGAACCGTTATGGTTTTGAATACATCAACATTAAGTACGCTGGCCGGAATGGATAAGACTACTTTAGCATAATCATTTGCACCAGAAAGACCATTCAGGTAAATAGTTTGGGAAGCCGTAGAGCCCAGGCCAACCAAGCCGGTTTGTATAGTTGACGAAGTATTCATATCTCCGTCAATAGCTTTTTCAGGATTGAGTAACAGACTGGTTAATGAAACATTTAATCCTGTAGATTCTCCTATGTTAGTAAAAATAGATGGAGCGCAATTTTGACTGTCTACTGTAAAAGCCTTGTAAACGTTCATGCTGATCGATGAACCTACCGCCAGGCCAAGCAGGTTTCCTTCAAATCTTAACCTGACACGTACAGAATTGTAAGGTTGAGTTGAAGTAACTGCGAAATAATTGTTGCCCGCAGCATCCTTTACGATGTCGGTACTTACATTTGCAGCATCTACCAGAGTTCCGTCACTACCAGCAGAGGCACCTGAATATACATCAAGCTTAACAAAATTCTTTTTCAATAATCCGGTAAGGTCCCCAACTATAGCAAGAAGATCTAAGTTCAGTCCTTGTGAAGTTAGATTGTCAAAACGTATATAGGTGGTTTTACCTGTTGCATTTGAAGGATACTTTAATTGTACCCATGCTTCACCCTCTGCTTTTATAAGGCCAAGTACATTGAGACACTTTGACGTCAGTGCATAGTTGGGTGCATTGTTGTTGCTCGTGTTTCCAAGATCAACAACTGATCCAGCAGCCGAACCAGGATTGGTATCAACAGTTGGATTACCTAAAACCGTGTAATAGGCAACCAATCCGTTTGAAGGAGCAGTGGTTGCATAATTTCTGGTTTGCGCATACGATTTTGAATTTGTCAGCGTTATTACTACTAGACTTAAAAAAATAAATAGTGCATTTTTTAAGCTTTTACGTAGAGTAGAAGTCCATTTCATAGGGATAGGGATTGGAATAATTCTAATTTTACTCGTACAAGTTTAAATATAGATTGCTTCGTAACCCCCGTTCGAATTGTTCATTTATGATTCTTCGGGCTATTCCCCATTCATTTTGTTCATTTTTAAAGTTAAAATAACTAAATTTTGATGTAATAAATTGATATTTAGCTTTTTAGCTATTGTTCTGCATTTTTTTTCATTTTTTTTATAAAACCAATATTTAATTTCTTTCATATATATTAGTTAAATCTTATTATTAACGCCCCTATTACGTTATTATGGATGAAACATCTGTACTAAATGAATTAAAATCTTTGATATTATCGAAGGCTGGAATCCGCTCTGTTACTCCTGGAGACTGCAAAAGAATATCAATAGAAATCAGTAAAGCTCTGAACAAAAGCGTTAGCGAAACGACCATAAAAAGGCTTTTTGGTTTTGCTGTAGTGAAACATAATTTTTCTCAGTTTACATTAACAACATTATTTGAATATGTGGATAATGAGAAACTGATCAGGCTGATCCCCCGGGAAAAAAACACTCAGGACAAGGATAAGGATGACTGGGAAAATTTGAGGCATTATGCCGGCAAAACGACTGATTTTACCTTGAAAGGTATTAGGAACAGGTCGGGCCTGCCTTACGAAATGACCATAAGCCGAAAGTTTGCTGAACATGACTTCGAGGAATTTTACAACAGCAACTTTAGTTTCATGTGTTTTATCTCTCAGCCGGGTTATGGAAAAACGACTTTGCTAAGCCATCTGGTAGAAGACTATTTTTATAAAGAAAACGCACCCTATAAAGATTCCAATGTTCTTTTTGTAAAGGCCTATAGCTTTTTTAAGAAAGATGGAGATTATTATGATCTTGAGGCGCAAATTCGGGCAGAGCTTGGAATATCCGCAAAAAAGGACCTGCTTGGTTATCTGCATGAACAGCATCAGGCCCGTGGTGGTAAATTTATCCTGATTATAGATGGTTTTGCGGATCTCGCTCTGAAAAAGGATATCAAAAACCAATTGTTCGATAGTATTTTGAATTTTATCTGTGCGTTAGACAGTACGAACCTGGTTAAAGTGGTCCTCAGTATGCGTTCCACCTCATGGATCCGTTTTTATGAAAGAATGCGGCATTCTGCTTACCTGAGAGCAAATTGGTTCCAGGGAAATTATTTTGATGTCAATGATGTATCCAATGTGCCTCCCCTAACAGAGCGGGAAGTTGAGCAGATTATTTCCAATACCGGACATTTTGACCATGAAAATATCAATCCTAAACTCAAAACCCAGTTAAAGTTTCCATTTCACATTCATCTCTACTACCAGCTTAAAGAGGAAGATCCTTTTATAAACTATTATACCAATATTGCTTTTTATGAACTGGTTTCCAGATTTATCAAGGAGAAGATTTATAAATCTAATTATTATACGGAGAAGATCCTTTTCTTAAAAAAGATCATACAGCTTACAGATTATGGAAAGTCTCAAAATTTTGTGGCAAAAGACTTACTGATAGCCGAGTTGTCTGCATTTAAAAATGCCTATATGGAACTCCTGTCTGATGGTATCCTGATGGAAGAGCGGCGTTATCAGAATCTACATCCGAGAGAATTTGTCCGCTTTTTATATCCTCATATTTTTGAGTATTTTCTCTTTATAGAGCTTTTAGAGAAGTTCAATTTAAATGTTGACGCTCATTTCCTGGAATATATAGATAAAACCTATAGCAGTAACCATGTGCGATTTATTTTGTTGCAGTGGACAGTCAGATATATGGTGAAAACTGCAGATTTTGTAACTCTGAGTCATATTTTTAAGTTGGATTTGAATAATTATGAGAGAAATTATTTAATTCTGTTTATTGCAGAGAACTTGAAATATGCCATTAATCTCCACCCGGAAATAAAAGATACCCTAAAAGAGCACCAGCTTCATGACGCCATTATCAAAGAGCTCATCAACTTTGATTTTGTAGATTCGTGCTATAAGCAATCTATTACGGTGTTGATTGATATCTGTGACAAAGATGAACATTGGCTGCTGTATCAATCTATCCTTTCGGCACTGGATATTTTAAGCTTGAACAAGGAAAAGCTAGAACAAAGAATTATCCAGCTCGAAAGCCGGCAGGACTTATGTGCTTCTTCTTATTTTGATCCGCTGGAGGCCTTGCGTATTGCTTATCGCAAGAGTCAGAATATTCCGGTGCATTCCAGCCCTCTATTGGAAAAAATTGAAGGTTTTATAGTTAATGAAAATGAACTCAGGCCCTTGGTTAATGAGATGGCAGATACCTGGGCAGGTGTGCAGTATATTCTGATGCTTTCTGTAAATACACTTTACGGAACACCTGAGAAAACCGTGCGGATCATACATTGTATTCAGCGCTTGCATCCGCGCTTGTTCTATAAAAGAGCTCCATTTGCCAGTCACCTGTTGTTATTGCTTGCTTTAAAT
>NZ_DATMRL010000024.1:0-15193 GCF_035566355.1 Pedobacter sp.
TTCCATATCTTAATGCTTGAATAGAGCCATAATTACCTATGGTATTATAGCCCAGCCTCAGCCTCTTATTTACATCTGATGCTCCAGTGAGTTGCAACTGCAAATCATCACTTTGAACGTTTAATTTTGAAATAGGGCTTGTCGTTCCAATACCTACATTTCCTCCCTGCGTTTGCATAATTAAATTTCCCGGACCAATTCCCCCCTTGATCACCTGTAATAAACCATAATTTCCAGAAGTATTCACAAGACCTAAAAGCTGAACTTGTGAAGCGTTTCCGTCGGTAATACCGAAATCATAATCTGTAGAAGAAATCCCCGTTAAAGTGCCCGTAGATCTAATGGTTAACTTTTGCAAAGGGTTCAATAAACCAATGCCTACACTTCCATTCGCTGGAAATGTGTTTGTTTGGGCAGAAGAAGTGAAATAAAAGGATGTAAACGCAACAATTAAACTTAGCTTAATCTGTGTCATGTTATTTGATTTTAGATCTTAAATATTTTAATTCTTTATTGTGTTGTCTATTTTGAAGATCTGTTTGCTTCTTTAATTCTATAAGATGCAATGTGAGCTCTTCAATTTTCTGAAGTAACTTCTTATTCATCTCTCCTAAATCGATTCCTTCCGATTTTACTTCCGCAGCAGAAGGAATTCCAGGTAAATGACCTTTTTCTTTAATATGTTTTTCGGTTTCCTGAAGACTGACAAGTTTATAATCATCTTTAAACACGTAATCCGGCCAGGCTGATTTAAGCTGAACTTTTACAGATTCGGCAATCATATTACCCGCTACAGCAAGTTTATAACCCTTTGTATCGAGTGCCCCTACGCCTATATTACCTGCAAAGTAATTCGTTGCATTTCCATTTAAATAGACTGTACCTTCTTTAGAAATTCCATTAGAGTTCACATAGGAGTCCACGCCTGTCTTAAAGCTATGCGCAGGACCGTTTTCTTCCTGAAATGGCAACTGATTCGCAACCCCATCATATACTTTACAAATCGTTGAATACAAGGATTTATAATGGTAAGTTGTTCCGCCTCCTCTTAACCAAATAATGATGTTAAAACCAGCATTATTGCCAGTAGCATCTTTCCAGCCAGCAATGAAACTATTATTTGTTTGAGTAATATCGGCGTTAATAAATGCAGAGCCTTGCCCCCATCTTGTGGTATGAAAAGTAAATTTCGAAATAAAAGTACCTCTGTAAGTACTGTTTTCGTGAGTGTCAGATCTACCGATTTCTAGTTGAGAAGCTGCATGATTATTCCATCCTTCATCAGTCCATGTAGTAGGGTAGAATTTATCGAAATCCCCACCAACCGTGATACTTCCCGAAGTTTGCGATTTAGCCACAAAGGTGATCAGCAAAAGCATTAAAAGTATGGTTTGTCTCATTTTCTCTTTAGATGATTAACTTCAGTTTGTAATTTTTTAACATTGTTGTTCAGATCGATCATCTGTAGGGTCATCTCCTCTATTTTCTTCAGCAATCGGGCATTCATTTCCCCTAAATCGATTCCTTCTGATTTTACCTCCGCAGCAGAAGGTATTCCTGGCAAATGGCCTTTTTCTTTGATGTGTTTTTCGGTTTCCTGAAGACTTGTGAGTTTATACTCATCTTTAAACACGTAATCTGGCCAGGCTGATTTAAGCTGAACTTTTACAGATTCCGCAATCATATTACCCCCGACAGCAAGCTTATAGCCTCTTGGATCGGTTGTACCAATGGCCAAGTTTCCATTGGAGATATAATGGTTCCCATCACCAGTAACCATAAGATTTTTTGATGAGCTCAAGTTATTATCAAGAATCGACGGGGCTGAAAAACTCGGAATTGGTGTTCCTGCAGGCGCCACATTAACCTTAATTTGATTTAAGTCAATCACCTGCTCCACCTTATCCTGCAAATAAGTTAATTTAACTATGTAGGTAGAATAGTCCTTCACGTCAAGGTATACAGGGAGTGATTTGTTCACATAACCTCCTAGTGACGTGGTTAAATCTGAGGTCGGTCCAACCGATATTTTTGCATCGTGCCCTATCCCTGCCGACTCTACCAACTTAAGTGCGGGTGTTCCACTATTTGCCCCTTGCCCATAACCATTTTCAAGTATGTATTTCTCATAGCCAGTCTTATAAGACCGATTAAACAGCTCAATAATTACTAATCCCCCGGATTGCCAATGAAAGGAATTGTATCCAATTCTTGCAATTTCATACCGCATGGCTTGCTCGTTAACCGCACTCAAAGAATTTGTAACGGTTGTTCTGAGTCCGTTCTGGTCTGTCGAGCTTTGTGAAAATCCCTTGAAGCAGCAGGTCAGTAAAAAACAAATGGTTATTATCTTTTTCATAATTTATTCATTGATCATCTAATTAATTTCTGGGAGCAATACTAAACATCTTCAGTGCGACCACACTGCACTAAAGTTTTTTTTTGAAAAAAATTTTCGGCATCAGAAAATCTGGGCAATAAGAATCCCATCCCGAACGTATTCAGGTGGGCAACCTCGTTTAACTGCTCGTTAAGAGCGGTTTATATCAGGTTAGAAAAATAGTCCATGACCTGCGAAAACTCTATATTTAAAAAAAGCGTCAAAATAAGGGATCCTCTAATCGATCTTTTTATGATTTCTTTTACTAAGGCATCATTATATTTCTTATACGCGAAAAGAAAAAGTCCCTCTTCGGAATAGAAATATGTTTCCCGGAACCTATTGTAAGCAATAGGCGCATCCATGTAGTCCCTCATAAAATTTAATGTAAAAAAGAGCGTTCTGCGGGAAACCCCCAGCCGTTCTGCCAGAGCTTCTGGCGTTCCTGTTGATTTTTGACGGATTAATAAATCCAGAGTGATTACTCGTGTCAGATCAATTTTCATAATCGGAGCGATTTAAAATATTAAAAATTATTACTCATTTGAAACATTGGCAGATACATTGCGATCAAGATCACCCCAACCACCAGTCCTAAGAATATGATGATCAAAGGTTCCAGTAAACTGCTTAAAGTATTGGTTCTGTACTCTACTTCTTCAGTATACTGCATCGCTATTTTTTCAAAAAAATAGTCCATACGGTTCACCTCTTCTCCTACTTTGATCAGTTGGATCATTTTGGGGGGATAAAAAGGAAACGCAGACAAACTCTTATGAAGGGACTCTCCCTTTAATATATCTTGTTCTACACTTAATAAAGAAATTTCAATGGGATAGTAGTTGATCATTTGGCGTACAAGAGCAATTGACCTGAGGAGTGGTGTATCGGTACTGACTAACAAACGCATAGTGTTTGCAAAGCGTGCCAGGTAGACTTTTTTCACCAGGTCTCCTATAACAGGTAATTTCAATATAAGCCTTGAAGAGAGCTTCCTAAAAACATTGGTTTTCCGCTTAAAGAGATATAACAGTGTTCCAGCTGCAAAGAAAAGTAAAATCAGGAGAAAATAACGATCAAACCAGCCAGATATTTTAATAATTAATGCAGTGATCCAGGGCAATTTCCCACCAAATCTTAAAAATACATCTGCAAACATGGGAACAACAAACTTGATCATGAAAAACACGGCTCCCATAGAAGTGCAAAGAACAATGACCGGATAAGATACTGCGCTCACAATTTTCCGGCGTTGCTGGATCTTACTTTTATAATACCTGGCCAGATCTGTGAGTACCTCTCCGAGTTTACCTGTTTCTTCTCCTATCTTTAGGCTATAGTATTCATAATCACTAAATTTACCGGTCTCTTTTAAAGACTCAGACAAAGCAAGACCGGATAAAATCTGCTTTCTGATGCCTTCAAACAAAGATTTATCTTTAGCTTGTTCCTGATCTACCAGGATCAGATCTAATGCAGAGCGGAGATCGATACCAGACAGCAAGAGCGTGCTGAGCTCAAGATAGATACTCTCCTTCTTTTTATCGGGAACTTGTGCACTGCCAAAGCTGATTTCTTTATTCATAAAAGAAAAGAGGCCGGGGCTTTCTTTTACCGGAGCAACTGGTTTGTTTTTCTGATATCTGGAAATGTCTATTGAGGGCATAATTATTCAAATAAGTCGTTACTGCTGTATTTCTTGTTGTAGATATAGGGAATGTTGCGGCCTTCGGCCATTACTGTTATTTTAACCTGATCAATTCGGTCGCCGCTTTCTGCTTCCTTGTTTTCAAAGGAAGCGTTGCTGAGCTGTGCGTTTATTTTAAACGTGTCTGTTTTGAGGTCAAACTGGCTTCGCATCAGCCTTTCTTTATCAAAAACATAGACAATATGCCCCTGTTTAAGGAGCAGGTCCATACCGCTTTCCGTCTTTCTGATCTGGCTGGCAGAAAAGAAGTCCGTCCTGATCAACTGATCTGCAGTCATTAAATCTGCCATTTGATCTTGTTTGACTGAATAATCAAAATAGGACTTACTCACGATCCTGTAAATGGTATAGGTCATGGAAATAGCAATGGCTGAAATGAGCATTGCAATAGTAACTTCCATCAGCGTGAATGCAGGTAGGCGCTTATTCATGCGCATCCTCCTTATCCTTCTGAATAATGCGGTGATAGGTGCCTATATTTTTACCATTACGGCTAAAAGTTACCGTACACAGAAAAACATCAGCATAGCCGGCATAGGGCTCTGTTTTCTTCTCTATTTTTGTGCTGTCGGGAAGGACTGCACTATCCTGTTCCTTTTCTTCAAGACTGCTTTGAAAGTAATTTTCTGCTGTTGCGCGTAAATACTGCTGTTCTGCAGAGGGTGAAGACCGCACCACATTGGCATAGATCTGTGCGGCCATAACGAATACGATTAAGATGATGACCATAGCTACAATGACTTCAAGCAAGGTAGAGGCCTGTAATTTTTGCAGTTTTAGTTTAGCCATTTGAGTATTTGCGTATTGGTTTGGTTTGCTTTGATCAGAAATGAACTCAAATAGTATCGGCTCAGGGATTTACGGTCAAGAGAAATGTCTATCAGGTAGTTTTCGTATAAAGTTGCGGGGGTCTGCATAATAAAGCGCTTGGCATAGACCTTTCCTTGTACCCTTACTGGCTTTTCAAATTTGATATAGCCTGTTGCATAAACCTCTCCTTTAACCAGGCAGTCTTTATCTATAGAAATTAAGGTTTGCAACTCACTTCTTTCCTTTTCATAACTCAGCAGGGTACCATAAAAGCGGCTTCCTTCGCCGAGTTTTATCTTTGACTGAGACGTCCCCTTCTCTGGTTTGAGAACTCCTGCAAACGAGGGGTAACCAAGAACACTATGCTTGCCGATGATAATGGAATCTCTTGCAAATAACTGGCAGGTTCCTTTGAATCCTTCTTCTATGAGGATTGCGGGTGCAAAAACTTGTATGTCCTGAAGTTGCACATCCCGGCCAATGGAAAGGATGGAATCTGAAATTAAGACCAGATGTCCTTTAAGGATCTTGTTGTCCAGCCTTTCTTTTCCTCCTTTTAAATGGTACACCTTAAGGGGTTCAAAAAAGGAATTGTTTACAGAATCTCCGGCGGGAATGGGCAGTCCTTCTTTAGTCATAAACCAGCGGCTTAAGCTGTCTATGATGGGCTGATCAAGCGCTGGCAAGGCTCTGCTGCTGTCTTTGATCTTTCCTTTAATAAGTTCTTTTCCTTCATAGCCTTTTCCATCTACGTAGGCTTGCTTCAAGCCCGATTTGGGGAGTTCACCGTTACCGATAATTTGGGTGCTCCCACTAAGGGAAAGCGGACGATCTTCATCTGCCAGGTACAAAGCAGACTGATCTTCAAAAACACTCCCAGTTAGAAAGCTTTGTTTAAGGGTATCGGTCTGCTCAAAAGCCTTAACTGTATTTAAGTCAAAAACACCCCATTTCGTTTTACCAAGTTCCAGGCTGTCTTTTCCTTCTCCATATAGATCCAGCCGATGTAGCGTATCTGATGCGATATAATTCTTTGACAACAACAAATTCATTCCTGAAGTGACGTTATATTGGAGCCGTTCCAATCTCAGTTTCTTTTGTTGCCCAAGCCGGTAATAAAAGGCAACCGTCAGTAAGGATACAGAAATCATGGCCACCAGTATGGACACAATAATTACAATATAGAGAGCGGCGGCCTTAACCATTATTTATGGCGTTTAAACAAGTTTTTAATAAATTTTGGAACGATGCCTTTTCTGACTGTATCAGGATGCAGAACCTTGCTGCTATCCATAATTTTTACCGTCCTGATTTTTAAAGAATCATTTTTATAATGGCCTGTTTGGCTAAGTTTCCCCTGATGATCGTACTTCCGGTAGATTCCATTCTTTTGACCATCACTCCAGTTGCATTCTTCTTTCAGGAGGCCTTTTTCGTCCCAGCTTTTCCACGACCCTTGTTTTAACCCTTTTGAAAACCAGCCTGCTTCTTTAAGATTTTTATTGGCGTAGAAATCTTCGTAGTAACCATTCAATAATTTACCGCTATAACCACCCTGGCTGGACTGAATGCTCTGACCAGAAAACCAGTAATACTGAAGATTGCTGAATGCCCGGACATTTGGGGAAGGCTTCACATACGCAACTATGGTGTGGTCTGTATAGTTTACAATTACCTTATGGGTAATCAGATCTTTGATAGCCGTTTGCGCATCTGCAGCTGTATAGGCCAACAGATTAAAGAGCAGTAATGTAGAGATCGGTAATTTTTTTGATGTCATTGTTTGATGTATTTTTGTTTTCCCTGCCAGCTGAGCAGTACAGAGTCTCTTTGATTTTTTAAAAGTTTTACCCCTTCGAACACTTCACCTTCTGCCATCATCCGCTCCTTTCCGTTAACCGACAGGATCGATACTATTCGTTTACTTACGGGGTTGATGATCCGTCCGGAATATTGAATACCACTCCAGTTTAGCGGTGGAGGGATTACAACAGGTGCTTTTATGACCGGAACAGAGGGCATATCAGATTTTTCAGTTTTCGAAGCAGGAGCTGCAGTGCCCAGAAAGGGATCCCGGTAATTTAAAACAAGTTTGAAAGTGTCGGTCTTTACGGTGTATTTGTCATAAGGCTCATGATCTGTTTTAACCGCCGTGGATGGAAAAATGTCCTGATCTTCTTTTTCCTTAAAGAAGATCTTATACAAAATAATACCCCATACCCCTGCCACCGCGCAGAGTAATAGATAGGTAAGTTTCTTATTTTTTACCTGTTGCATGGATTTACTGTATTACAAAGCTTCTTGATTCACCTTTGGCACTGGTATTACCAGCGTCGTCTACCGCCTTCACTTCCCAGGAGATTTTTTCACCGCTGGTTCCCTGGTTGAACACATAGGACAAGCCTGTCAGGGTTAAGGGGAAAGTGCTGTTGTAGGCATTGTTGGAATCTCCTTTATAGACGTATAAAATGTATTTTTTTGCGTCGGCAGAGGCGTTCCATTTTAAGGTAACAGGATTGGAAACCGTGGAATTATTGGATGGACTACTGAGCACAACAACTGGTGGTGGTGTGGCATCAAAACTGAGGTTTTGTACCACAGACCATTTTGATTCCAGTGTGCCGCTGAGCGCTTTAATTCTCCATTGATAGAGCTTATCCTTAGGCAAGGAAACAGAGTAACTGACATTTGGAGTGGTTTTATCCAAAAATAAAGAAGCGGCATTGTCAAATCCGTTTCCAGTGGTATCGATCTGGATTTTATAGCTATCGGCACCAAAAAGCTTCAACCAATTGAATACTGCATTGGCCTGATTGGTCACGGTGTTGTTGGCCGGAGAAACCAGTTGAACTTGTTGCTCTGTTATGGAAGTTGGATAAATGGTCAAGTTCGCTGTTGTATAGCCGGTTTGACTGCTGCCGTTTTCTGCTCTGACCCTCCATTGGTAAGTTCCGGGATCGAGCGTGTATTTATATTTATTGGTTTTAATGAGTGTATCAATAATCAGTTTATTGATCTGATCAAAACCCGGCGATACCACCTGGAGCCGGTAGTAGAGCGCATCTTCTGTGGTTTCCCACCAGAAGGTTTGGGTGTAGTCTTTTGTTTCAGTATTGCTTGCAGGTGCCAGTAGTATGACCTTGCTGTCTTCAATAGAAGGTTCTATAAATTCTTTGCAGCCTGGCCCGATTAAACATAACAGCAGAAAAAGGATGTAATTGCGTTGCCTCATAAAAATAATTGCGATTAATTTTGGGCCAATGTAAAACAACTCAGTGCAACCACACTGCACTCTGGAATTATTTTAAAATATTTTTTACGGGGGATTTTTAGTAAAAAACAGCCTTTAAACTACACAAAAGCCATAATTCTAAAAAACCTGAGCCCGACCATCTTTACAGACGCCGGGCTCAGGTTTAATGAACAGCCGTGTAACCATTGGCAAAGAGCCAAATATTAACGACCATTCAACAATTATTTCTTTATTTCATATCCTTAACGGATTGCATTTTCCCTTCTTTGATCACTATTAAGGGTGCAAATAAATTTGCAAGGTCTTTAAGTGGATCTGCGGCAAGCACCAGTAAGTCTGCCCGCATCCCTTCTCTGATTAGTCCGCGATCTTTCAGGCCCGTAGCCAAAGCACTGTAATAAGTAGCACTTTGCAGAATTTCTGCAGTACTCATACCGCAGCTATCGGCCAGTACTTTCATTTCGCCTAAAAGAGGAACGTCGCCTTCTTTTTCCGGATAAACCCAATCTGTTCCAGTAACGATCTTTACGCCCAGTTCATGTGCCCTTCTGGTTACAATAAATGCATTGTTCATTTTGTTATTACTGGCATGAAATACGGTAGGGTCTAAAAAGATATCTTTCTTTTTCATTTCAACAAGTTGCTTATCCAGAACAGGCATACTTAGCTTGATACCTTTATAGGCTTTTGCCCAGGCATCAGAGATGTTGATCGTATCGCCGGGTAGCTGGTCGAAAGAAAAGTCATGGCTATGGGACATGCTGTTTACACCAGCCCGGATCGCATCAGAAGGTTTGACAGGAAAAACGGCTGCATGACTCCAGGCTTGTAAGCCCTGTAAATGTGCCTCCTTTGTAATTTCTGCGATTTGCTTTGCACTCAGATCTGCATATATTTTTATACCTGAAGCCCCTGCACCTTTTGCCTGGGCGATGGCCAGTTTAATATTGGTATTTGGGGTAATGGCGCAATACCATGGTGTTGTACCCAGATAACGCCTTTCAGGGCCCTTTGCACCTCTTTTATAGAGATCAAAATAGGATTGCCCGGCAAACTGGGCTGCATAGAATATGGCAGGAGCCTGAATTTGCTGTAGTTCGCTGGCTCTTTGGTAGATGGCCAGAGTTGGCGCGTCGCCGGCCATATCCCTTACTGTAGTGATGCCATGTTTAATCATATTAGACAACATGGGTTCCATTCTGGCACTGGTTTGTTCAGGTGTTTGTATCCCTGCAGTAGCCAGATGAATATGTGCATCAAATAAACCTGGGGTGATGTATTTCCCCGTACAGTCAATTTCTCTGGAAATACCCTCAGGCAAAGCTTCGTCTGCTTTGCAGATCCTGGAGATTAGTCCATTTTGAATAATGATGGTGCCTTTAAAAGGGGTATGTGTAGCTATTCCATCCAGTAGAGTTGCATTTTTCAATGCGACCTTCTCCACCACTTCCCGGTTGGCTTTTTGCCGGGCCGGTTGGGCAATAGTACTCAGGCTTATTATGCAAAAACATAAACCTGCAAATAGTTTTTTTGTCATGAATTGTGTGTTTCAGCAAAAGTAGACAAAATAAAGAGGAACAAAAACCTGCCGATTTTATAACAAGAGCGCTTCCTTTGAAAAAAGGAAGCGCTCTTGTTATTCATCTTCTTATTTCAGCGTAACTTCAGCCAGGACTGGAAAATGGTCTGACACGAATTTTCCATGATAGGTATCGGTTAGAATTCCCCATCTGCTGGCGGTAAAACCTTTGGTTACAAAAATATGGTCTATGATCTCGTAGCCATTGAGGTCTTTACCCCATGCATTGAAGGAAGAATTGTTCACATAAGGATTCTTCACTTGTGTATAGGTATCTGTCAATACACCAGAATTGGCCAGGGTCAGGTACCAGTCGCTTTTCTGCCCTCCATTTAAATCGCCTGTAAAAACCGCTGGAGTCTGACCTGCAATTTCTTTGATCTTTTTTACCACAAGTTTACCGCTTTCTATACGGGCAATCTTTCCCTGGTGATCAAAATGGGCATTGAAATAATAGAATTTTTTACCTGTTTTGATGTCCTGCAGCTGTACCCAACTGCAGATCCGGTTACAGCAGGTTGCGTCCCAACCCAGGCCTGGTTTATCTGGTGTTTCAGATAACCAGAAATCGCCTTTACCCAGTAATTTAAACTTGTCTTTTCTATAGAAAACTGCAGAATGCTCTCCCCCATCTTTGCCATCATCGCGTCCTAATCCGTAGTGTTCATATTCCGGCAGGAATTTAGCCAAATCATTGATTTGATTTTTTAGACCTTCCTGAGTTCCAAAAACGTCGAACTGGTGGAAACGAAGCAGGTTAGCCGCCACCGGGCCTCTTTGTTCCCAGCGGTTGCCTTCATCGCCCGAATTGTCATACCGGAGGTTAAAGGTACCAATAATGAGTTGTTGTGCCTGTACGGACATACTTGCGGCTGCAAATAATGCGGAAAATATCAAATGTTTAATCTTCATATTATAAGGTGTGTGTTGTTTTAATCAATTTATAAATTCTACCATCCCGGGTTTTGCCCCAGCTTGGGGTTAAATAAACGGTCCGATTCCGGTATGGGATAAAGATAGTTTTTTTGTTCAAAAATGCGCTTGGTTGTACTTAACCAGGTCAGCTCTCCGGAGGTATCATTGGACAGCCGCTGTGGGTTGGGGCCACCGTTAATGGTTGGTGCAACGTTAATATAATTTACACCTGCGACCGGGTTGGCTGGCATCACCTGGTAGAAACACACATCGGGCTTGCCATCTTCATTGAGGTCCATGGGTACATTTAGTGCAGGTACATAAAACCCGTTCCATACCTTGGTCATCAGGTCTCCTTTCTTCCAACGTACAATATCATCAAAACGCAGGCCCTCTAAAGACAATTCGATACCGCGTTCTCTTCTGATTTCCAGCAAGGATGCATCTGAGATGCCAGGAAAATATACCGTTTGTAAATAAGGGTCGGCTGTTACGGGTTTGTTGCTCAGCCCTCCTGTAATACCTGCTCTTTGACGCAGTGCACCTATGGTCTTTGTCCAGTCTGCATCTGTAAAGCTGCCGAGTTCTGCCTTGGCTTCTGCATAGTTCAGCAAGATTTCTGCATAACGCATCAGTGGTATAGAATTGATGTTTTGACCGCCTCCATCATATTTGGTATCATCCAGAACATATTTTATAGGCTGGTAACCGGTATAGGTATACGAGAATATTGGAGGGGCAGCTTCTAAAGCACCTCCGTTGATTCTTTTATAATCACCCATTCTGATGGTTTGCTGCAGTCTTTTATCTCTTCCTTTAACTTCGTCTTTGAAAACGAGGGTCTGGTAGCCGGAACGGTTGGTGAATGGTGTCCCGTCTATATTCAGATAGGTGTTGATGAACATCCTGGTAAAACTGATCCTCGCTCCATAAGTAGCACTGGTCCACCACCAGTTGGCATCGTTATATACCGACAGGTTGGCATCCGTTACCGCAGCCAGCATGACCTCGGTGGCTACCGGTGCGGTGCTGATGAACAAGTTCCGGTAAGCCAGATCACCGCCACTGGTATTTAGGGCAAAACCGCCTTCGGTCATGACCTTTTGTGCAGCATCTGCAGATTCTCTGAGCCATTGTTCGGAACTTCCAGTCAAACCAGCTTCATCATGATATTTGCGGTAAGTTCCTTCATACAAACACACTCTGGATTTAAAACCAAGGGCCACATATTTGGTGATGAGTGACCGGGAATTGTCATTGATGCGACTGATGTTGGTACAGGCATAGTTCAAATCGGCCAGTACAGAATCCATCACTAATGACCGCTTATCTCGGGCTTTGTACAGGTCCGGATCATCGACCTTAAAGGTTTTGTTGATCCAGGGCACATCTCCAAACCTTCTTACCTTGGTATAATAAAAATAAGCCCTGAAAAACCTGGCCAGTGCATTGTACTGAAGCCTTACTGCAGCAGAAACTTTATTGTTGTTGTTATTTTCAAGAAAGTAATTGATGTTTCTCAAACCATCCCAGTCCCAGCCATTGCTCTGGCGCGGCCCGTATGCGCCATCAACCAGGAAATCTGGCGCCTGGCTCCTGGCTGCGTAATCAGACATTTCGTCTTTTTTGTGGGCGTCTGATGCGGAAGGCAGTAATTTATAAAAGGAATTGGCATACAGTTCCAGTCCTTTTTCGCTTCCGAAAACGGCCTCCTTTGTAGCGGTATCCTGTGGTACCTGATCTAGTTTTTTACAGCCGTTCAGCACAACTGCCAATGCGGTTAAAACAAAAAAGAATCTTCTCATCTTTATATTTTCTAGTATACTTTTCATTGTTTTCTTGCTTAAGGATTAAAAGGTTGCAGATAAGCCCAGACTATAACTTTTCAGGATCGGGTAGTTATTGCCGTTGCCCGAATTGTCCTTATCATCCGGATAAATGATCCTATCAGATTTACCGATATTTTCAATATCCAGATCCTTCGTTATTTTATACAGTGGCGACCAGCTCCATAAATTTTCCCCGGTCAGGAAAACCCGCACACTGCTCAAGCCTGCTTTTTTAAGGAAGGTCTGTGGTAGGTTATAACCAATCTGCAAGTTTTTCATCCGGATATAGGCCACATTCTGCAGATATTTAGTTTGTACCTGAGCTAAAGTTGCTGATCCGTTCTGAGCAATATACCCTCTGTATCTTGGGAAATAAGCATCTGGGTTTTCCGGTGACCAGATATTGCCCAATTGAGATTGAGGGATTTTATTGTAAGGACGGTTGTACTGGCCCCAGAATGTGCCGTTTTCAGAACCCGGGTACCAATCCATTTTACCTACTCCCTGGAAGAAAGTACTAAAGAAAAAGCCTTTCCAATCGGCTCCTAAGGAAATGCCATAAGTATAACGTGGTGTAGAATTACCTATGATTTTTCTATCCCCTGGGTTTCCTACGGTTTTATCTCCGTCGTTGATAACACCATCACCATTCAGATCAGCAAACTTAATATCTCCTGGAAGGATCTTACCTGTGTTTGAAGATTTATACAAGATCTGTTTTGGAGTATTGGGATCTGCAATGCTTGCTGCTGTATAGTAACCATCGGTTACAAAACCCCAGATCTCTCCGACTGTTTGCCCTGCATAGTAATCCGATAACTTCTGCTCCGGGTTGTTGAATTTCAGGATCTTTGCCGTATAATCGGCAAGGGTTAAACGCAGGGTGTAGTTCAGTGGTTTTGATCCGACTTCAAATTTGTCATTCCAGGTAATGGTCGCTTCCCAGCCTGTTGTTTTCAGATCTGCATAGTTTCCTTTTGGGACATCAGTTCCAAATACTTTTGGAAGTGTCATTCCTGTAGTAAACATATCGGTAGTTTTACGGATATAGGCGTCGCCACTAAAATTAAGGCGGTTATTCAGGAAAGCGATATCCAATCCAAGGTTCTGGGTGGTAGAAGTTTCCCAGGTTAAACCATCAGGTATTACGCCAGGTTGTTCAGTTTGCTGTGGCCGCACGCCACTTAACACTTTGTCAGATTGTGTAATCTTCAGTTTCTCCTGGAAAGCATAGGAAGCGATATTTCCATTTCCTAAAGAACCATAGGAGGCCCTGATTTTTACATCAGTAATCGCATTGGGATTGATCTTCCAGAAAGGCTCTTTACTCAACCTCCATCCTGCAGATACCGAAGGGAAGAAAGCATAACGCTGATCAGAGGGGAATTTGGATGATCCGTCATAACGGCCGTTGAGCTCTACCAGATAACGATCTTTAAAAGCATAATTTAAACGGTAAAAACCACCGTTGATAGCCCATTGCTCATAACCACCCCCTGTTGTTATCGACTGCCCAAGTGCGAGGTTAATGTCTTTCGCATCTTCGAAGATCAGACCATTACGCACCACTTCCAAACGCTTATAGGTAGATTGCTCATAGTTATACCCCGCAAGTACCTTTAAATAATGATTTTTGTTGACCAGTTTTGGCTCATATTCTGCATAAACGTTGGTGGCCAGATAATTGGTTGTTCTGTACAATTGCTGTAAATCATTGTAGTTGGAGCCAACATATTCAATGACCCCTGGTTTACGGCTGTAGGGTACCGGAACACGGGTTCTGCTTTCATTATTATTGGTATTCTGAAAAGTAAAATCTCCTTTAACCCTGAACTGGTCATTGAAGAATTTACTGCTAAATCCGGTGGTATTGCGAAATACCTTAGGTGCCATGTCAATTCCGTTCTTTCCGTAGTAAAAATCTCCTACGGTATAGGCAGCAGAATAAGACAATGTTCCATCAGGATTAAACATAGGTGCTACATTATGTCCTTCATCGGCAATATTTCTCCAGATCCCGCCGCCCTCACCCACATTGACTGGGTTATGGTATTTGGATGCGGAGTAATCTGCATTATTGTAAATTTTCAACCAGGGATAAAGTTCTAATGACCCTTTTGCGCGAACGTTATACATCTGATAGTCATCAGAATTGTAGCGAAACAGTCCTGACTGACGGAATGATCTGCCTGACAAATAGAAATCTGCTTTTCCGCTGCTTCCGGATACGGATAGGTTTTGGTCTGTTGCAGAATTGTGGTCTTTGTACAGTTCATGGTACCAGTCGGTGTTGTCGTAGTATACATATTCTCCGTTGGCATTGACCTCGTATTTGGGTAGGGATGGATCCAGCGATCTGCGTTTCAGCTCGGCAAGATAGGCTGGCGAGAATTTAACGGTTTTGTTGATGTTTTGCGGCGTTTGGGAATAATCGTTCCATGCAGACCAGGCATCATTGAACATACTGGCAAAGGTATATCCGTCTGTTACGTATTTAGGTACTGTTGTAGGAGATTTAACAGACTGTGTGATGGAATAATTTACAGAGGTTCTTTCCTTGGAAGGACTCTTGGTCGTAATCAGGACGACACCAAAAGCACCTCTGGCTCCGTAAATCGCTGCAGAAGCCGCGTCTTTGAGCACGGTAACACTGGCAATATCATTAGGATTGATCCGCGAGGGATCTCCTTCTACACCGTCTACTAAGACCAGGGCATTT
>NZ_DATMRL010000025.1:0-5191 GCF_035566355.1 Pedobacter sp.
TTCTGAGTAAGGATATAACCAGCGGCGGGCAAACCAGGCCACAATATTATACCCGTCTGAAAATAAAGGTAGATGATATTGCAGGTGCTCCGCCATTCTGGGATGCCAACAGTGTGTATTACAGTTTTACATCCGGTTACCTGGGCACGTTCAGTACCCTCAAATTCCAACTGCTGATCAACAGGTTTAACCTCAATGCCGAGGAATTGGTTAAACCAAACTGGTTTCTGACCAATTCGAACTATTTCCGTTTATCGGGCTGGGCCAACGGTTTAAAAGCCTATCTGGACCAGATGCAGGCTAAAGGTACTCCAGTATATGAGGCCGATGGGGTGACTTTGATGACTATGGGTAAATACGCGAGTTAACCAATTTGAATCTAAATATAGAATCCATGAAAAAGAAATATATAACCAGCCGGACCGCAATTATCGTACTGCTGTTCCTGGTCCTTGTATCCTGTAAAAAGGATATGGGAAATTATAGTTATAAAGATATTAATGACGCAAAAATCAGTGGAATAGAGAGTCTTTATACTACACTCAGGGGAGAAAAACTATCTATCTCTCCACAACTGGCCTTTACCCAGGACCAATCTGCGGATACCAGTAAGTATACTTATCAATGGCTTTCTCTGGACCCAAAAAGTTCGCCCACAGTCTCCAGGGTTATAGCCACCACACGCAACCTGAACTGGACGGTAGACCTGGCCTCTACTGATAAGACGTACACTATCTATTATACTGTTAAAGAAAAAAGCACAGGGGTTATCTGGAAGAAAGTATTTAATTTACTGGTCAATACCAATATTTCTGATGGTTGGGTAATCTTAAATGAGACGGATAACAGTAATGCCCGGTTAGATTACCTGAATTATAGTGCAGCCACCAACAGCTTTCAATATTATCAGGATATATTGCTGGCCTTTAGTACGCTGCGCTTAAAAGGAAAACCGCAAATGGTCCAGTTCTATCAGCGAAGAGACGTTTTTTCCGGTAAATCTGGAAGGTCGGTGCTTGTGGGAACAGACCAAAACACTGTTGTGATCAATACTGAGGACAATACATTTAGTTCATATACGGATATCATCAATACTATGAGCAATTATTTTCCTCCTCCTTACTATGCAAAATCTGTAAGGTGCCAGGGTGGTAATTTAAGTTATATGTATGATAATTTAGGTCAGCTCTTTTTTGAAAACCCTACTTCGAGTATAGGTTATGCCAGTGCAGTTAATAAATTGATTACCGGAGAAGCCGTAAATATTTCTCCTATGTATGCGGAAGGATACATGCAATCAAATAATTATGCTTTATTGTATGATGTGACCAGGAAAAGGTTTATGGAGCATAAAAATTTCAATACTTCCGTTTCTGTTCCGGTTGCACCAATTGCAACGCCTTCTGCACCGTCATTATTTGATCCGGGCAATATTGGCATGGACCTGGTATACATGGCCTCTACACCAGCAATTACCGCACAGACTTATGCACTGTTTAAAAATAATACGGGAAAGTTGTTCCTTGCCCGTATGCGCTGCAATTCAGATTCTTTTGTTCCTCTGGCCTTTGATGAAATTACAACTGCGGCTCCAATGACTGGTGCAAGTCAGTTTGCAATAGACCCGCAACAGGGTTATTTACTGTATGCCACGGGGTCAAAAATATACCGCTACAATGTGTTTGATAGATCAAATGCCATGGTTGCAGATTACGGATCCAGAAAAATTAGCCTGATCAAATACCAGAAAATGGTATATGATCCTTTAAAAACGAGATATGCGGAGTATGCGACAAAGTTAATTGTCTGTACTTATGAGGAAGGGAATCCTTCATCTTCAGGTAAAATGGATTTGTACAATGTACCTAATTTAAATGGAGATTTATCTCTATATAACTCATTTTCTGGAATGGGAAAAATTATTGACGTTACTTATCGAGAATAAAATTTAGGGCCTCAGGCTTGCCTTCGGGGCAAGCTTATTACCCAACATACAAATATTAATACAAGCAATTATGAATTTTAAAAGAATGTTAAGCACAGCGACGCTGGTGCTGGCAGGGCTGTGCACTTTTGCGCAGATCCCGGTAGAAGTTACAGGATTATTGGCCATGGAAAGACCTGGTACCGTTAAACTTTATAAAGTAAGTGATGGCGAATTGTCTGAATTGGCCAGCTCCATTCCTGGAAAAGATGGCCGCTTTGGCTTTGCTTTTTATCCGGAATATGAAGGACTTTATGTCCTTGGTACGGGGAAACCGAATAGTCCAACAGACCAGTACACCTTTTATTTTAAGGGTGGTGACAAGCTGTCTGTAGTTTTAAAAAACAGTACTTATGAATTAAGCGGAACCAGCAATTCAAAAGAAAATGCGGTGATGTGGCAATGGTTTAAGCTTACGGATTCCATTTATCAGAAATCCATCAATTTTATGAGAGGAGGCGGTTCAAGTACTTTTGTTGATTTTTTTCCTCAACTGGAAGATGTTGTGGCAAAATCAAAACAATTTTTAAAGGGCAAGGCTACAGGTAATTTGAAGTTTGACCGCAGGATGAAAGATATTATAGAGATGGATCTTGCCAACTATGCTTCAAATTTTCTAAATACGCCAAGGGCAGCTCATCCGTCGGTAGAAGAATTTAGTCCTTATTATAATGGATTGGGTTCATCTAAATTAAGCCAGACAGCGTCAAAGATCTATGAATATCCTTGGGGAAAGAGAGTTTTTGAAGCAACATTAATGATCAATATGCGTCAAAAAAACATACCATTTAAAGAGGGGATAGAGGGCGTAAAAACAGTTTTACCTTTAATTAGCAATGATACTTTAAAGGGAGATTTCGTTATACAACGAATGGCCGGTTTGAAAAACTATTCAGATTATACTGCTTATTTGGAGGCTTTTTCAAAGTATTTTTTAACCGACAGATTAAAGAAAAGACAGATTGAAATTGCTGCACCGCTGGCCACGCTAAAAACAGGAGAAGCCGCTTTTAATTTTTCTTATCAGGATAAAGATGGCAAGACTGTTTCCATGGCAGATTTAAAAGGGAAAGTTGTACTTGTGGATGTCTGGGCTACCTGGTGCGGGCCTTGTAAAGCACAGATTCCTTATTTGAAAAAGCTGGAAGAAGATATGAAGAACAGGGATGTGCAAATGGTGAGTATTTCTGTGGACGAAGCCCGAGACAAAGAAAAATGGCTTAAAATGATCAAAGACGAGAACCTTGGTGGTCTGCAGCTATTTGCTGCGGGCTGGGGCGATTTGTCCAAATATTACAAAATTGATGCTATCCCACGTTTTATGGTATTTGATAAGGCCGGGAAGATCATCAGCATTGATGCTCCAAGACCATCTGCCCCGGAACTCAAGGCTTTACTAGAAAAAACACTGGCCAATTGACACAAATGAATATGAAACATCTTAAAATATATATGGTATTGCTGATGATGTCTCTATCCATAGTCGCCTGTGCCCAGGAACTTCCACTTGCAAAGGCACAGGCATGGAAAGCGATATTTGACCAGGCGAAAAAAGAAAATAAAATGGTCTTGGTAGATGCTTATTTTGAAGGCTGCGCTCCGTGTAAACAAATGGAGGAAACTGTTTTTGTATGGCCAGAGGTAAAACAGCTTCTGGCAGACAGTTTTATTTTTTCGAAAATTGATTTTTTATCCGATACGCTGGGTAAGGCGCTCCAAATGAAGTATGCAGTTACTGGTTTCCCCACATTTTTGCTGTTCAACCAGGAAGGTAGACTTGTTAGCCGTTTTTCGGGCTATAAAGAGGGTGACAAATTTCTAAAGCGTTTAAAAGAGGCAATGTCGCAATCTAAAAGCAATCAAATTATGGCTGGATTTAGCCCAGAATTGGATGTTGCCTATCCGGCATTTTATATTACATTATTTAAGGAGCGTAAAAGTATTGACATACAGGCTTTAGCGGAGTGGTTAAAAGGGAAGGATAAAACCAAAGAAATGTACGCAATGCCGTTGTTAATGGCCAATAATTTAAACCCTGAACTGAATAGCTATTTTCTGGATAACTATGCCAGGCTGGAAAACTTGTATGGCCGGGAATTGGTTTGGGATAAGCGGAACAGGATTATAGCCAGTAGGTTAAAAAGTGAAGTTCCTCTGCGGGATGACGCGAAGTTTGACCTCTTCCTGAAACATATAAAACCCTTGTTCTCTGCAACAGACTGGCCTTATGGCCAGCTGGACATTGCAGAAAACTATTTCTTTAACATACACAAAGATCTTCTGGCATTTCTGAAATTTGCTGTGGTAAATTTTAACGATGATGATAATAAGGTGAGGTATCTGGCCAGAAATATTCGTTCAGAGCAGGAGCGAAAGGTGTTTGGCGAATGGCTGAAACTTGTGATAAATAAAGACTCTGGATCTGAAGTATTGTCTATCGCTGCCTCTACGATGACGGGGCTTGGCGACATGAAAACCGCCAAAGAATACGGTGACTGGGCGGCGAAGAAACGGGAATTGCTTAAAATACATCTGGAGAATTACCAATAGGGAAAGCCAAGCAATGTTCCTTGCATGAGGAACATTGCTTGGCTTAAACCAAACTTAACAGCAGCTAAGATATTCTAACTAAAGCTATACTTCACCACTAATATCAGTTCTTCCAGATTTTTCAACGGAGCCGCGGAGATGGCTAAGTTGAAGGAAGTACCTAAGGTTATGGATGTGCTGGTTTCCTGGCAGAGCTTCCAGGCGTCTACTCTGGCCATGTTCAATGGCGCGGCGTCTACCTGGACAGCGTAACTTGCAGGATTTCCCGTTACCTTGGCCACAAACATCACTTCTTCGATAACCGGGTTCAGCATCTGCGCCATATACGGCAATCGCATCGAATCGATCGTTAAATCGACATGACCAGCAGTTTTTAACAAATTCCACTGGTTCGGTAAATCGTGTTTCACATTGACCGCTACATGCAAACCTTCTTTCGAAAGCTGCTGCCTGATCACGTCCAACCGGTCTTTTAAAGAAGCATTGGCCAGATTTTTTAACGAAGAGCCACCTTCGCGAGAGGTATACTTGATATGTACAATCACATCAGCAATCGTGTTATAATCAAATTGCCTGATTTCAGAAGCAGGAAGCTCTAACCTCCAGCTGCTGATCGCACCTGTACCTTCAAATGGGAGATAGCGCTCATCTTTAAAG
>NZ_DATMRL010000026.1:0-6098 GCF_035566355.1 Pedobacter sp.
AAACAGCAGGATATGGCTAAGTATGAAAATCACAGGCTGTATGCTGCTCTTCTTGTGTATGCAGGTTTCTGGTGCCGGATTTGCCCAGCAGAAGATTACCTTAAAAGCTAAGGGGACAAGTGTTAAAGTCTTGCTCAAAGCGATAGAAAAGCAAACAGAGTATCGTTTTGTGTACAGCAATAATACCGAAGCCATCAATAACAAGACTTCACTGGATGTGAGAGAGGTTTCGCTAGAGGAGGCACTGGGCCAGATCTTGAAGGATACCAGGCTTACGTATAGTTTAAAGGAAAGCAACCTCGTGGTCATTTATCCAACAGTGAATCAGGAGAAAAAAGATGCGGTGATCACCGGAAAAGTAGTAGACGAAACCGGCCTGCCTTTGCCTGGAGTTTCGGTAAAAGTTTCCGGCTCTGCTGTGGCCGTGGCTACAGATGTAAATGGTCAATATTCCATACGTGTAGCCGATGCGGCGGCGAGTCTGGAATTTTCTTTTATTGGCTATACCCGACAGGTACAACAAATTGGGGGCAGAAAGGTGATTGATGTGATCCTTAAAACCGACAGTCAAAGCCTGCAGGAAGTAACGGTGACCGGATATACCAATTACAAGAAGGAACAATCGGCTTCTTCTTCTTCCCTGGTTACAGGAAAAGAAATGAGTCAGGTGCCTTTATCTACCTTTGATCAGATTTTGCAGGGCCGGGTACCTGGCTTACAGGTGTCTTCTGGTTCCGGGCAGCCCGGTACAAGTGCTACGGTGATCTTAAGGGGGGTGGGTACCATTAATGGAACCACTTCTCCACTATATATTGTGGATGGGGTACCCATAGAAGCCGATTATTTTCAGACCTTAAATCCTTCTGATTTTGAATCCGTGACAGTTTTGAAAGATGCAACCTCTAAAGCGCAATATGGTTCTAAGGGCGCAAATGGTGTGATTGTCATCACAACTAAAAAGGGGAAATCCGGGAAAGTTCAGTTCAATTACAAGTCCCAGTACGGGATTTCCAAGCTGACCTCGCCAAAGTTTAACATGATGAATACCATGCAGCGCCTGCAGTTTGAAGAGGAAGTTGGCCGGGAAACAGGATCTGACATTGGACCAGGATGGACGTTTTCTAAGAACAATCCAGATTATGCCGGGAAAACAACGGCTGAAAAACAACGTGCCGATTTTATTCTGGACAGCATTGGTAAGATCAACACCAATTGGAAAGACATCTTTTTTCGCACCGGTAAATTCATGGAACAGCAGGTAGATGCCAGTGGTGGAAATGAAAATGTACGGTTTTACAGTTCCCTGAATTATTATAAACAAGATGGAATTGCCGTGAGATCAGGACTTCAGCGCTATTCTTTGAGAAATAACGTAGATTTTAATGCAGGTAAGTTTTCCGGAAGTATCAATACCAGTTTGGGGTATTCTGAGTCCAGCTTTATAGAACGGGAAGGCTCGAGCAGAGGTGTCAATCCTCTGGCGGCTCTTTTTTATGCATTGCCTTATGAAAATCCATATGCTTCAGACGGAACATTAGTACATTATGGAAATGAAGACCAGTACGAAATCTATGATCAGCGGGAAGGGAGTAATGCATTGGAAAGGATGTTGAACACCACAAGTAAGGACAACCAGTACAAAACCTTATTGAGTGCCTCTTTAAATTATAAGATCACTCCAGAGCTGACGGCGAAGACCAGGCTGGGAATAGATTTCAGAGAAACGACTACAGAAAATTCAGTTAATCCGGATTCCTATTCCGGATCGAACGAAAATGGGGAAAAGGGAAGTTTTGGAGAAGGCTTAATACGGAATTTTTCCATGATCTCTACCTCCGGATTAACTTATCAAAAAACAATAGACAAACACAATTTCGAACTGACAGCGCTCTATGAAATTACCAAACAACATTACCGTAATTTCGGCTACAAGGCATATGGTATAGATCCACGTTTACAGGGAACACCTGCTGGGGCCACTCCCGGGACGTCTGACAATAATTTTATCCCCGAATTTAACGGAGGTCGTACCAGAAATGCGTTGATCTCCTATATCGCTTTGGGAAGATATACCTTTGACGACCGGTATACTTTAAATGCCAGCTACCGCTATGACGGTTCTTCTACTTTACCTGCCAAAAACAGATGGCATGGATTTTATTCTCTGGGTGCAGCGTGGAATATGAAGAAAGAAAACTTCCTGGCTTCAAATGAGTTGATCAATGACTTGCGGTTCAGGATAAGTTACGGAACCACAGCCAGCCCTTTTCCTGGTAATTTCACGTACTTGTCTACCTATTCTACCACGACTTATGGAGGAAACAGCGGGATTTATCCTTATGCCTATGGAAATGCAAACTACGACTGGGAGTATGCTAAGGATTTTAACGCCGGCTTTGACCTGGATATCTGGAGCAACCGTATTCATTTGACCACAGATGTATACAGCAAGGTGACCAAGAACCTGTTCCTGGATCTTCCTGTATCCCTGACTTCGGGTGTGGATGTATTGAACCTGAATGCTGGTTCGATGCGCAACAGAGGGGTCGAAGTTGACTTTAAAGTAGATGTGATCCGCAATACGGATCTGAAATGGAATGTTGGCGTTAATTTCGCTTACAACCAAAACCGGGTAACCTCTCTGGGCGGATCGGAGGGTTTTGAACTGCACGATTCCGAATTTGTACAAGTAGGCTTGCCATTTGGTTCGCAATATGCGCCCAAATGGGGAGGTGTTGATCCTCAGACGGGAAATCCTTTATATTACACCAAGGAAGGTGTTAAAACAACTGATTACAACGCAACCACGATGAGTGTAGCTCAGTTTGGGTCGCTTTATCCGCCTTTTACCGGAGGCTTTAATACTATGCTAAATTATAAAGGACTTTCATTAACAGCCTTGTTCAGTTTCGCAAATCATGTGTACCGTTATAATAATGAAGATTATTACAATGAAAACCCAAGTTTTGCAACCAGTAACCAGTCGGTTAGAATGTTGTACGACAGGTGGGAAAAACCAGGTGATCAAGCCTTGTTGCCAAGATTTGATGCCAAAAGGAGCTTTTCATCAAAAGATATTCAGGATGCCTCTTATATCAGGCTCAGAAATGTAAACTTAAGTTATGCGTTTCCGAAATCCTTGCTTTCCCGTACTAAATTTATCAGTGGAGTGAGCATATTTGTTCAGGGTAGTAATTTGCTGACCTGGACAAAATGGAAGGGCTTTGATCCGGAGGATAGTAATGGCGAGGCCATGTTTGATTACCCGAATTCCAGAACATATACCCTTGGTTTAAATGTTAATTTCTAATCCTGCGATCATGTTAAACAATAATAAATTCTTTCTTTACACCGCACTTTTGATTGGTTTTGTGATGTCTTCCTGCAGTAAGGAGCTGGATATCCAGCCCACGGATACTATTGACGATGCCAAAGCTTATCAGACTGTAGCGGACTTGAACAGTGGCTTGCTGGGTGCTTATGCTTCACTTAATGGCACAACCATAACCAATGTATCTTTAACTTCCGATGAGTGTACCCTGCCTGGAGAAAACAGTACCGGTCGTGGTGTGGCCACTTACCGTTGGCAGTACGATGGCAGCAGCGGAACGATCACTGCAGGATGGGCATATGGTTATATCACTATAGATCGGGTTAACCGCGTTTTGAATTATGTGGATAAAGTGAGTTCTAAGGCCGCAGATGCGGGGATCAAGAACCAATACAAAGGAGAACTTCTGGCTTTACGGGCCTATAGCCATTTTGAATTGCTTCGGAATTTTGCCTCTAAATATGAAACTTCGGCAATGGGCGTTCCCTATATGGAAACCTCTGTGGTCTCTAAGCCTTCCAGATTGAGTTTTGGAGAAACAGTGGCCAAGATTAAGGCGGATCTGCTCGCTGCAAAATCACTGATTCCGCCCTCGTTTACAGACAATACAAGAATCACCTTGCAAGCCATTTCAGCCATTCAGGCACGTGTAGCCTTATATGAGAAAAACTGGGATGATGCTGTAAAATACAGTACAGAAGTGATTAATTCGGCTCCGCTTGCCAGCAGCGGCACGTTTACAGGTATCTGGACGGACGCGAACAATGACGAGGTGATCTGGAAACTTAAAAGGGTAGAAAGTGATTCGGAACGTCTGGGTGATTTTTATTATGATATTAAGAATATCGTTTTGTATGCGCCTGCTTTTGAACTGATCAATACCTATGACAAAACTAATGATGTACGTTACCGGGCCTATATCAAATTTGACAATACCCGTGGGGTTGGTAAATCCAATTATATGGTTAATAAATATCTTTCAGGCAGTTCTGGTCTGCCAAACTTAACAGATATTAAGTTGTACAGAACAGGGGAGATGTACCTGATCCGTGCAGAAGCTTATGCACAGAAAAATAGCCTTGATCTTGGGGCTGCCGATTTAAATGCTTTGCGTTCTGCTCGTATCGAGGGCTATACCGCGGTTAATTATTCGGATAAAACGGTTCTGCTGAATGCCATTTTACTGGAAAGGTATAAAGAACTCCCTTTTGAAGGGCACCGTTTCTTTGATTTGAGACGTAATAATTTGCCGGTGACCAGAGAGCCTGCCGACGCGACCAACGCGCTTGGTGCGGTGACTTTATCGCCAGGGACTAAAGAATATGTTTATCCAATCCCTAATGCAGAAATCAGGGCCAATTCCAATATGATCCAGAACCCATTGTATTAAACTAAAGAATATGAAATTGAAATTCGGTTATTGTTTTGCAGTACTACTGTTATGTGCGGGCCTGACTACTTATGCCCAACAAAAATATGTGATGGTGATCCATGGTGGCGCAGGCACGATCCTTAAAAAGAACATGACGCCCGAAAAAGAAGCCGCTTATACGGCTGCTTTGACCCTGGCGCTTCAAAAAGGCTATGAACAGATCAAAGCTGGCAAGACCAGTTTGGATGCAGTAGAAGCTGCAATTCATGTCTTAGAAGATTCTCCTTTGTTTAATGCAGGCAAAGGTGCCGTTTTTACACATGATGGCAGAAACGAAATGGATGCAGCGATCATGGATGGTAAAACCCTGATGGCTGGCGCGGTTGCTGGAGTTACCGTGATCCGGAATCCGATTAGCGCAGCAAGAGCAGTGATGGAAAAATCTGAACATGTGATGATGGTTGGCCCCGGAGCGGAAGCCTTTGCAAAACAAGCCGGACTGACGATTGTTGACCCTAAATATTTCTTTACTGAAGAGCGCTGGAAAGGATTGCAGGAAGCTATTAAAGAAGATTCTGCAAAAGCGGTACTCGATCATGGAAGCAAAAAATCTATGAAACTGGGAACCATCAACAGAGATTATAAATTTGGAACGGTAGGGGCTGTGGCACTTGACCATATGGGGAATCTGGCTGCGGGTACCTCTACCGGAGGAATGACGAATAAGAAGTATGGCCGGGTTGGAGATTCTCCGATCATTGGCGCCGGGACTTATGCCAATAACGAAACCGCAGGGATCTCCTGTACAGGCTGGGGAGAATTCTATATCCGCAACGTGGTTGCTCACGATATCTCAGCGATGATGGAGTATAAAAAAATGTCTGTATCAGATGCATCAAAGGCTGTGCTGGACAAAGTTGGGAAAATGGGAGGAGATGGTGGATTGATTGCTATGGACAGAAAGGGGAATGTAGCCATGCCATTTAATACTGAAGGAATGTACAGGGGAACAGTAACTGCAGAGGGTAAAATAGAAATCCAGATCTATAAATGAACAGACAGATGAGTTATAAAATTTTCAGGCCGTTTATCCTGGCCATGCTATTGTTGTTTGTTGGCGCAAAAGGCTGGGCTCAGTCTGGCGCTGCAGCTAAAGGTAATCTTTTTATAATAGGTGGTGGCCTTCGTTCGGCAGAACTGGTTCAAACCCTGATTAAAACAGCGGGGTTAAAGGAGAAGGACTATATCGTCGTGCTCCCTATGTCGAGCGGGGAGCCCGAAGCTTCTTTTAAATCTATTTCCAAACAGCTGTCTGCAGCCTCCGTTAATGCCATCGGTTGCCTCAATTTTGATGCCTCTACGGTCAATAATAAGCAGTGGCTGGATTCTTTAAAA
>NZ_DATMRL010000027.1:0-18374 GCF_035566355.1 Pedobacter sp.
GGATTTTTCCTATGAACGCTACTATCACGTGTATATTTATAAAGCCGAATAAATTGTTTCGGAGCATCTCCATTTAATGGTATATTTTCCACAAAATAATGTTCCTCCTTTAATACTGGTATGTTGTGTTCATTTAACAACAAGCCGGAGCAATGCATGGAACGTTCTTTTCGGAGTTGGCTGAGAGTACTGATCACTTACAATTATATCTGTAGCAAAGATAGGTATTAAATATCAATGCATCTACAATTTCATATCTTGAAGGATTCTTTACTCAAAAATAGTTAGAATAAACTCAGAACATAAACTCAAACCCGTTATTACTCGCGATAGTAACCAATGGCTGTATATTTTCCTTAAACCTTTCTTTCAACGATTCCCTGCTCATAGTATGTAATGAATCCAGATCTGGAATAAAAGTTAAATAATGTTCTAGAAACTTAGAATCATGGCGATTTTCCAGGATGGTTTTTAACCCTCGTTCCTGAATTTCAAAATACGCATCAAAGTATTTATCCATAGGAGGGAGTTTATCACATTTAATGCTATTAAAGCTTTTGTCTGCAGGAATCAGGTTCCAGATCAGGTCATGGGAAACAAAGGCATATGGAATGAAATGTTCTACCGCATAATCGTCGGTTAAGATCTTTCCAGTATAAATGCATAGGATAGGGCCAGTATGTTGTATAACGATATCCCAGAACTCTTTGCGCTGCTTGATTAAACTATTCCGTCTTGGAGGTTTTATGAGCTTATTCGGAATATCCGGCACATTTGGATTATGTTTCTGTAGATAAAGGCTTAAATGCCAATAGCAGAATGCCTTTAAAACCCCGATGTTTTGAATTAAATAAGGAATCCATTCTGGGTTGATTTTTACCTCTTGCTCATTTACCGCATAAAGGCAATTGTTTTGGAAATCCTGAGATAGCTGATAGATTTCTTTTTTGTTTCCTTTAAGGTTAGGGAACCACGGGCTTAAGAACCGGTGTGGAACTTCAGCATCAAAATGGTTCAATATCTTCTTAGTATCAGATGACTGGCTATTTTTTAAAGCTTCCATGATTACAGATTTCTTTTCATCAATGCTCAGATTTTCAATAGCTATGATATGTTTAATAGCTCTTTGGAGTTGATCTTGTTTACCCAGGCTGACATTGAAGTAGTTCACGGTATACCAAGAATTTGCAATCATGCCTGCGAATATATCTTGCTTCCTGAGTTGATAATTTCCTCTTTCCACTTCTTCGATTAAAGAGATGAACCAATAGAATTTATAAGCAGCTGCGGTATTGTTAAAGCAGGAGCTGAGTAGATTATTTTGAGAATCGATAAGTGGGAGAGTGGTAATCATTCTTTACTGATTCTATTAAAACTGCAGAATTCTCTCCATCTATTCTCTAAACAAGAGATTTCAGGTTTTTTTGACGATGTAAGAAGTACTTTGTTATCGTAAGATTTGTATTCGGTATTTTCCAGTCTGGTTGAAATATGGATTATTAGAGATTTTGGCTCAATACCGATTAAATTCAGGTCGAATAATGTATGGATATCGGCCCTGAGCAATAATCCATTCGAAGAATGATTGTCGTTAACACCTCTATACGGCTTAATATGCGCTGCCTCTAAAATATCAAGAATTTCACAACCGGTGATCATACATATGTCGCCATATCTCTTTCGTAAATTGTTCCTGAATTTTTGTTGTCCTCTCCTAGCTTTGATTTGCCTTTTTATTGATTCCCTTTCATCTTTTGAGCCTGGAATGAAAGGCGACTCATGTGAATCTTTTGATTCATCATCTGCGTCACTGGGAAGAAGGACTATTGTTGTCGACTTTCCTTGTAATTGCTTATAAATGGAAGGGAATAATCTGAAAGCATCAATGTCTAACAACTGCATCGACATATTTTGATTGTAACCATTAATATAGTATGGTCTCAGAGATAGGACATTCGTTTTAGCTTTACTTTCAATGAAAGTATTACTGTATAGTGCTGAGTACTTGATCACGGGTATTGTAATCTCAAGAGGTTTTTCAAATTCGTGCCCTCTATTACATCTGAATGTTGGTTTAAGAGTTTTTCTAGTATCAATAGTTGTCGAACCACATATTTTACACTTAGTGATCTTTTTTTTACTTTCTTGACTACTCACTATTTCTATTCGGGCAAAACCAAGGATTTGATGTTTGTCCGTTAATATTGCATAATCATTAGCCTTGATCTGCTTTGAGTTCGCAACTTTATTATCATAATTATATCTCTTTTCAATCTCGTCCTTGTAGCTTTCAATGGTCTGATAAGACTTTTCAGAATCAGTTACAGATTTTAGCACCCAAAGATTTGGTTTTTCTTCTTTGATTTTATTTTTAGACATGAGGCGTGATCCAAGGAAATGATAATATATCTTAAAATTTGTAATTTAACCCTAAAATAAAACTATTTGCACAAATTTCTGAGATTTTATATTTCATCAGTTACTTTGGCGTTGTGATATTAGTATAATCTTATTTCGGATAATGACGGACATTCACTCCAAAGAGACTCGATCTTATAATATGAGCAGAGTCAGAAATAAAGACACTAAACCAGAATTGCTAGTTAGGAAATTCCTCCACGGGGTGGGTTTTAGATACAGACTACATGTCAAAGATTTACCTGGAAAGCCTGATATAGTATTGCCAAAGTACAAGACAGTTATTTTTGTAAATGGTTGTTTTTGGCATGGCCATAAAAATTGTAAATATTCAACAATTCCAAAAACGAGAACAGAGTGGTGGGAAAATAAGATCAACCTAAATATTTTAAACGATACTAAGAATCGAAATAGATTAGTTGATATGGGCTGGAAGGTTATCGATCTCTGGGGATGCGAACTTAAGCCATCTTGTAAAAAGAACACATTAGCCTCTCTGTTATTTACTATCGACGAATCTTTTCAGAAAATGGAATGAAAAAAATCAACATTATCTAGGAAAATAATATTTTATTAATTTTATTTGCAGTCTACATACTAACACTCTCTAATATGATTGACCTTACAGCCCTTTCTGGAACTTCGATTGAAGGTATTTTGAATATCGTTATACAAAATGATTCTGAACGTTATGAGGTCTATGTCCCAAAATCTACTCAACAATACTTTAGTGACAGAATTGCAATAGCTGACGATTATGCTAAAGCAGCTTATTCTGGACATCTTCTCTCCCTTATTTCTGAATCATTTATTTATGAGGAAGCAGTTCCGGCAGCGCATGAAAGTATTCTTTTTGAAATTGAAACAAAAGATACTTCGGGACTCGCCCAAATATTATTTGATTTGACTTTTATTTATGGTATAAATTCTGATTCAGAAATTGAAGATGCAGATGTTGACAATTATGATGAAGATCTCTGGCAATATATCGATGACGTTCAAACCAAGAAAATAATTCCAGTATGCCCTTATTTTATTGAAATTGTAACTGAATTTTCAGAAGAAGAAGAGACGGAGTAATTTTTTATTTGTATTTTTATACTTTTTTAGGTATTAAGCGATAATGATACATTCAGATAAAATTTCAGTTTCAAAAGATCAAGTGTTAATTGGAGCTACCGATTTAAAAGTGGTAGATTTCTTTTGTGGTGCTGGTGGAATGTCTTGTGGCTTTTCACAAGCAGGGGTAAAAGTATTAGCAGGAATTGATATAGAAAAACAATTTGAAGCGACATATTTAGCCAATCATAAAGACGCAAAATTTATAAACGAAAATATTATACAATACCAACCAGAAACTTTAAGAGCAGATCTTAATATAGATAGATATGATGATAATTTAATATTTATAGGTTGCAGTCCTTGTCAATATTGGAGCAAAATAAATAATAATAGACATAAGTCTTCTTATACAAATAATTTACTGTATGATTTTCAGCGATTTATAAAGTATTTTATGCCTGGTCATATTGTAGTGGAGAATGTCCCTGGATTACTTAAGGAAAAGAATAATCATGTCTTGCTTGACTTTTTAGATTTTTTAACATTTAATGGTTATAAGTCTGAATATAAAATAGCAAGAACCGATCACTACGGCGTTCCTCAAAAGCGAAATAGATTTGTATTAATCGCGTCTCGGATTAAGAAGTTTATTTCTTTTCCTGAACCGGAAGTTCGCAAAGATATGACAGTTAGGAATTTTATAGGAAAACATAAAGGGTTTCCTGTACTTCCTGCTGGTAATATGGATCCTAATGATTTTATGAATAGTACGGCTTCTCTTAGTCCCAAGAACCAAGAACGAATTAAAATGACACCTCATGATGGGGGAGATAGGATGGCTTGGAAAGATAATCCTAATTTGCAAATAGCAGCTTATTATGATAAAGATCATTATTACAGGAGTATATATGGAAGATTATGGTGGGATCGACCATCTACAACTATAACTACTCGTTTTATTGCAACATCGTGTGGACGGTTTACCCATCCTGAAGAGGATAGGGGACTGTCATTAAGAGAAGGAGCAACTTTGCAAACTTTTCCAAAGGATTATAAATTTAAGGGAGGTTTAGTCTCAATCTCAAAACAGATTGGCAACGCAGTACCTCCAGAAATGGCTAGAAGAATTGCATTAAGTATTATTAACTAAATACATGGCTAAATTTAAGACACGTGCACGCGCAGTCGATATGTTGGGACGGCAACAAATTGCCGGTATTCCTACAGCTATTAGTGAGCTTTTTAAGAATGCTCATGATGCTTATGCAGATCGTGTAGAGGTGGATTTTTATAGATCTGATCGCCTATTTGTATTGAGAGATGATGGTATTGGGATGACTAAAGAGGATTTTGAAAAACGCTGGCTAACTTTGGGTACTGAGAGTAAGCTAGGAGCGAAATCAGGACTAAAACCTCCATACGTACCGCCGGGGAAAAAATTAAGACCTTCATTGGGTGAGAAGGGGATCGGCCGTCTTGCAATTGCTGCTATTGGGCCACAACTGTTAGTTCTTACACGGGCGAAACGTGAGGGAGGTCTCCATGATTTAGTGATGGCTTATATACACTGGGGGATTTTTGAACAACCGGGAATCGATTTGGAAGATATTGAAATACCCATTAAAACCTTCTCTGAAGGAAAGGTGCCTGATGCGCGTGATCTAAATGAAATGCTAGATGTTTTTAGAAGTAATCTTGATAAATTTAAGAATGAAATAGATGAAAGCGAATTGCTTAGGTTTGAAAGGGATTTTGAAAAAATGTCTATTGATCCATTTGAGATAGATCAGTATCAACCGGATTTAAGTCTTAGTGGTGTGAATACAGGTACCCATTTTATTATAGTACCATCAAATGAAATATTGCAAGCTGACATTGATAATGATTCTGATGATAAGGCATCACCTTTACTGAAGTCATTGTTGGGTTTTACCAATACAATGACTCCAGACCATGAGCCGCCCGCAATTGTTACTGCATTTCGTGATCATAGAGATGAATATATATATGAGGATCTGATAGAAGGAGGAGAATTTTTTACTCCTAGTGAATTTGGAATTGCTGATCATCATATATATGGCAAGTTTGATGAATTTGGGCAGTTTAAGGGGAATGTTTCAATCTTTGGAAAGATATATAATAATCATTCAATTGCTTGGACAGGTGCAAAGGGGAATGCAACTGATTGTGGTCCATTTAAAATTAATTTTGCAGAAGTTCAGGCCCAACAAAGGGAAAGTAAAATCTCTTCTGAAGAATATAGTCGATTAATATCAAAAACTCGAAAAATAGGTGGATTGTATATATATAAAAATGGAATTCGAATCCTACCATATGGAGATACAGATGTTGACTGGCTCGATATTGAAAAGAGAAGAACAAAATCGGCTGGGTACTACCATTTTTCTCATAGGAATATTTTTGGGATAGTTGAAATTGATCAAAATATAAACAATCAGTTGAGTGAAAAGGCTGGTAGAGAAGGGTTTAGGGAGAATAAAGCCTATAGGCAATTTCAGGATATTTTGAGTAAATTTTTTTTACAAATTGCAGCCGATTTTTTTAGAGAAGAAGGCCTGTATGGTGAAGAATATAATAAAGTAAAGAATGAACTAAGCCGGTTGGAACTTGCTCGTAGAGATAGAGAAAAGCAAGTTACTGTTAAAAAGAAAAAACTTATTTTAGATATCGAAAATTTCTTTGTTGATATTGATGAAAATAAAGCTCAAAATGAAGCACTATCATTAGCGGAATCGGTTCAAATAGATCTAATGAGAGCCTCTAAAATTGATGATCAAAAGGAGGCCGCATATCAATTTCTCACAATTGAATCGAGGGCGAGACAATTATTAAGGGAATTAGAAGATAAATATAAAGTAGTTAAGCCGAAAGGCATAGGACTAAATAATAAGCTACTTAGAGATTACCAATCGTATGAAATTGCCTATGAGAAGCTGCAAAAAGATACATTTGGGATTATTCGTGATTTAATCGAAGGTGAAGTTACTGAATTAGCTAACAGAGCTAAACTAGAACTTGATCGAAGAGTGCGGATAGAAATGGAACTTAACTCTTTATCTAATCAAGCTAGAAAAATTGGCAAAGAGGAGAGTTTAGAAACAAATTTGATTATTGAAAAGGTCCACAAGGAAGTAAAGGAAGTTGCGAAGTCTAGTGTTGAAGAGATCGATACTACCATTAGGGAAGTGCTTAGTGACTTTGAAAGAATTGATTTTATTAGCCTAGATGATCTTACATTGGTTAATACAAGGGATGAGTTGGAAGGGAAAATTCTTAATGTTAAGGAACAAAAACAAGAATATTTGCGTTATGTGAGGGCTCAATTAGAAGCAATTAAGCTAGAGGGGGGAGCTGCAAGCCAGATGGACCAAATGGAAGCTCTTGAGCAAAGAAATTTAAATCTTGAAGAACGTGCAGATATGGATTTACAACTCAGTCAGTTAGGGATGGCTATTGAGGTTATTAATCATGAGTTTGATGCAAGTATCCGAGGAATAAGACATGAACTTAGAAGACTTAAAGCATGGGCGGATGTTAATCATAATTTAGGATCCGTTTACAGTAATTTAAGAACAAGTTTTGATCATTTGGATGGTTATTTAACTCTATTTACTCCCCTGCATCGTAGACTCTATAGAAATGAGATAAATATAAGTGGATCAGATATACATACTTATATTTACGATTTGTTTAGGAAAAGATTTGAGAGGCATGAGATAGAATTAATAGCATCAAAAGATTTTCTAAAGAAAAATATAGTTGGATATCCATCGTCATTTTATCCAGTCTTCGTAAATCTAGTCGATAATGCTATTTTTTGGCTCAGAGACAATTCAAATCCAAGAATTATAGAACTTGATGCAAGTGACGGCTCATTTTATATAAGCAATAATGGACCTAGTATTCCTGAGAGAAATTTTGATGCTATTTTTGAACATGGTGTCTCATATAAACCTGGAGGTAGAGGGCTTGGATTATTTATATCAAAAGAAGTTTTGTCAAAAATAGGATATGATCTTGTTCTGGAAAGACCACGGAAAAACATGAATGTGACTTTTGCATTAATCTTAATATAATAAATAATGATAATTAACGCCTTAAATTTTGAGGAAGCCTCAAATAAAATTGTATCTAAATTTTTACATAGTGTTGTGGTTGTGGATGATCGTGCTTCGCTGGATTTACAGACTAAAGATTTAAAACACACGAGTGACACAAGTGAACCCCTTGTAGCCCCAACGAGGCGACAAAGATCTATTAATATAACGCCAGTTGATACTAATAGTGATGAAAATGGAGTGGCTGATAAAGAGGGTTTTATAGATAGTAGTGATTTAGATGCAAAAAAATTGATCGACAAATTTGCTGAAGAAGGATTAGTGTGTGCTGTATTAAAGCCGGTTCATGATGAGGAAGGTTTAAATAGAAAGACTGATCATGCTACTCATAAATCTGATATCGTAATTTTGGATTGGCAAATTGGTGAAAATGAAGAGATCCCTGGGACAATTGCCTTGGCCTTGATAAAAAAGATAATTACTACAGACTCTAGTGATAGATTACGATTAATCGCCATATATACATCTAATCCAGACCTTAGTGATATTGTTGAAAAGGTTAAACAAACTATAAAGATGAACTTTGAAACTCCAAAAGTGGATGGATTTGAAATCTCACGTGGACCAATCAAGGTTGTGATTTATCAGAAATACGGTGGAAGTGGGTCCATAGATCCAAAAAGAGTTGTAAATGAAGGTGAATTGCCAGCTAGGTTAATTGGTGATTTTACTAATCTAACGAAGGGCTTATTATCGAATGTAGCTCTACGATCTTTGGGGATTCTTAGAGAAAACACCCATAGGATTTTGAATAAATTTACTTCTAATTTGGATTCTGCCTATATCGGCCACAGAATATTGAATAATCCTCCAGATGAAGCGGAAAATCATCCCGTGCCACTTCTTGCTTCAGAATTATTGGATGTCTTGGAAGGGGACAGTACGATTAGAGATTTAATATCTATTGATTTTGTCCATAAGTGGCTGGAATATCAAATTTCAGTTGGTTTGAATCTAGATGGAAAGTTTGAAAAACTTAATCATGAGGAAACTCTTGATCTTGTAAAAGTTTTGTTGCAAGATGGCGTTGAAAAAGATTCTACTTTTAATACAGATAAACCATCTTGGAATAGTAAAATAAAAAAATTGAAAGGCGGAAAGGATGCTGATAATTTTTTAACACAGCTTTTTTCTCTCCCAAATGCAACTAATATCCGGGAAAGAAACATGGATTTCGCGATTTTGACAACAGTTAGATCAAAGTATGAATTACCAGCACCATTATTGACTTTAGGTAGTATTGTTGTTCAAGATATCGACGACTCAGATAGAAAATACTTTCTGTGTATTCAACCTCTTTGTGATAGTGTTAGGTTAGTGGGTAATAGGAAATTTTCATTTATTCCGTTGGAAAAATCTATTAAGCCCGATAAGTTTCATATGGTCGTTAAAGATAGAGATGTTTATGTGACTCTTTTGACCGATTTAAAACCTTATAACACTGTAATGTTGGATTTTGATCCTCAGGATAAAGGGGAAATTATTGCAACAAAAGATGAAACCGGTTGGATTTTTAAAAATTCTGATGAATCCCTGAAATTTAGGTGGATAGCTGATCTTAAATTTCCTCATGCACAAAGAATTATAACTCAGTATTCTGAACAATTGGGAAGAGTTGGATTAACTGAATCTGATTGGCTGAGGAGAATGGCTCGATAAAATGAGTCATTATAGGAGGATAATTTGTTATCGCTCATTTGTATTAATATAGGATAGCTAATTCATTGCCTAATATTTTTGGGGATTTTTTATTACTTGTCAGGTGCTTGCTCATCTGAATATAATAATGTTTCGAGAGGAAAGTATAAAAATATGTATAAGGCTTATCACGAGCTGATATAAGACAAGAGAAAACGCAAGTTTATTTCATGATACAACTTACTAATGAAATCGCTGATTTGATCAGAATTCACCTTAATTGATCGTAATTGCCGAAATCTGGATCTGTAGGATCTTGATGAGAAGCAATTTGAAGAGTATCCTGATTGGGAACTGCTTGGAACAATGGCGAGGGATGTGCTTTCTAAAGTTGAGAAGAGTGAGCAAGCTTAGCTTGTTTGAGTACTCATTGATTTGATAGAGGTTTCTGACTAAGTTCTCTCTGCCTGATACCTGAATTTATCTCTAGAGCTATCTTAGTAAGAACAAAACTGCTAGGATTACTCCAATAGTGAATATTAATCCGAATATTCCGGAATAGATATTTATCACATATTTCTTTTGCTGGCTCAGTTTTTTGGAAAGGACTGCTCTGCCTATAAAAAATCCTATTGCAATCAATATGCATAATACAATAAGCAATGAGATGGGGTCGACGTTGACAAACGCGCCTAATGTATAGATCATATATATGCTCCTTAATTAAATGAAGATACAAAATTCTGAAGTATTGCAAATAATTCTGTTCCAGGATTTAGAATGCTAAAAATATTAGTAAATATTTGTTTGTGCTAGAAATATTAGTTTAACTTTGTAGTCACTTAAATTTTAAAACACATGAAGGAGCTGTTGATATATCAATCACATACGACGTTTTACGTCCGAGTGGTGTGCTAATGCATACGGATCATTAATAAACGACCATGACCTCGAAAAAACCGCAACCGGACTGCGTAAGCGTATCCTCCAGTATACCGGAGTTCCAGTTTGTATCGGCATCGGTGCAGCAAAAACTCTGGCGAAAATCGCAAACAAAACTGTAAAGAAACAGTGTCCTCAAACCAGTGTATTTTATATGGATACCCCAGATAAAATCGAAACGTCATAAATAAACAAGCATGAGAATTGTAGATCCGGAATTCCGCCTGAGCATCCATCAACAACAAATTGGGATAAAAAAAATTAATGCCTATGGTAAAAGAAGCTTTATTGCACAAGGTATGGCTTTACACAATAAGCTGAATGGCAATTAGTATACTCCAGAGGAATTTCAAGCGAAGTACGAAAATACAGAGCTGAACAATTATCAAATCAATAGTTTGTTAGAAAATATGGTGCTGCGTGATCCTAAAGGTGGAAATACGGCATACCATAAAGCAATTGAGCAAAAAATAGAGCAATTGCATAAGGAAATCAATGAGCTTAGGAGCAAGGGCGAAGCCTTTTTAAATAAGGTGATTGATTATTATCAACGTAAAAAGTGATCCGTAAAATATTCAGTAGTTGAACCAATTGAAAAAGAATATATATAAGCATTTATATACATTAATATATAGATGTCTTTATATCTATTCGATTGTGCTTCAAAAGAGGGTAAGAACTGCTCAAATTATCCAGATCCTGATGCCATCCTCATACCTTCTTCATACCATGTTCGCAAAAAAGTACTTTAACCCATGTTTGTATGAGGTTTATGCGAAGAAAGTATGAAGATATGCGAAGGAAGTTAAAAAGAAGGGGTTCCCATCCAGGTAACCCCGCCTTCTATTATTATTTATTCACCTATCTGTGTGCCGTATGAGAGCCCACAAATCTTTTTTATCTAGGTAAATACGGAAATGATTCTTTGTATAATCAGAGAGAATTAATAATGGTAAATATATACAACACCCAATTATAAATATGGTGTTATAAATCGAAAAAATTGTGTTTTAATAAAATAAGCTTGCTCAAAAGGAAATCCGAAAAATATTCAAGGGTAATTTTTTTATTAAAACACCATCATTTTATGTTATTGTCCAATTTTTTCTGTTTGCAATCTTATAATTTGCTTTCTGCTAGAACTAGTGGTTCAGTTTTAGTAATTATGCTACGGTTGATATCGAACCGTTTCCATTTTATGTTAAGTTAAGTTTGAGAAGGGACTGATCTGGATAGAAAGGTCCCTTTTTTATTGAGTAAACATTTTTTAAAACACAATTCTATTTGATTAAAACACCATCTTCTAAATAAATAATGGAATATTTTTGAGTCACTCATTCATTGATAGTTTACAAAATAAGTATTGTGCTTAGGCGGCCTACTGGGGAGTTGGCCGCCATTTTTAATTGCTACTACGATTTTTTTAAAACACCAGGAATTTAAATTAATGTTCAATTTTAGGATTGTTCGTCAATCTATTTTTGAACACAAATAGATCGCGAACAAATAAAATGAGGGAACTCAGAATTACCCAAGCCATTACAATATCTTCTACAGATTCAATTTTTCGTTACCTCAACGAGTTAAGTAAAATAAACTTACTGAATAATGAAGAAGAGGTCCATCTGGCTAAGAAAATTAAAGAAGGAGATCTTCAAGCTCTTGAAAAATTGGTGACCAGTAATCTCCGTTTTGTTGTTTCTGTTGCCAAAAAGTATACAGGTAGAGGAGTATCCTTTGCTGATCTAATTTCAGAAGGAAACTTAGGCTTAATCCAAGCAGCCAAACGATTTGATGAAACGAGAGGCTTCAAGTTTATCAGTTTTGCAGTTTGGCATATTCGTCAATCTATTATTATAGCCATTGGAAATCATGAAAGATCTGTTCGTCTACCTATAAACATTGGATCTTATTTATCCATTCTATACAAATGCGGGGCTACTCTTGAACAGCGCTTAGAGAGGATCCCTACAGTAGAAGAACTTGCTATGGAAGCTAAGATGGATATTGATAAAGTCAAATATTGGCTAAAGGTAGGTCAACAAGAACAGCATTTGATGCAAATGGTTAACGAGGAAAGTGGGTTTCGATTAATAGATGCCCTTGAAGATTCTTCAATAATGACGATTCCCGAAATCATCAACGAAAACTCTCTAAAAATGGAGATTGAAAATGTATTGAGTCATTTACCCCATAGAGAGCAAATGGTTTTAAAGCGTCTGTTTGGAGTAAGTTTTGAAACTTCAACTGATATGGAAGCATTAGCTGATGAAATGGGAATCAGCAAAGAACGACTTAGACAACTTCGAGAACGTGCGTTTGAGAAAATTAGAAGTTTGCTTCATGTAGATCGCTTGAAGAGCTATTTATAGAGATAATCCTGGATCGCTAAGACCTGTAAATCACAGTTTCGTTATATAAAAATAAAATTTCTTTTAAAGATTTAGAATATCCAATTTTAATAAATTTTATTAATCAGGTTATTAATTTAAATCCGTAATTAACCTTATAAATCCGCCAGATGAACGTTCGTAAAACACGAACGATCTGGCATCCCTGCTCCGAAGTCGCGGGCTGGAAGCGGATGAAAATTACTATCGTAATTTTCCCCACTAATGACGCTGCAAAGCAGCGAAAAGGCCTGTCGGCACAGAAAGTATCCCTATTTAAATAGTCAACAAGAAAACAATAAATCAAAAAAACTAAATAATAATTTAAGATAAAGTAAATAAGGTTGCTATCGCGGCCATAAGCATATATACTCATTCTTTACGCGTTTTTTAATAAAAAAGCTAAAATAGACAACTTTTTTGGAGGTATCACTTATCTTTAAGATAGCTCGAAATAGCTCCATATTGGCGCTTATAGCGGGTTCAGGTATTTCAATTATATATCCAGATACATGGAAGGGCATTATAATTATTCGTAAACCCAGTCTTTGTTCGTTCATTACACTAAGCCACATCTTACGGTTATTGCTGTCGTAGCTATGCCTTAAAAACCTTTTACAATATAACACAACTGGATCGCTGATGAAAATTAGTGGTCAGCTATTCTATAACTATAAAACCAAATCTCTATGTACACGTAAGATCAATTGCTTTAGCGAAGGGTATTCGCAAGAATTCACCAATTAAATCACTTTTAAACAAATTGTATGCAAACACAGCTTATTAAGTATCCGTTTGGATATGCGACAAATCCTTTTGCAGAGGATATCGAAAAAAAAAATCGGCAACTGGCTGAATGACTACTATGGCTATCTTCCAGAAAAAGCGAAAATGAAATATTTGAAAACAGGAGTAGGACATGCAGCTGGTTGTATGTTTCCTAATGCAGATCAAATGCGATTAAAAGCTGCCTGTAGATTCTTTATGTGGGCTTTTGTTATAGATGATACTTACGAAAGGGGGCCGGAGGATAGGCTCAAAGATATACGTCAAAAAGCTCTGGCTATCTTGCGTGGAGAATTAGCCTATGATGGAGACCCGGAATTGCACCAGGTTCCAAAAATTCGACAAGAGTTGTTGCAATGTTCTAATGATGCCTGGATGAAGAGATTTTGCAATAGCTTAGATGTCTATTTTGATGGGATTATAAGAGAAGTCCCATATCGCGTCAACCTTGAGTTTCCGAATTTCGATGAGTTTTACGAAATACGGGAAAGAGCGGTGAATGTCTATCCACTGGTAGATATTGCGGAGATGATTACTGGAGAAATTTTGCCAGATGATATTATGAACAATCCACAAATCAAAAGAATCTCCCAGCTCACCTGTAGAATACTTGCTTGGGCAAATGACTATTTTTCAGCCCATCTGGAGAAGGGTAAAGATGTTTGGAACATTATACTGATGTTGCAAAATAAACGCCAATATTCGATAGAGGAAGCGTATTTAGAGGCCGTAGCTGTACACGATGCCGACCTTGCGGAATACTGCGAACTCAAAGATAGTCTTCCAGATTTTGGAGGATATCATCAAGCAGTAAATCAGTTTATTGAAAATCTATCATTAATGATTCATGGGTATCTCTTTTGGACCAATACCCGTACTGAAAGATATCATAAAGAAGGCCATCCTTCTAGTGATTTACAGATAGATCAATTATTAATAGGTTAGCAATTAAATTCCTGTAGTGATTGGGGCTTTAGGCGTAATGTAGCGTTTTAATGTACTTGCGAGTACTCTCCAAGTAATTGGTTTTTGGAGCACATCTTTAGCTCCTAATTCTTGCCAAGCCTGGATAGTTGTAGGATCGAATGCGTCTCCAGTCGCGATCATTACAGGAATTTCTTTATAGGTAGGGTCTTTTCTTAGCTGTTTTAAAGTTTCTCTACCATCCATGATCGGCATATTAACGTCCAGGATAATTAAATTCGGTAATGATTCCTTTAGCTTTTCTAATACTTCAACACCGTTTTCCGCAGAACGTACATTACAGCCTTTATCAATAAGTAGTTTTTCAAGTAGAAAGAGGTTTACTTGTTCATCGTCAGCAATGAGAACATTAAAACCGTTCAAAGAAATATTGAGGTTAATTTCTGGTACAATATCCGTCTCGATACCTTCCATTATAGGGAATAGGAGTGAGAATTTAGTGACCCCATTCTTACTCCTTAGCAATACATTACCGTTGAGATCTGTCATTAGTTTTTTAACCACGTAGAGGCCTAAACCTGTACCTTCAGCATGTTGACTATCTTTATTTCTTACAAATGGACTAAACAAGTTCTCTTGTTTTTCTATACTAATGTCTTCGCAACTGTTGCTCACTGCTAAATGACAATTGGTATCTTTTAGAGATAGATGAATATATATGTTGGTGTAAGGATATGCGTATTTGATTGCATTATTTAATAGGTTAGTCAAGGAAACTCTTAAAGCCATTTCGTCCATAACGACTATCGAAAATAACCCATTTTGTATCCGGTATTCTATATTCAGTCCTTTTTTATCAGCTGAAGGAATATGTTGAGCGATAATTTTTCGAATGAGATTATTTATATTAAATGTAGTGAAGGTAGGCTCATATAATTTCCCTGCTTCAATTTCTGAAAATGTGAGTGTATTGTTAATGATGGTTGATGTATTATTAACAGAAGTGGCGATAATATCTATGTACGGTTCAACTTCTAAGAGTGTTGTATTTTTATCAATCATCCCTTTAAGAATATCAACAACTAATGCAATTGGATTTATTTGATTTCTCATTTCATGAGATAATTTAAAAAATACAATTTTGATGATTTCATTGGCTGTATTTAATTGGCGTAAGAGTTTTGCTTGCTTGGTTATATTGGCTTCTTGTCGTTTTTGTAAGGCTAATCTTTCTCGTATATAGTAGACCAATATGATGATGTTAAAGAATAGAAAAACTGCAAGGGCAATCCAACGAATAAAAAACTGATTTGGCCTGCTCAGTTCTACAGGTTGAATCCATCCGTAATAGAGATTTGCTTCTGATGGAATTATACTTATAAGTATAAAAGAACAGCTAATAAGCTGATTTTTTAAATCCGAAAATATGATAAAGGATACACTTATTAAAAATACGTCGATTAATAACAAGTTTATAGTTGCTCCTAAGATTGCTCCGAAACAGAGGGCGCTAATACAGTGTACAATGACAAATGCTAAATTCGCCTCTGTATGTCTTTTTCGGCGATGAAGGAAAATAACACTACAGAATAGTGTTCCTTCAATCATTGCGGGGATTTCGATTGCAAGCAAGCCGGTTTTGTAATAAAAGATATTGCCAATTGTAAAAGCCAGTATGGCTGTTATTAGACAAAGGGAGTTTATAACCTTTATTTGTTTAGCGGCTCCTCTTGGTAAATCGATGGTGCCAGCCAGCGTTATTCGGTCAATAACATCTGTTATTTTGAGTAGTTTCATAGACGCGATTAAAATGAGCAATGGTCTTGGGTTCATTAAAAGTTAGTTCATTTCCCTGGTCTAACTGTTAATAAATTGTTATTGAGATCGTTAAAGAATTGTTAATGCTTCTTTGAAGAAAGAATATAGAGGATGGAGAAAAAATTTGTTTTACCTTTGGACTGACAAAGATCTTTAATTTTCTATAAGGTTCGCTGTAAGTGACGCTAGGTCAGCGTTACAGCCGAAAGATCAACGTTAATCTAAACGTTGATAACCTTGACAACGACAGAAACAATTTGGTAATTATCATCATGTTTACTTAGTTGATTATTAGGATCTTTATACGTAGGCCGGTAGGGGTTTGCTGCCTTCTAAGCAGCAGGTCATTGGTTCGAATCCAATCCGGTTCACAAGACAAAAGCCTTACCCAGTAAGGCTTTTGCTCTCCTCCGTTGTAAAGGTTCTAATAGTTTTTAAGTAAACGTTGATAAAAACGTTAATCTTTAAAAACTATTAAAATGAACTTTTTACCCTCCGGGTGTAGCTACAGTGATTTTAATATTTTCCCATCCAACTGGCATACCGGCAGAGCCTCGCTTAAAAAGAAATGGCGCATAGAATACTGGTTTCACGACCCAAGCGCAAAAGACAGATACCCCAAAGGCTACCCACGCGTACTCAAATCAGGAGTAAACCGAATCACCACCCTAGAAGGGAGGCAGAACTTCATAAGAGAACTATTAGCCAAAGAAAAAGACCAGCTCCATAACCAAGGATTCAACCCAATCCCAAGCAACACACAACAAGAAAAACTCCAACCACAAGAAGCACTCCAACACCAACAACAAGCCTATAAGCAACAGCCTGAAGAACCCAGGCACCAAGAAAAACTCAAACCACAAGAAACACCACAACCAACAGACGAACTGCAAGAAACAGCCGAACTGCAACAAACAAACGAACTGCAACAAACAAACGAACCACAACAACCAGCCGAACAACCCGAAATAGAAGACACACCAGAAAACGGCGGTCTTATAGACCCCAATACCCCCTTCATTGAAGCCCTAATCAAAGGACTCAAAGAAAAACAAATGGACCCAGAATCCAAGAAAGACATCAAAAACAAAATACCCCATTTAAAAAAAGCAGCAGACACACTACAAGTAAACGGCATCCAACTCTCCAAACTACCCATCAGAAAAGTAGAACGCAGACACATACGCCAACTATTCAATAAAATCGGAGAAAACAAAAAAGACAAATGGACCGCCAATAACTATAACCGCTACCGAACAGACCTCAGAATCATCTTCGTAGAACTCAACGAACTCGAAGCCATGGAACACAACCCCATGGACGGCATCAAAAAACGCATCACCACAAAAAACATCAGACAAACCCTCACACCAGAAGAAAGAACCAAAGTAGAAAAACACCTACAAGAAAACTACCCAACATTCAGGAGATTCCTGCACATCTTCTTTCACTCAGGATGCAGAGAAACAGAAATACTCCGCGTAGAACACCAACACGTCAACCTCGAAGAACAAACCTTTAAAGTCCTGGTCAAAAAAGGAAAAGAATACCACTGGGACATAAGAGCCATCAACCAAGACGCCCTACCCCACTGGAAAGAAGTCATAGAAGAAGCACAAGCACTAAAAGACAACAAAAACAAAAAAGAAAAACTCTACCTCTTCTCCGAAGGCCTCCAGCCTATGTACCGAGAAACCCCCATACGCCAAGAACAAATCTCTAGGCGCTGGCACAACCACGTAAAAATCAAATTAGGCATAACCGCCGATTTTTACTCCCTCAAACACCTGCGCACCACAAAAGACGTCAACAAAGAACTCAAAGAAGCCATCAAAGAAGCACAAAGAAAAGCAGCCGAAACCAACGGACACAAAACCAGCACCATGGTACGCACCGTGTACGACACAGCCAACAAACAAAGACTACTAGAACTAGACAAAAAAGCAAACATAACCTTTGCACCAGCACCACAACACTAAACAAAAAAAGGCCACAGGAATTAACCTGTGGCCCCTTAATTAGCCTAAATCGAACAGTAATCGAGAACCAACGGGGCAGTCAGTTCACACCGAAAATAAGCATAAAAACCACCAAAAAAGTTAACTACTTGTTAATCGCATAACCCTTAATCACCTCAGCCAATTGCAGCACCGCATCCACCGTAATATCAATATCCCGAACCTCCGGCTCATAACTCTTCGTCCTCACCGCATCAGGCGAAAGATCCACCTTCTGTTGCGTAGACAAATACGGCACC
>NZ_DATMRL010000028.1:0-5510 GCF_035566355.1 Pedobacter sp.
GCCGGAAGGTATACTGTATAATGTCCAAGGTCATGAACAATTAAATTCCGGATCTCCGAACGGATCACCGGTGTATAGATAAAATCATCATACCGGTCAAAATGAAACCCTACATAATGTGTTGCAGGCGCATAATATTTCATAACCAGCTGTGCCCAGTCTATACTCTTTGGTTTAGGCACCTTGGGAGACTGAAAAGATGCCTGATGACTTAAACCAACGCTTTCTATCCCTCTAAGCCTGCATGCCCAGGCAGTTACCGGCTCAAAGTCATTAATGATCAGATTATAATCCTTTAAGGGAAGAGACCTCATGTCTTTTACAAAACGCGGAAGGTTCATGGTCTTCCAGGTCTCGAAGTGGTCAACCCCACCCTTTTTACCAAAAATAAAGCTAAAACCATGAAGCTGATATTTAACAGGCTGGCTCAGCCTGACATCAGCCTGCGTTCCGCTAATCAGAAGCTCCACATCGCCATGCTGTTGTAACAATGGAACAATCTCTCTGGCACGGCTAATGTGCCCGTTTCCCGTTCCCTGAATCGCATATAATATCTTCATCCGCACCGAATATCTGTAAATTTTAGCCTTTAGACAATTTCTAATTTGATCTTTTGCAATAATACATTGATATCCAGTTTACTATGTAAATCTTCGCTGTCAGAAAGAATTCCTTCTTCCTCTATATCTGTTTCATAATCTTTGGCCTCATATTTAAATATTTTCCAGGCCTTATTGTTATATTCCAGCGCGGTCAGGTTTTCAATCCAGTCTCCGCTGTTCAAATAGGTCACTCTGCCATTCTCAGTTTCAATGCTACGCATTTCCGGCTGATGAATATGACCGCAAACCACATATTCATAGCCTTTTTCAACAGCAAGCTCCGCAGCCGTCTGTTCAAAACTGTTGATAAATTTTACTGCATCCTTAAAGCTTTCCTTCACCTTTTTCGAAAAGCTCATTTTCTCTCTCCCAAAAATCTTCAGGCCCCAGTTCACAAAACTATTGATCAGGATCAGGGTATCATATCCTACGGCACCCAGTTTCGCCAGCCATTTGGAATGTTGCATGGTAACATCAAAAATATCCCCATGAAAGAACCAGGCCTTTTTACCATCTATTTCCAAAACCAGTTTATTTTGTAAATGGAAAGCCCCTAAATGCATATCTGCAAATTTACGTAAGAGCTCATCATGATTACCCGTCAGATAATATACCGGCACCCCTTCCACCACAAATTTCATCAGTTTACGGACCACCTTCATATGTGTTTCCGGCCAGTACCTTTTGCTAAATTGCCAGATATCAATAATGTCGCCATTAAGGATCAACATTTTAGGCTTAATGCTTTTCAGATATTTTAAAAGCTCTTTGGCGTGGCAGCCGTAAGTACCCAGGTGTACGTCCGAAATGACTGCAATTTCTACTTCTCTTTTAGACGTCATCGTCATCCATTTTCAGATCATAAGGACTAAAAAAGAAGGCAATCAGGGCAATAACACATCCTATTACGATCATTTCCTCCATAGATCTTTAGTTTATGGACACAAATATGCAATACACAGGTTAACAAGCCATTAACAGAATATTATTAAAAAAACAAAAGGTTATTGCCTGATGACAATAACCTTTATTACAAATCGCTTAAATAATGTTTAAGCGGCCTTCTTTTTTTTCTCTCCGTAACATGCAAAGCCCAATGCAGCCAGCAATAAAATAGATCCTGCCAGGGAAATCTTTTCCCCTGCATAATAAGAAACAGGCTCAAATTTAAACTCTACTTTATGATTACCTGCCGGGAGCTGCGCTGCACGCAGTACATAATCAGCTCTGAAATAAGGTTTTTTCTCATTATCGATATACATATTCCAGCCTTTGTCATAATAAATTTCAGAAAAAACGGCAATTACGTCCGAAGGCGCACTATAGGAATAAGTCAAATGGTCAGGATGATAACTGTCAAGTGTGATCATCGCTGTTGCACCACCACCTGTTACCTTTTTCTCATCAATAAGACCTTTATATCGAATGTCCACAATGGCTTCTTTTTTCGGATCAAAACTACTGATCGCCTTCATCTCTTCGTCTGCATCTTTGGCAAATTGTACATTTTGTACAATCCATGCATTTCCTGCAGCAGTTTGATTTCTTTGCATTTTATAAGAACCATTTTGCTGATCTTGTGTGATAATATATTTCGTATTCAACATATCCAGCACATCCTGGTTCACACTTTTTGAGAATTGATTATCGATCAACTCCTGGAAACGCTTCAATTTAGCCGCATGGTAACCACCCACAGTTTTATGGAACTGGGAAGCACTCGCATCTGAAAAAGTAGAAGTCGTGAGGTCCATTACCCTGAAATCAGGATCTTTATCCGCCATAATAAACGTATCTACATCGCGGGGCTGGAAATGATTGGCCAGGTCTGATTTACTCGCGAAATTATTGTTGTTTAAATAACGGCGATCCACTTGCCACATATCGATCAAAACAGCAAAACCAAGCAGTACTAATGCCAGTTGAAGATTCATTTTTTTAGTGATGAACGCCCAGATCAATGCATAAGCAATCGCAATAAAAAGTACAGACCTCAAGGCATCTGCACGAGCAATGTCAACACGATCCGCCACCAGAGCATTGGCAACTTTTAACGCCTCTCCACGGTTGTTCTGCAGAATCTGGGTAAGCGCTTCCAGCATACGCTGATGATTTTCGCTGGTAAAACTGAAAAATACGGTTGGTATAATGGCAACCAATAAGGAGAACCCTCCGGTGATTGCCGCAGCAATCGTTAATTTTTTAAGAAGTACCTTTTGTTCCAGCTTACTTTCTGTAGCTTCTTTAATTGCAAGCACGGCTAAAACAGGAACCATTAGCCCTACTACAGCCAAAATAGATTCCACCGCCCTGAACTTATTGTATAACGGGAAATAATCAAAAAACAAATCGGATATCAAGGGGAAATTACTTCCGAAAGAAAGCAGCATGAATAAAATGGTTGTGCCTAAAGCCCACCACTTAAAACGGCTTCTTACAACAAGCAGCCCAAAAACAAACAGGAAGCAGATAATTGCCCCAAAATAGTACGGGCCTGAAGTACCCGGCTTACCGCCCCAGTACTGCTGGTAACCAATCTGCCCGGCCAGCTGTTGAATCGCCTGCGTTGGATCACCACCGGTTAATGATTGTAAAGACTTATACGCATTGCTTTCCGGTTTCACCAGTGCATCGATACTGGTCGCCCCACCATAAAGGTTCGGAATCAGAAAGGTAAAACTCTCTCCAACACCCTGGCTCCAGCCATAAGCATATTCTTTAGAAAGACCATTCTTTTCTTCTGCCTTATCTGTCGTTAAATTAGATTTTCCTCTGTTGGATTCCTTTCCATATTCATAAGTAGTCCATAAAGTACTTGCATTCACCATCAGCGCCAATACAGCACCAATAGCTAAAAAGCTTAAACCCCGTCCAAATGCAGACAGCTTCTTTTCTTTCCAGGCATGATATAATTCAATGGCCAGGTAAATCACCAATGCAAGCGAGATATAATAGGTCATCTGGATGTGATTGGCCCTGATCTCCAAAGCGAGGAACAGTGCAAACAAGCTGCCTCCCACCCAATGTTTTCCACGGAGGGTTAAGATGACCGAAGCCAGAATCGGTGCAAAGAAAGCAATGGCCAGGGCCTTGTTGCTATGCCCAGCGGCAATAATGATAAAATTATAAGAGGTAAAAGCGAAAGCAATTGCCCCCAATGCCGCCAGATACGGGTTGACCTTTAATACGCAAAACAGCAGATACGCACCCAGCAGATACAATAAAACCACATCTACAGGATCTGGCAATATGGTTTTAATCGCAGAAATGACATAAGTTGCACCGTTCATTGGGTATTGAACCCAAATCTGATAAGCCGGCATACCTCCAAACATCTGATTGGTCCAAAGAGGCCCTTTACCATCTTTAGCTTTGTAGTCCATAATTTCCTTCTGCATCGCTTTTGCCTGCAGGACATCACTTTGAGCCGGTCCCTTGCCTTGCAAAACAGGGCTGAAATAGGCGAAACAGATAATTACGAAAAATGCGGCGATGGCAACGTGGATGCCATTTCTTTTAAACCAAGTATTCATTAGGGTTATTTAATATTTAAACTAACCCCAAACTTAGATAATTTTTATTGATCTCTTTCCCGCCTTTTAAAAAAAATTATAATTATTTAACCTCTTCGTAGTCTACAAAATCACCCAGTTTATCTACATTTCCAGGCTTAGGCTTCGGTGGCATATAATCTATAGATATAGAACCTTCAGGCCTCCTGGGAGCTTGTTGCGCACCATTGGCCTGTTGTTGCATATTGTTAAAAATATTTCTGAGCACAAGCGGGAAAACCAGTTTCAAAAGCATCCTGATCACCCACATCACCAATATCGTTATAAAAAGAAATTTTACTATTCCCATGTTAATTCGTCTTAATGTTTACAAATATGACGGAATTCATTTTTGATTATTACAGTTTCTACCAGATTATTGCACTTACATTACAATCAATCTTCTTCTACAATATGTGCCACACGGCCTACCTGTCCATCCTCCAAACGCACTTTAATACCCCTGGAATGAAAGGGAGAAGAGGTTAATAAATTTGCAACAATCCCCCTGGTCAAGGCACCAGATCTCTGGTCTTTCTTCAAAATAATATCCACCTCTAAACCGGGATAAATGTCTTTTCTGTTCTTTCCGTCCATTACTTACTCTTTACTATATTCAATTTACTTGCCAAAACGCTCCTCAAATACTTTTTCCATGGCAAACATTTCGTCCCTTAACCTTGCGGCAAGCAGAAAGTCCATGTCTTTGGCAGCCTTAGTCATTTCTTTACGCGTTTTATCTATAGACTTCTGCATTTCTGCTTTGGTCATATACTGAACCACCGGATCTGCTGCAATACTCACTTCATCTACCTCCACATAGGCTTTAGCCCTTGTGGCATTCTCAGAGAAATCCAGCATTGAAGTCTGTTCCATAATAGCTTCTCTACTCTTGCCAACTGTTTTGGGCGTAATTCCATGCTCCAGGTTATAGGCGATTTGTTTTTCCCTTCTCCGGTTGGTTTCGTCAATTGTCCTTTCCATGGATTCGGTGATGTTGTCCGCATACATAATTACTCTTCCTCTGTCGTTCCGCGCTGCGCGTCCTATGGTCTGTATCAAGGCGCGGTCAGAACGTAAAAACCCTTCTTTATCCGCATCCAATATGGCTACAAAAGACACCTCAGGAAGGTCAAGTCCTTCCCTCAACAGGTTAATTCCGATCAGCACATCAAATTCTCCTAAACGTAAGCCTCTAAGGATTTCCACACGCTCAAGTGTCTTCACCTCTGAGTGAATATAACGGACCTTGATGTTCAGCCGGTCCATATATTTAGTCAGCTCCTCTGCCATGCGTTTGGTTAAAGTAGTCACCAATACCCGGTCCCCCATCTTGATGGTCTTCTCTATTTCATCC
>NZ_DATMRL010000029.1:0-4358 GCF_035566355.1 Pedobacter sp.
CCATACCAGCATACCAAGCTTATCTGCCCAATAATACCATCTGGCCGGCTCCACTTTGATGTGCTTGCGAATGGTATTAAAGCCCATTGCTTTGATGGCCTTAATATCAAAAGCAAGGGCTTCATCGGTAGGTGCTGTATATAAGCCATCTGGCCAGAACCCCTGGTCAAGGGTACCCAGGTTATAATAAGCTTTGTTGTTCAGAAAGATGCGGTCTATACCTTTTGCATCCTTACCAATGCTGATCTTACGCATCCCAAAATAACTCTTCACCTCATCTTTCCCCAGCTTTACCGTTAAGTCATATAGATAAGGATTTGCAGGAGACCAGAGTTTCATATTAGCAATCGGTACAACGATACGCTCGTTTGCATTCCCTTTAAAAGTCTTTCCATCAATAACAGTTGTTACCGGAGCACCAGAAGCCGATTTCACCTCCAAATTCAACACACCTTTATCAATATCCGGAGTCATGACCAACCCTTCAATATAGTTTTCAGGAACAGTCTCCAGCCAAACCGTTTGCCAGATCCCGCTACTAGGTGTATAATAAATATTCTGCGGATTCAATACCTGTTTTCCATGCGGGCCGGTTCCCTGATCAGTTGGATCAAATACTTTTACAGTCAATTCATTAGAACCAGATCGCAGCGCACCCGTTATATCAAAAGAAAAGGCTGAGTAACCACCTTTATGCTGGCCCACTTCTTTTCCATTAACAAAAACTGTAGCCTGCCAGTCTACTGCACCAAAATGAAGCAAAGTCCTCCCACCCTTTTCAGGACTGAAATCAATGTTCTTTTTATACCATAGATTCTCTGTTGGCAACAAAATTTTCTTCACTCCAGACAGTGCAGATTCGATTGGATAAGGGACGAGGATCTGGCCTTCAAATGTCACGGGCTGGCCTGCATCTTTAGGAGTGATTGCATAATCCCATAATCCATTCAAATTTGTCCAGCTTGTACGGACCATTTGTGGTCTTGGATAGTTCTTTAATGCATTTCGAGGAGATACCTCTTTTGCCCAGCGGCTTTGGATGGCGACAGGTTGCATTTTATAAACAGTTTGCGCATTTGCACTTATTGCCGCTGTTCCTAGTAGCCACAACAGATGTGATTTCATTTTCATTTTACAATATTTGGTTGTCATTAATAACTTTCATATCTGTTCAAATAATTGAAAGATCAAAGGACAAACCTATAGAATGAAATCTGTAAAAAATTGGACTCTGTGAACGATTCGTTGGACTCTGTGAATGCTTTTTACCAAAATCGGTCGTTTTTCGATAAATTTCAGAAAAAGGTCCAACTTAAATTCGTGGTTGAATCACCTGCAGAAAATCAAATTTTTAGAAAAAAATGGTGTGAAAATTAAGATCAAAAATCCATCAGATCTTTTTGGGAACTCGGGGGATTGATTTGTAGTTCACTAAAAATTCAATAACAATGTCCAACCGATCCATCACCAGGTAAACCATTCCGGATCTGAACTGATCAGGTCGGCTGTCTTTTTCCTGCTTTCGAAGACCTGGCCATTCAGGATCAAATTTAATGATCAGATCAACCGCCGTGATTTGCTGAAGTTTAATGAGTTCCCTTCTGATGGCAGTAAGTTCCTTTGCGGCTTGTTTTTGATTGTTATTGGCTATGGCATCAAAGATTTCATCTGTTAGTGTCTTATACGCCCAGTCCAGATTTCTCATAAAATATTTCTGGATAGGTTTGTGTATGTTCTCTATTTCTTTAAAAAGTATTGTAAACAGATTTAGTCCGGTTTCTTTTGGCTGCATCATATATTGATCGGTTAATTTAGAATAAAGGTAGCAGATAAAGTTAGCTTATATTCCAAGACCTGGTTTCCATTGTTTAAACTTCCTTGAAAACGTTTCATTATCAAAAGGTTTCGTAATATAGTCATCCATTCCAGCCTCCAGACATTCTTGTTTATCTTTTTCAAAGGCACCGGCGGTCATAGCAATAACAACAGGTCTATCCTTACCATAGAGTTCTGTAAGTTTTCTTGTTGCTTGCAAACCATCCATCTCCGGCATCTGAACATCCATAAAAACCATATCGTAATGTTGTCTTTTCAACGACGATAATACTTCAAGCCCATTGGCTACTACATCACAGTCATAGCCCATAGCTTTTAAGATCTTTACTACAATTTTTTGATTGATGATGTTGTCTTCGGCTACCAAAATACTGAGGGGATCATGGTTCTCTCTGGGTACTACTGGGCCCGGATTCGGTTTCTCCTCTAGTTTTTCCTTCCTGACTTTTTTACCCAGTACATCGAGCAGCATTTTATTAAAATAAGACTGCTTGATTGGTTTATCTACAATTGCAGAAAAATATTTTCTGTCTCCATTACCATCAGCCGGAAAATATCCCGCAGAACTGAACAACACCAAGGGAGGTTTGGATTCGCCATATAATTCTGTTATTTCTTTCGCTGTTTCTACACCATTTTTATCAGGCATCAGCAGATCAATAATGACGATGTCGTATTTTTTTTCACTTATGGCCTGGATCCCATCTGTTCCGTTTATTGCAATATCTGCATGCATTCCCCACATTTCGCAGTGTCCTTTGAGAATACGTAAATTGGTTTTATTATCGTCGATGAGTAACGCAGATTTACCAGTTAAATCCGTTTGACTGCTCACTTGCTTGTATTGTTTAATCTCTATATTCACCTTAAGCCTGATGGTAAACTTAAAGGTCGTCCCTTTATTCACCTCGCTCTCCGCCCAAATATGCCCATGCATTCGCTCTATTAACCGCTGGCAAATGGCCAGACCGAGACCTGTACCTCCATATTTCCTTGTGGTGGAAGAATCAACCTGAGAAAATGAATTAAATAACTTGTGCATTTTATCCTCAGGGATACCTATACCAGTATCTCTCACTGAAAACTCGAGCTGATAATTATGACTGTCCTTGGCGAGCAACTTAATGGAGGTCAATATTTCTCCCGATGGTGTGAATTTAATAGCATTCCCTACCAAGTTGACCACAATTTGTCTAAGTCGGGTCATATCACCTATCAGCTCTGCGGGAATTTCCGGATCGATCTGGTAAAGTAAATCAATGTCTTTTTCAGCTGCTTTTACCGACAAGAGATCATAAGTTTCTTCGATGATCCGGTGAATAAAGAAAGGATGTTCTTCCAGTTCCAGTTTACCGGATTCAATTTTAGAAAAATCAAGGATTTCATTAATGATTTCCAGCAAGGCATCCGCACTCAAGCGTATCGATTCAACAAAATCAAATTGTTCCTCATCTAATGGGGTATTTCTTAATAAGCTTGTCATGCCTATAACACCATTCATTGGCGTTCTGATCTCATGGCTCATATTGGCCAAAAATTCAGATTTAGCCCTGTTTTGTTCATCCGCAAGCCTGCTCTTTTCTTCCAATTGGAGGTTAAGCGCTTTCATGTGCTCGTCAAACAGATATTGATTCGTCACGTCATCAAAAATCCAGAGCATTCCACTAAAGTTTTCAGAGACCGTAGGTCGGCAGCATACATTTAACACAAAGGTTTTTGGCTGATCAAATATCCACTTCCAATTGTCTTGCTTCTTCTCTCCAGATCTAAAGAGTTCCACCCCTCTTTTATAAATATCCTCCTTGTTGACAGCCCTATTTCTCAATTCCTCCATGGCAGCCGACAACTCGGCTGGCAATACATTTCCGCTCTTCAAACCAAAAAGTTTCGATGCATAACCATTGATCCAGCTATTTCTTCCACTATCATCGATGAATACGATGCTTTGAGGAACAGATTGCAAAATGGAATTAAATCTGACTTTTATTTCTTCAAGAGAATAATATACATTAGAAAGTTGTACACTTTCTTTAATTTTTTCGTGGCAGGCTTCAATGAATTCCTTAAAATCATTGTTGAAATCAAATGGACTGTCCCAGGCAAGTATCAATACTCCATTGAGAACCTCATGATATACCGGCATGACCACTAGTGCCGCCGGATTTTTAAATAGCCCAAACAATTCCTTTCTTACCGTCGAAAACGGTTGTTCAAAATACAAAGCACCAGGTCCCTTTCCGAATGCAGCCAGGAGGTCCGGATCTATATATTGTTTACGAACTACAGATTCGGGATTGACAATTCTCCCGGTTATGGCATCTTCTATTTTAATAAAGAGCACTTCAGAAGCCAGCGAAAGTTCTTTAAGATTCAGCATACTGCGCCTGGCAATGGCAGTCCAGTCTTCGTAACGCTCCGCCCGCCCCTGAGCCAGTATAAATTTAAGTGCCTGCTTGGCCCAGTTCATATAAAATTCTGATTTTTTCAAAACTTAAATAAATGATTTTATTGCAGATATGACT
>NZ_DATMRL010000030.1:0-2524 GCF_035566355.1 Pedobacter sp.
CAGTTCCGCATCTACCCCATTCTTCTGCAAAGCCTGGTAAAACACAATACTATTGTTCACATCCACCACCTGATCATCCCCACAATGCGTCAAATACGTAGGAGGCGTATCATTGGTTACCTGCAGTTCATTAGAGAACAAAGCTACTTTTTCTTTTGCAGGCTCCATACCCAGCAAATTAATCTTTGATCCCATATGCGTCAATTGATCATTCATGCTGATTACAGGGTAAACCAGGATCATGAAGTCTGGCCGGAGGCTGATGTTATCTTTATTGGGGATATAGCTTTTGGAGAAATGCGTGCCTAATGTCGAAGCCAAATGCCCTCCTGCACTATAGCCAATCACACCGACCTTAGCAGGATTGAGGTTCCAGTTTACCGCATTAGACCGGATTACTTTCATAGCCTGTTGTGCATCCATGAGTGGTCCATAGCTTTTATCGCGCATGGTCTCTCTTTTCGGTAATCTGTATTTGAGCACAAAAGCTGCAATCCCTTTTTCTGCGAAGGCTTTGCCTATAGTAATGCCTTCTTCTTCAAAGGCCAGGAAGCCATACGCCCCCCCAGGGATTACCAATACTGCTGTTCCTGTAGCTTTTTCTTTAATGGGCAGATATAGGGTCAGGGTTGGTTCTTCTTCTTTGGATAGTTTGACCGTACTTCCAGGAATAGTATCCGGGTAAAGCGGCAGCACTTGTTGTGCTACCGCGGTATACCCTACCATTAGAAAGAGCATTGATATTAATATTTTCATAAGTGATTCGTTCTAAAAGGTTTAATAGTTGTTCGCTCTAATAATAGTCTCAGCGCCTACACCTCCAGCAAACACTAGCGTAATGTTTCTAAATCTTGGTAAATCATAACTAGGCACGGTAAATGAAGTGATCAAATCGCCAGTAGCGGCATTCCTGAATTCAAAAACTTTATCCCCTTCAGAATCTAATCCAGAAACATCTTTGAAAGAGGAAATTGCTTTATAAGCTAGGCTACTTATAAAAGAGCCATTAGCATTTCCCTGCAAGTTTATATTGATGGGAACATTACTTGCAACGAGGTTAATTACCCTTGCGCCAAACACATTAGCCGTATGCGAAGGGATATTTTCTTCTTTCAAAAACACAGATTCTACCGAAGCTGGTGTTCCAGTAAGAAACAAGGAATATACGCCACCATTTACAAAATCCTTGTTCTGGTTATAATACACCTCATTGGGTGCAATTGTCGACGATAATTTCAGCGACTGATTTCCGGTTAAAATGCCAAAAGCTGTGTAGGCGTTATTTGGAATCATGGCTACATTGGTTCCAAACTGGAGTGTACTTCCACCAGCCACTGCATTAGTGATTTGGATGCTCGCCAAAGGCGTTGTTTTGATTTCTTGTTTTTTACACGATGCCAACACCAGTACGAATAGGAGCATCAATATGGATATGAATGTAGTTTTCATAATTATGATAATTAGTTATTAGTTGATGTGCTTCCAGGTAGGCAAGCCTTTTTTCATTTTCTCCAAAGCATCCGTATAAAGCTTTTCATCAGGCTGTCCCTTTTTCATTTTTACAGCTTTCTCTTCCCATTTAATTGCTTCAGTCCTCTTTCCAGTTTTATACAATAAATTTGCGTAAGTATCATGAGCCTCGGAATCATTTTGATACCATTCTTCCATTGCATACTTCATCACCACATCACAGGCAAATTTTAAAACTTTAGGATCATTTACGTTTTCAAATAGTGACCATGTAAGGTTATTAACATAATATTCTGGTCTCTTTAGTGCCTTTTCAAAATAAAGCATGTAGTATTTACCATAATTATTCCAGTCCTTAGCAGTAAAGTAATACTCCATTTTGCTTCCGTATACCACTTCTTCTCCTAAAGCACCAAATTTTGTCGTAACTGTATGTTCTGTTTTGTCCCAGTCCGCCACTGAATAATTTTGTCCATTTTCTTTATGGATAAACTCTTTGGCTATTGCTTTCCTAATTGCATATTCAGCTTGATCTGGTCCTAAAAATGAATTTATTTTATTATGCTGTTTAAAAAAAAGCCTAAATCCTTTACTATCTGTAGTATTCAAATTTTCACTGATAAATAACAAATTGTCTTTGCTCATCAGTTGATCTTCCTTCAATTTAAATAAGTAATTAGCTATATAGTCTTGTGCAAGAGAATCAGCGAGCTTGAAATCTCCCTTTTCTTTAGCTTCTTTTACCAGTGAAGGTACGGTTGTATAATCGATCTTTTTTTGGGCAAAGCCCAGGCTTGTAAGGCTTAAAAAAGCCAAACTTAATAATAATCGTTTCATTGTTTCTTGTGTTAGTTTTTCTTAGTAACTATTTATTTCAGTGTGATGTTTATAGGTTTTCTAGTCATCATTGCATCTACCTTCTGCTGTTCTTCAGCCGTTAATAACCCAGGACCAGGAGATCTCCCTTTCGTATCTAATTCCAGACCGGCTTTCCAGCTTCTGTTGTCAGCGGAAACACCATCAACCATCCATAGTGGAGCCGGCTTGTCTTTTA
>NZ_DATMRL010000031.1:0-6430 GCF_035566355.1 Pedobacter sp.
CCTATCTGGCCAGCGTCTGCACCTGTCAGACCTACATAGCTTAACGGCAAAGCATCTTTAGCTGCCTTAAAATCTGCAATGATTTGGTTCCATAAGGCCTCTTCTGTCGCCGTATGTGGAAAATACTTTGTTTTATCGGTCGGTAATTCATCTATTAACGGTACAGTTTTGTACGTAACAGCAAGGTTAAAATAGGCCAGACCTCGGAGAAAATGTGCCTGTCCAAGCAAACGTTTCTTCAGATCTTCGTTCATCGTAATGGAAGGCACGTTAAAGATCACTTGATTTGCACGCCATACCAGTTGGTAATGTGTTGCCCAGAGCCATTGTACCGGTCCGGAATTAGAAGGTATAGTGAAATTTCCAACCTGTACAAGATCTCCCCATGGGCTATCTCCTGTAAAATCATCCCCCCTACCGTCGGTAAGAGCGGGAAACATCCGCATATAAGTTCCATCCTGGATTAAACTGTTGTATACCGCATCCAGACCCGCTTTCGCATCGGCTTCTGTCTTCCAATACAAGTCTATGGTTTTGGCATTAGGATTCTGGATATCCAGCTGTTTTTTACAACCGGTAAAAGCCAGTCCTAATAAAACGCCATATAATATTTTCTTCATCACGTTGTGTTTATGTTATATTGATCTTTTTTAAAACCCGGCTTGTATCCCAAATAAGAAAGTTCTTGGAGTTGGATAAGAGCCTGCATCGTAACCCGGTTGAAACGGGTCCCTTTGTGCAAAATCAGGATTATAGCCTTTGTAATATTGAAAGGTATAAGCGTTTTGAACAGTTGCATACAACCTTAACCGCTGTGTAAATTTGACCAGCTTTTTGGGAAGCGTATAACCAAGGGAAACTGTATTGATCCGGAGATAGTCTCCTTTTTGGAGCCAGCCTTTACGATCAGAATCTATTCCATTCTGGTTCGGATCATTTGCTACTAAACGAGGATATTCGTTATTTGGATTGCTTGGTGTCCATCTGTTTAGTGCATCTTCATGATAGTTGATATAATCTGTCGTATGCATTAATGAACGATATAATCCACTATTGATCAGGTATCCTGCAGCACCAGAAGCAAAGAAGGTAAAATCGAAGCTTTTATAGCTGGCATTAAAGTTTAAACCATAATATACTTTAGGTAAAGAACTACCCAGATCCGTCCGGTCATAATCATTGATGATTCCATCTGGAACACCATTTGGGCCACTAATATCTTTGAATTTCAGATCGCCTGGTGCTGTTAATGAATTTTGAAAAGCATGGTTGCTGATCTCTTCCTGCGACTGGAATATTCCTTCTACAACTCTACCGTAATGACGACCAATTTCGTGTCCTACTTTACTTACAAAGCCACCAACAATGCGTTGTGTTTCTGTGCTGTTGAGCTCCAGCAACTCGTTGCTAACCGTAGTCACATTAGCAGACAAATCCATAGTAAAATCTCCTTGTTTCTTATGATACCCCATCACCACCTCAAATCCCGAATTACGCATAGAAGCCGCATTCACTGTAGGATATGTATTGATAGATCCGACACTTGCCGGAATTTGTACACCTATCAAAGCATCTGATGTTTTATTATTATAATATTCTGCAGTCACATCAAACATACCATGGAACAAAGAAGCGTCCAGCGCTATATTTTTGGTGATCTTGGTTTCCCATTTTATCGTACTGTCATAAACATTGGTTTGTGTTCCACCTACAACTTTACTTCCGTTGAAGTTATATACGATATTAGGGTTCAGATAACCCTGATAAAGGAACTCTCCTATATTGGCATTTCCTAATTTCCCATATCCCCCTCTCAGTTTCAAGTCGCTGATGAAAGAAGGCAATGTAAAAAACTTCTCCTTACTGATACGCCATCCGGCAGAGATTCCCGGAAAATTACCATATTTATTGCCCGGAGCAAATCTGGTCGATCCATCTCTTCTGAAATTTGCGGTGAGCAGATAACGGTCGTCATAATTATAATTCAAACGGGCAAACATCCCAAAAAAAGCATACGGATATTTACTTCCGGCCAGAGATTTATTAGTTCCGTTATCTAAAACCAGGTAATTCGGATCAACTTGTTCTGAATGTCCACTGAGTGTACTTGTTGTGTTTTTATTATAACTGATCCCGGTAACCACATTTACAACATGCTTGCCAAAGGTCTTATCATAAGTCAGCGTATTGTCGATTAAATTATTGGTATAGGTTCTGGTGGCATTGTCTAAACGGTTCACCGATTCTTTAAAAAAGAAACCAAGGTCAAATACCGGTTGAAAAGCGAAATCATGTGCTATAGTTTTATCATACGCAGCGTTTACCTTGTATTTTAAGCTGTGTCCGTTGCTGTTGAGCAGTTGCGCTTCAGCCCAGGCTACGGCAAAAGTTCTATCTACATCTGTATAATTAGTAAATAAACTGTTTACGCCCACCACATTGAGTGATATGGCCCTCTCCAGATCTGATTGTGTGCCTCCAAAACCATTAAGCATGGTGGGATCATAGACCTTTTGTGTTGGAATCGCTATCAATAAATCATTGATCATAGCGGGCCTTCCTCCTTTTAAAACATCCCCACGGTAAGTAAGTGAATTTTCTTTAGAATGGGTATAACTTAAAGATTGACCGAACTTAAAGATTCCCATTTGCTGCGTAGTATTTACACGACCGGTGTAACGGGTATAATCTGGCCCCTGGCCTACAAATGTACCACCTTGCTTAAAGTAATCAAGAGATACATTGTAGGTAGAGCTTTCCGTACCACCAGAAAAATTTAAGTTCTGATTAACCCTCTCACCTGTTTTCAAACCTTCCTTTTGCCAGTCTGTATCTACATCACTGATGTAACGCGGATTGTTGGGATCATTGGCAGGTGCCATGGTCTGATTGCCATTCAATTGAGATTCATTATTTAAAGTTTGATAACCTACACGATTGGCTACTGGTATTCTCTGGCTCACTTTATCTACGCCATAGTAACCATTATAGTCAATACGTAAGGGAGCACCTTTTTTACCTTGCTTGGTCGTAATGATAATGACCCCATTGGCTGCTGCTGCACCGTAGATTGCCGCCGCGGTACCATCCTTCAGGACTTGCATAGATTCAATATCATTTGGACTAAAATCTCTTGGAGGATTAAAAAGCATTACCCCATCTACTACATACAACGGCGTCTGGTTGCCAAAGGTGGTTAAACCGCGAATACGGATGGTCGGCGATGAACCTGGCTGACCATCATTGGTTACCGAAATACCAGCCACACGGCCCTGAAGCAATTGTCCAACATCACTGGCCGACGTTTTTTTCATCTCTGTTGTATTTACTGAGGCTACAGAACCGGTCACATCACTTTTCTTCTGACTTCCATAGCCTACTACAACGACATCGTTTAGAGTTACACTGCTTGGCTTAAGCACAACATTAACCTGGCTACGGCCGCTTAATACAATCTCCTGATCTGTAAAACCCAGGAGTTTCACCACCAACACATCATTAGCTGATGCAGGAATAGAAAAGTAGCCACTACCATCTGTAGCGGTGGCTGCAGGTTTCCCTTTAACCTGAACGGTTGCTCCGGGGAGTCCCAGCCCCTGCTCATCTGCAATTTTTCCTTTGACGAGCGGCCGACTCTGGGCTTTTAGCAAAACCGGAAAGAAAAGGAGCAACAACAGCAGACGCCAATTGTGCCTCCGGTAATTTTGGAGTAAAAATGATCTCATAGAATTATATGTTTATGATTTGGTTGCAGAATAGAATTAACAAAAAGTAAAAGTACCACCGGGATATACATAGTTGAAAATTTCGCCTATAAATCCGGGACATTCGCACGCCTTACTCCTTCAATTATAGCACAGGTTAATACTTGGTTTTTTATTCTGATCAATACTTTATGATCATAAATCGAATGTAGGAAAAAAACATTAACCGTCAAATTAACATTTAAAAACAAAATAAACATTCCTTTGAAAATTTAAACCATCATACAATCCGTTTAACAGAAAACAATCAAACAGCTGATTAAAAGATACTTAACAAAACAAAAACAGCATAAAAAAATAGAAAAACTACAATTTAACAGAAAATAAACAAACCGTTTTTTGCTAACATAATGCAGTTTTGCGTTAAAAACTTGTTAATAAATGGGCTAATATTTATTTATTTCAGGCAAAAATGCGGGCAAAAAAGTTTGTTTTTTTGTGTATTTAATGAGCGGCTGTTCCCATTGAAAATGGAGATAAAATGGAAAGATCACAAATAAATGTTAATTTAACGATTAATAACTTAAAAACTTTAGCTGATAACCAAATATCAACATCAAAATGAAACACCATTTCCTCATCCTGATTTTACTTTTATGCACAACATTTTCACAGGCTCAAAGCTTGTCTAGTCCTGACCAGAAAATCAGAGTTGATGTAGCAATGTCTTCCGGCAAACCGGTATACAGTATTTATTTTAACAAGCTTCCTGTACTTCAAAAATCTGCCCTTGGCCTAGACATTAATGGCATTTCTTTTCACGATCAGCTAAAGACAAGCGGTGTCTCCCCTGTTCAAGCTGCAGAAGCACATTATAACATGCTTAATGCAAAGAAAAGCGAGATGATCTATAAAGCCAACAAGCGTACATTTATATGGAGCAATGTAAAAGGAGAAAAAATCGGCGTTACTTTCCAGGTTTCCAACGATGGTGTTGCCTTTCGTTACGAGTTTACAGAGAAACAAGATCTGCTTAGCACTGTCAATAAGGAATATACCAGTTATCATATCCCCGAAAAGGCTAAAGCCTGGTTGCAGCACAAAGCAGAGGCCCAAACAGGTTGGGAACACACCAATCCTTCCTATGAAGAGAATTATCAGCAAGATGTTGCCACAGGCACGTTTTCCAAAACCGGCTGGGTTTATCCTGCTCTGTTTAAATCAAATGATGTATGGATGGCCATTACAGAGGCCGGAATGGATGGTAAATATTGCGGCACTTTTATAAAAAATGAGCCGGGCAGCCCGGTATATCAGATTACTTTTCCAGACACCAGAGAAGTTTTCACTGGCAAAGGATCTTTACCGGAATCTAAAGGTTCCTGGACTTCTCCCTGGAGGGTTATTGCTATAGGTTCTTTAAAGACCATTATGGAGTCTACTCTGGGAACAGATCTGGCCCAGCCTGCGATCCCCTTAAAAGATGCCTCTTTCATCAAACCCGGCCAGGCTTCCTGGAGCTGGATTATGAGCAAAGACGAATTTATTACCTATGAGGAGCAAAAAAATTATATTGATTATGCTGCAGATATGAAATGGGCCTACACTTTAATAGATGTAGATTGGGATACTAAAATAGGTTATGAAAAAATGACTGAACTTGCAGCTTACGCTGCAAAAAAGAATGTAGGCTTGTTGTTATGGTACAATTCTGCCGGAAGCTGGAATACAGTACCCTATCACCCAAAAAACAAATTACTAACGCATGAAAGCCGGGTAGAAGAATTCAGCCGCCTGCAAAAAATGGGCATTAAAGGAGTTAAAATCGATTTCTTTAATGGTGATGGACGCTCTATGATTGCTTATTACACGGAAATACTGAAAGATGCAGCAGATTACCAGTTACTGGTTAATTTCCATGGAGCAACTTTACCAAGAGGCTGGGCAAGAACTTATCCTCATTTAATGACTACCGAAGCAGTAAAAGGTTTTGAAATGGTCACCTTTATGCAGGAGGCTGCAGATATGGAAGCTACACATGCTGCAATGCTCCCTTTTACACGCAACCTGTTTGACCCGATGGATTTTACACCAATGAACCTGTACAAAATCCCAACAAATGTAATCCGCAAAACCACCAGCGCTTTTGAACTGGCAACCAGTGTGTTGTTTCTTTCCGGTATCCAGCATTATGCAGAATCGCCGGAGGGGATGGCTAAGGTTCCAGCAGATGTAAAAACATTTTTGAGTTCATTACCTGTACACTGGGATGAGGTGAAATTTATCGATGGATTGCCTGGAAAACTTGTAATTATAGCCAGAAGAAGTGGCTCTAAATGGTATGTGGCTGGAATAAATGGAGAGAATAAACCAAAGAAAGTTTTGCTCGATTTGTCTGCATTGAGAATGGCTAAAGCTAAACTTTTCAATGATGGTAAAGTGCCGCTTAGCTTTGATATCAGCGAAGTGAATACTGCACAAAAATATGAAATAGAATTAAAGGCTAATGGTGGCTTTGTGTTGGCGCAAGAATAGTTTTGTTCTTTATCCACCAGTCATATCTGCACTTACATAGACCCAGGCGTCTTTACCAGATTTTAAAGTAACAGCGATTCTTTTATAATCGTCTACCTCATAACCATCAGCCTGAATAAGTTCTTCTACAGTGATCGCAAAAACAGTCCCCTTAATACTGTCACATTCGTTATTTGTTCTGGTAATGATAG
>NZ_DATMRL010000032.1:0-2023 GCF_035566355.1 Pedobacter sp.
TACAATGCAGCAAAATCACTTTTTGGAGTTGGCACATCACCAGCACCCCCAGAAGTAGCATAGCCTAAAATATCATTATTACCCAACCACATACTAAAAAAAGTAAAAGGTTTAGCTGTCACAAAATCAAGGTATTTAGTATTATTTGTACCAGCGTTGCCTGGCAGAAGTCGTTCATAGAATCCATTTAAATTGCCATAAGGCGCATAAGTAATGTGCGCCAGTTTAATTCCTGGGACGCCGTAGTTGTTCAGGTCTCCTGTGTATTTGGTAAACAGTGTTACAGGACCAAATCCGGGAATGGTAACTTGACCCCTTACTGCAGTATGGGTGTTTTGATCTGCGATTTTTGGTGTTCCATCTGCATTAAATCCGGTAATGTATTTATAACCCGATCCATCTGCCTGGCCGTCCTGAAAGAAGGCTGTACTGAAACTACCCCCGCCAACAGTCTTCATTTGCTCGGCAATCATTAATGGAAAGGAATTTTTCTGGCCATCCAGATATAAGCCACCATCAGCATATCCGGAAGTAAGTGAATTTCCGACAGCTATATACCGGGAAAAATCTGCATTCCCTTTATTAGGTATAACCGTATTTACAGATTCAGCGGAAGGCTTACAAGACGCTAAGCCAAGAATAGCCAGGGCTAAGACGCTTTTATAAAAATATTGTGATTTCATGATCTTTCTCTTTGGGATTAAAATTTATAGGATAATGCTACACCAGGAATATAAGCTACAGTTTTAAAAGTACCGCTTAATCCAGTTTCTATATTGGTTCCACTCCTTGCAACTACATTCTCATACAAGAAAGAGAAATCCACACCAAATCTATCAGAAGGTTTAAGTCCGATACCTGCACTTAGTAATAAACGATTGGCATCCGGCACCTCTGGCGTCACATAACCATCATTTACAGGCGTTAATGCATAACCAATACCCGCTCTTAAAGCCAGAAATGAATTCGCTTTATTCTCGATACCCAATCTAAAAGTAGCCGCATCTTTATAGTTTCGTGGAGAATGTGTATCTGGAATTCTGGCATTATTATCGTAATCAAAGGAAAGATCTTTATAGACATGCCATTGCACCCAGTTTATATCCAGAGCGATGGTTGTTTTTTCCGAAGGATAGAAACCAAAACCAAGCGTACTTGTCGCCGGCAGTGGCAAGGTGGCGTTAAATTTAGTTGGAAAAGTAGACCTTAGTGCATCAGGAATATTAAAGTTCGCATCTCCATCTTTCACCGTTGCATTTACTTTAGACCTGTGGGTCAGACCGATGGAGATACCAGAAAGTGTTTTAACATAAATACCTGCATTCCAGCCGAAATCTTTGGAGGTGCCTTTCAGCTGAGCTGTGGAAGATTCTCCATTATTGAGGGTAATTGGAATTGCACGTTGGAGGTCTACCTTACCTAACGAATAGACTAAACCACCGCCTATACCAATATTATCACTGATCTTTAAACTTAAAGTTGGCTGTATATAAATAGCCTGAAGATCAAGCGAAGTCACCGCATATTTACCTGTCCAATTAGGATCCCAGTGCATTGCGCCTCCAAAAGGAGTGTAAACACCTATACCAAATCTTAATCTGTTTTCAGGTGAACCAAATACAGCATATGCCGCAAAGGGAGTGGGTAATTTGTTTTGGTTATGTTCTGTTAAATTTGAACCTGTCTGGTTAAAAGCAGTCTTCAGCATAATACCATTTACCCCACCTTGAACACCGTTTTGTTTAAGAAAGGAAACAGCACCCGGATTGAAAAATACCGAAGCTTCGTCTATAGCAACTCCGGTGCCTGCACCGCCCATTGCTGTTTGCTTTTGCCCCTGAAGGTTCACCTGGAAAGACTGAGAAAATCCCCAAACAGGTATTACCATTAGAAAACTGAGTAGAATCTTTTTCATGATATTTGGTTAGTTGTTTAAAATATATGTTTCTTGTGTATTAGATTAATTATAATCTCTCAACAATTCATCCATACAATATGTTTAAGCTAATATAATAATATGCAT
>NZ_DATMRL010000033.1:0-5545 GCF_035566355.1 Pedobacter sp.
CGTAGGCAGTTTTTAAAGCATTATAGGCTTTGTTTACCGGGTTTTCATAATACATCCGCTGCATGTTCAGTACATCGTGACCAAAAGCACCTCTAACATTGACTTCGAAATCAAAGTTTTTGATCTTAAAGGTATTGTTCCAGCCCAGCAGGTATTTAGGGATACCATTTCCATAGTATTGTCGGTCGTCATCACTGGATTGAGAAATAGGGATGACCTTGCCGTCTTTACTTTCTACCAGCCATTTTCCGTTATCGTCTACACCTACGCTTTTAAGTACGAAGAACTGACCTATTGGACCACCAACTTTTACACGGTGGGTATAGGTTTGTATCGGTTCACCGGTGTATCCTGCATTGATGAAATCTATAGTGACGTCGAATTTATCATTGGATAAATTAACCAGTTTGTTTTTATTGGTGGAATAGGTAATACTGGAGTTCCATTTCAAGAGTTTGGTATCTACTGCCTTTACATTGATCAAGGCTTCAAAGCCGGAGTTTTTCATGGTTCCAGCATTGAGTAACATATTACCGGTGAGGAATGGGGGAGTTGGTACAGCAAAATTGTACAGTAGGTCATCTACGGTTCTGGTGTAATAATCCAATGATCCGGTGATCCTGTTTTTAAATAAACCGAAGTCTATCCCTGCATTATATTCTGTCTTTTTTTCCCAGCGAAGATCTGGATTGAAATTTCTTGCCGGAACAAAACCGGGTACCCATTTGCCATCAATGTAGGCACCTTCAGCATAGTCATATTTATAGCTGGTCTGCGAGTTATAAGGATCACTGGCGATTGTTCCGGTTACACCATATCCTGCCCTTAATTTTAAATCGGAAATTTCAGGGACGGCTTTCATAAAATCTTCCTTACTTACGCGCCAGCCAACTGAAGCTGCCGGAAATGAACCCCAGTGATAATTGGCTCCAAATTTAGAAGAACCTTCTCTCCTGATGCTGGCCATAAACAGATATTTTTCATTCCAGTTATAGGTTAACCTGCTAAAAAAACCAGCCAGTTGCCATTTGTTTTTATTGCTGGTCATATCTGCTTTTCCTTCTTTTAAAGCGGCACCGGTTTGGAGGTTATTGTAACTATAGGCGTCTGTAGGGAAGTCAAAATTATAAGCATAGAAGTTTTCATTAACGGCATCCTGCCAGCTGTATCCTCCAAGAATGCTAAAATTGTGATGACCTATGCTTTTGGTGTAATTGGTTGTAAATTCGACCAGGTTTTCTGTGGCGGCAGTGGTGGAACGGGAGGCTGTACCATTGAGTTTTGATTTGGTTGTGTTTACGTGCTCGAAGGTGGTACTGCTTCCGTACAGGTTATTGGTTTGAATATTGGAAGCCAGTAATTTGATGCTCAGGTCTTTGATCGGACGGTAATCCAAACTTCCGCTAATACGGGTTTCCCTGAGCCTGGCGTCGTTGATGGCTTCATTGATTCTGGATAAAGGATTATCATAGAAATAAATGTCTCTTTCCTGCCATTTACCTTTGTCATTATAGATATTATCGGTCGGGTTGCGGATAATGGCCTGACGATAGGCGTAACCATCGGCTCCACCTTGTGAAGAGGTGATGCTGCGGTTAATGACTGTGATATTGGTTTTGAGTTTATCGTCGAACATGGAATGGTTTAAGGCCGCGCGTACAGTTAAACGTTTCTGTCCTGTCTTTAGAAATATCCCTTCCCAATCTCTGTAGTTTACAGAACCACTGAAATTGGTGGTGGAATTTCCGCCAAACAGGCTGAGGTTATGGTTTTGGCTTACAGGATTTTGTAAGATCTCGTCCAGCCAGTTAGTATTGCCACCGTAATCAGTGTATTTAACCCCCTGGCTGATCAACCGGCGATAATCATCGGCAGTGAGCATGTCAGGTTTTTTAACGATCTTTTGGATATTTACATAATTGGTGTATTCAATAGTTGATTTGGATCCGGTGGGATTTTTTCGGGTGGTGATTAAGATGACACCGCCAGTTGCCCTGGTTCCATAAATTGCAGCTGCTGAACCGTCTTTTAAAACGTCAATAGCTTCGATGTCTTCTGGTGCAACCGTATTTAGCGAACCAGGAATACCATCAATTAAAATCAGGGGTTCTGAGGTACCGTTAAGAGAATTCAATCCCCGAAGGTTAATCTGTGTACCGCCCGTTGGGTCTCCCGAAGGGGTGGTGATCCTTAAACCCGCTACTTTTCCCTGGATCAGCTGGCCCGCATCTCTAACCGTACCTTTGGTAAAGTCTTCTGCCTTAACGGTGGCAATTGAACTGGTCACTTCTCCTCTTTTCTGAGTACCGTAGCCCACCACGACCACTTCGTTCAGACCTTTTGATTCGGGCTGAAGCAGGATATTAATTTCCTGCCGGCCATTGACCGGTACTTCCAGTTGGGTATAACCTATATAGGTAACAATTAGTGTGGCATTTGTACGGCTTACTTTCAGGCTATAGTTTCCATTGTTGTCTGCAAGGGTCCCATTAGTGGTGCCTTTTTCTTTAACAGAAACGCCAATCAAAGGCGTGTTGTCCATGGCATCCCTTACCTTTCCTTTAATGTTCAGGTTGCTCTGGGCAGCGGAAACCTGATAAATTAAACAGAGCATCAAAAGCGAAAGGCATCTTTTGATGGTGTTGTTCATGTGGTTCTTGGTTAGTGTCATATTGTTGTTGTGTTAGGTTGGTTAGTGTTTTTCGCAGCATGGCGAAAGGAGAAATTAAAGTTACTTGTGCCTGTTAACATGTTTTCTTCGGATTTTAGCACATATCGGCAGCTTTTTAGCTGGTTAAGACATCTGTTATTTTTCAGGAAATTGTTTTAGGGAGGAAAAGAGGGTTTTTGCTTCAGAACCGGCTTCGTCCACCGAATGTTGAAGAGCACAATTTTTGCTTATTTTGGCGAATATCTAGTTAATATAGGTTAATATCCTGCTGATATGATGCTCTTATTAGGATAATTTTGAATTATGTTTTCAAAAGATATATATATTCAAAGAAGGAGAATCCTGGCCAGTCGTATCGGAAAAGGCATCATTCTTTTACCTGGTAACCGGGAACTGGGGATAAATTACCGAGACAATCACTATCCCTTTAGACAAGACAGTACATTTTTATATTATACCGGAATTGATTTGCCAGACCTGGTTTTCGTAATGGATCTGGACCGGGGTAAGGAATATATTTATGGAGAGGAGCAAAGTCTGGAAGATACAGTTTGGACGGGGCCCTTGCCTTCCTTGCTTTCTATGGCAGAGAAATCTGGAGTGGAGCAGGTTTGTCGTCTTTCTTCGCTTAAGGATGTGCTGAAAGGTGGTTCTGCAATACATTATTTGCCTCCTTACCGGGCGGATGTAGATTTGTTGTTGAAGAGCTGGGAGGTCAGTGAAAAGCCTTCAGTAGAACTGATACAGGCGGTTGTATTACAAAGGTCTTATAAGCAGGCGGAAGAAATTATCCAAATTGAGCAGGCTATCGGGGTGAGTGTGGCCATGCAGAAAAAGGCAATGGAACTTGCCCTGCCCGGGATTCGGGAATCTGAAATAGCAGCACAATTGCAGGCCATAGCTGTTTCGGAAGGCGGGAATCTTGCTTTTCCAACTATACTGACGGTGAACGGACAGTTTCTACACAATCACGCCAGTCATCAGGTACTCCAGAATGGGCAAATGGTGCTTTGTGATTGTGGTGCTGAAAATCAAATGCATTATGCAGGCGACCTGACCAGAACTTTTCCGGTAAGTGGTGCTTTTACATCGCGCCAGAAAGAGATTTATAACATTGTACTGAATGCACATGAAAGTGCTATAGCTGCATTGAGGCCAGGAAAACTTTTTAAAGAGGTGCACCTGCTGGCTTGCGAACAACTTGCTTCAGGATTGAAAGCGATCGGTTTGATGAAAGGAGACCCAAAGGAAGCCGTGGCACAGGGCGCACATGCTCTGTTTTTTCAATGCGGATTAGGGCATATGATGGGACTAGATGTACATGATATGGAAAATCTGGGAGAACAATATGTTGGCTATACGCCTGACTTGCAAAAGAGTACTGAATTTGGATTGAAGTCACTGCGGCTTGGACGAGCCCTGGAGCAGGACTTTGTACTAACCGTAGAGCCTGGGATCTATTTTATTCCTCAACTGATCGAACAATGGAAAGCTATAGGTAAACATGCTGATTTTATCAATTATGAAGCAGTTGAAGCCTATAAAGGTTTTGGAGGAATCCGCATAGAGGAAGATTTCCTAATCACCGCAACGGGCAGCTGTTTACTAGGAACACCATTAAGTAAAAGGATAGAGGAAATTGAGCACTGAAAACCGGGCTTTACGTGTTAATATAAAGCCAGAATGCGATAATTTTCTGGTAATAAGGCATTTTATTAGAGTTTAAATTTGAAATAAAAAGAGAATAAATATGAATAAAGATTTTTGGTACGGGGTGTTCCCTGCTATTACAACTAAATTTACAGCAGAGGAAGAATTGGATATGGACGCCTGTATGGTAGGTATAGAGGCCCAATTGGAAGCCGGTGTAAATGGTATTGTACTGGGTGGTTCTCTTGGAGAAGCCAGCACATTAACTGAAGAGGAGAAATTTAAACTGACTGCTGCTACAGTGGCGAAAGTTGCCGGAAGGGTACCTGTAATTTTTAACATTGCCGAACAATCTACAAAAGTTGCTGTCCACCAGGCACAGAAAGCAGCAGAACTGGGGGTGGACGGTCTGATGGTTCTTCCGCCGCTTCGTTATTTTGCGTCTGAAGAGGAAACTGTTGCCTTCTTTTCTGCCGTTGCAGAGCATACTTCGCTTCCAATTATGATCTATAACAACCCGATAGATTATAAGATCCATGTGACCCTCGATATGTTTGAGCAGCTGAAAAAATATCCAAATATTCAGGCAGTAAAAGAGTCTACAAGGGATGTGGGAAATGTAACCCGTATGTTGAACCGTTTTGGGGATCGTTTTAAGATCCTTACCGGGGTTGACCCTTTGGCGCTGGAAAGCATCCTGATTGGAGCGCATGGTTGGGTGGCTGGTTTGGTGGATGCCTTTCCTAAAGAAACCGTGGCCATTTTTCGCCTGGCAAAAGAAGGACGTCATGAAGAGGCCATACAAATTTACCGCTGGTTCCTGCCTTTACTGGATCTGGATATCCATCCAAAACTGGTACAATATATTAAACTTGCAGAAGTGGCCACAGGTACCGGAACGGAATATGTGCGTTCACCCCGTTTGGTTCTTAAAGGTGCGGAACGTGAACGTATTCAAAAGGTAATTGATGATGCTTTAGCGATCAGGCCGGAACTTCCTGAAGGAAGCTGGGGCGTATTGAAAGCGGTATAATAAAAACATCATGGACGGAAGAAATATCATTGGTTATGAATATGTACCCGCGGGAATTACAGCTTTTAGGGCTGTAAACCCGCTTTCTGAATCTTTACTGGAGGGTGATTTTTATCCAGCAGTTCCTGCTGATGTGGAGCGGGCTGTATTGAAGGCAGAAGAGGCTTTTATGCTGTACAGAAAAATTGATA
>NZ_DATMRL010000034.1:0-15526 GCF_035566355.1 Pedobacter sp.
TGTATCGTGGTAAATACATTGTAGACCACGGAGAATAAGCCGGGCTACCCTACATATAGCCAATAAGTAACTATATCATTAAAAAATGAATCTATGCTAAAAAATTTAATTTGGACCAGGGTATTTCTAGTCATAATCCTAATCTGCTTGGTATTTAATTCCTGGCTAATCATTTGGAAAGAAATGCTCCATAACCAACCCATCGAAATCAATTTATTAAAACTCAGCCTAGACGATTATATCTCACTGGCATTAACGCCCGTATTTGTGATCAATGGAGCCATTGCTTTCTCTGCGGTATGGAAACAAAAAAATTTTGCGCCCTACACCTTTAATCGTTGGGCAGTTCGGCGTATAATCCTGCTTATCGCTTTGATCTATTTGGGAATTTACATGACATCAAAATCGCATCTACTTTGCATCACGATATTTATTACTACCGTTCTTTATTTGGCAATAGTTATTGCTTTAAGTAAATATGAAAAATTCTTTTTCAAGCACCCAAACAGCTACGATGAAATTAACAAGAAAAAAATAATGAATACTGGCAGATGATGCCACTAAGAGAATAAAGGATCTATTTTATCTTTACAGCGTAGGCCCCATTCTTGGGGCTTTTTTTATTTCAACATCTTTACATCTGCTATACCCTTGTATTTCGTATTTATTGTATCTAACTTTACTTATCCATCCCTAGGTAACAGCATGTAATTGTTTAACCAAAAAACTAATGAATGCGTACAGACCCCTATCCGATACTGAACTGGCAGCAAAACTGAGCCAGCAGGATAAAGCCGCTTTAGAGGAAATTTACCTGCGGCATTGGGCAGGTTTATACGATTACGCCAGAAAATTAATCCGTGACCAGCAAGCCGCTGAAGACCTGGTACAAGACCTATTTGCTTCTTTACTGGCCAATATGGACCGGATTACCATTACCTCCTCCCTCCAGTCTTATTTGTACAATGCCATCCGGAATAGGGTCATAAAGGCCTATTATAAAGATCAGAACCGGGCAAAGTATGTGGCTTCTTTAAAAGATTTTATAGATACTGGCCAATGTGCCACAGACGAGCTGGTATTGGAACGCGAAATGCGGCAACGTATAGAGGCTGCCATTGCTACATTTCCGCCCAAAATGCGCGAGGTCTATGAAATGAGCCGGACGGAGAACATTACCCGTAAAGAGATTGCCAAAGCTACGCATGTTTCAGAAAACACGGTAAAAACACAAATGACCAGAGCATTAAAGATTTTGCGTTCTAAACTCACGGCATTGTTTTAAAATAAAAGGCTCCCATGCATGGGAGCCTTCTTTCTTTCTCAGGTATAAGCAATTACAACAAAATTATCATTTTTGTAAAATCACTTTCCGCGTTTCTTTCTGCACATCGTCACTGATCTCTATCCAATAAGTACCTGCCGGATTTTTGCTGATATCTACCGTAGCTTTTGTGGTTTTAGCGGGATAACGTATCACCTGGTAGTTTACCCCTGCGCTGGAGAATACCCGGATCATTTTGATTTCCTTTAAACCTTTGCTGGTGGTAGCGGCGTTACTCAAATCGCAGGTAAGCTGTCCTGTACTTGGATTTGGATAAACTTTCAGCGAAATGTTCGACACCGATTTCACCTGGTCGGGCATTTCGTGTTTGCTATCTGCGGTGGTGGTATCCTTATTTGCATCGGGGTTGGCCCTACGTTCCAGACAGTCTCCAGAGCGACGGGCTACGGTCCAACTGCGGGTAACGGCTGTAGTGGTACCGCATGAATTTACCGCACGTAGTTTACACGTATAAGTAGCTGGACCTGGTACGTCCTGATACACATAGTACTCTGTTGCGCCCAAGGTGGCGTTATAGGCGGTTGGGCAGGTTATCCATGTTGTACCTCCATCGGTACTCATTTGGTAGGCAGTTGCTGTAGGGTTCATGGTTCCCTTAATGTTCCATCCGCAAGTAGAAGGATGGGCTACAGCACTCGGAACTGGATCGTTAACCAGGCCTACACGTACTTGTTTACTTACATTGGTAGAACCTCCACAGGCATTGGTTATGGTTGCGGTTACATTCACGGTGGCATTAGAACTACCCACACGTGTTAAGGTAATGGAGGTACCTGTACCGGTTGATGGGGTTACGGAGCCGGTAGGGGCTACACTCCAGCTTACAGATGCACCTGGGGATACGCTGGTCATGCTGTACGTAGCAGAGCTGCATATACCTGCCGGTGCAGTAGACATGGTGCCAGAAAGTACGTAGGCTGGCCCTACGCCAACGGCATAAAAAGCGTTGGTAACTGAAACTTCCTGACAGCTTCCAGTACCATAGAGTACCCTAGCTGCTTGTATCATATTATCGCGGAAATTGGCAAAACTGCTACCGGACACCAGGTAATTCACCTCTGCGTAATATACAATTGCTGCGGTCTGAGTAATGCCAATACCGGTTACGTTATAGGCATTTCCAAGGTCATTTGTGCCGCTACGGCCATCTGACAATACGTATAGTGCATAGCTGATGATGCTCATGTTTCTATGCACACCACAGCCGTCATTTCCACTACCGCCACTTGAGGGGGTGCAACCTACGGTGGCAAAGTAATTGAGACCATTATAGGTATCTGGTTGTGGCACCACGATAGAGGCCTTTGGATTATTGATATAGCGAAGCGGTGTTGTTCCTGCTTCTTCCATCATAGACCATTTAGAGGCTGTTGGTAATTTTACTGATTCAATAACAGCTGCCCAGAAATCGGCAAGTCCTTCGTCAATTGCTCCAGATTCTTTTGCATACACCAAATTGGCCTCTTGGTAGGCAATGGCATGTGCAGTTTCATGTCCAATACAATCTAAGGTGGTCATTGGATTGAAGTAATATGGGCCATAAGCACCAGGGGAGCCAAATACCAATACATTTAAGCTGGAAATGAATCCTGAATTGACCGGTGTGGCCCAATGCGCGTATGCGGTGGGTGTTCCTCCGCTGCCATTGGTGCCTGATCTACCATTTGCATACCAGTAGTCCATCACCTGTTCCATGCCCCAGTGTACGGAAATTGCATCCCACTCTGGGCCGTGTTCTGTTTGCGCCCAGGTATTATCGTTATCTGTCCATTCTGGAGCAGCGGCAAGGTTTGCTGAGGTGGCCGCGTTATAGCCAAGGTCTAAAGTATGCAGAATAACGGAGTTTCTGGTTTCATACAGGCGGTAACCGCCGCCGTAACTATCTGTAACAATAGATCTGAGTCCATTGTAATAGGTATATCCTGTTCCGGGTGCATTAATAGACCTCACTTGATCCAGTGAGGCAATCACGTTACCAGTTTGGGCATCTACATAGACCAATTCATCACTAAATGGCTCTGTAGCCATAATGTGAAATTTCCAGGCAAGGGCAATGGTGTCTATGCCCGGTGTTGATGATTCGGTGATCACCAACTCCCCTACTGGTTGTTGTGCCAGTTCGTTGTTCTGGCTTTTTGCAGCGCTCAGGTCTTGCCAGCTGTAGCGCTTTGCGCCTACTTTGTTAATGGCGGTTTGGAGCGCTATGTCTTGGCTGATAGATGGTGCTACACTAAAATCTGAGGTAATGGTTTTGATGTTTCCATTGGCCGACTCTACGCTGGTAATGCTATGGGTGATGAACTGGGCGCCCTCTACCTTTACGCCGTGAAAATATTGGTCGTACTTTTTGTGGGTATAACCTCTCTGGTCGCTTTTGCTTTTGGCAAATCGGTATTCATCTATACCTGGGCGCGCCTTCAGAATACTGTTGAGCAGTGTTACCTCGTCTTTAAGGGTACGAGATAGATGCATGTCTTGTGTAAAATTGATCTGGGCAATACCTCCGGCTTTATCCCTACGGATAAAGGCCGTATCACCGGTTGGGGTGGAGTCTTGGGCATACAATTGCCCGGTGTACTGGCCTGCGCACAGTAACAACAGTAGAAGTTTCTTCATGCTAAATTATGATTGGTTTTTAAATCTGGAGGGAGGGAGAAATGAGGCTACATACGTTTCAATTCATATCCAGTGACTTCGCCTGTAGGTTGTACAAGTATGAGGTTGCCGTTCTCTACCCGGTCTGGTACGTAATGAGGGGTGAGACCGTAACGCTCTACGCCGTAAAGACTAATCGTACCCCATGTGTAAGCCAAGCCGAATTGTTTGGTATTGCCCGAATACCAGTTTATAGAATCGGCGGTAATGCGCACAAATTGATTTTTTGGATAGCTCGGATAGCCGGTAATTCCACCTGCAACAGATATCACTTGAAAATTACCCTGGGTAATGGCTCTAACCTTTTCTTCGGGCAGGCCTTGTAGGCTATAATTTTGTGGTCCTTTTTCTTTTGCACATGAAATTAAAGTAAACAGGAGAACAAGCAGGTACAGTTTACAGATACAATTCATACACTGAAATTATGCTGACGATTAGGGTACAGATTACAATACACGAGCAATTATGGCGCAAATTACATCCCAAATGGATAGACTAACGTTAATGCGCGGTTAAAAGAAAAAAATAATTTTTCTTCCTGTCACCCCTACCTGATACTTACCGGTCCTACCTGTATAACGCAGTACAGAGCACCATGACAACTGAAGAAGTAGAAGACATTTTAAAAAGATATAGCGAAGGGAATTGTACTCCAGAGGAACAACTATGGGTACACAGCTGGAACAACCAACGTCATGCTCAAGCCAATGATAACGACCCTGCACCTACCATTGATTTACAGAAACGCATTTGGGCTAAAGCGAATGGCCTGGAACATAAGACCTTTAAGCTAAAACCCGCGCATAAATGGGCGTGTGCTGCGGCTATAGCTTTGGTTTTAGCCACCAGCGCCATTTACTTTAGCCACCATAAAACCACCTCCAGCACATATGCTACCGTGAAGGACATACCGCCGGGTACCAACCGGGCGATATTAACCCTGGCTAGTGGCAAACAAATAGCACTTGATAGTAGCCAAAAAGTATATACTGTTGTTCAAACCCCTGGTATATCGGCTATAAACACCATTACAACCCCCAAAGGGGGGCAATATCAGGTGATACTCCCTGATGGTAGCAAAGTGTATTTGAATGCCGCCAGTAGCCTAAAATACCCCGTTAATTTTACCGGAACAGAACGCCGGGTAACTTTAACCGGTGAGGCGTATTTTGAGATTACAAAGAACCCTAGCCATCCCTTTATTGTAACGTGTCTCCAACAATCTGTTAAGGTACTCGGTACACATTTCAATGTGTCCAGTTATCCTGACGAACCGACAAAGACCACATTAGCCGAAGGATCAGTACAAATACTGACGACAACGGGCGTTAAAAAAGCTATCCTCAAACCTGGGCAGCAATCAACCGTAAGTGCCTCAGACTTGCAGGTAAATTCAGTCAATGCGGCTGATGTGATTGCCTGGACGGATGGTTTGTTTGTATTTACAAAAACCAGCTTAAAATCTGTATTAACGCAGGTTGCCCGCTGGTATGATGTAGAAGTAGATTACGACAAACTCCCGGATCAAAACTTTGAAGGTGAAATTTCAAGAAAGGTCAGTTTGCAGGAAGTACTTAAAGCCATTGAACAAGGCAGTGATGTGAAACTGAAGTTAGAAGGAAGGAGGATTATGATTAGAAGCTAACCGTAATTATTTTCTCACAAAAAATAAAAATGCAAAAGCTGAATAAACCGGGGTGGTTGCACACCCCGGTTATCAAAGTCAGTGTTGTATAAATAAGTCGAGTAACCAACCAATTTTAACCAACCAACTAACAACCAAAGATATGAATAATATATTCATTGAAAGAGTACGCCTATGGCTTAAAAAAAGCGCTGGGCCTACGTTTAGTCCACAGATCATTAAATATTGCGTAGCCATGAAATTGTTTATTGTTGTGCTGATATTAAGTTTAAACGTTTCTGCATCTGTCTATTCTCAGAAGATCAGTTTATCTTATAAGAATGCACCCTTACGAGAGGTGCTGCAAAGCATCCGTAAGCAAAGCGGCTATAATTTCCTATTCAATAGTTCCATGCTAACCATCGCCAAACCTGTTACTGTTACGGTAAATGAAGCGAACATTGAAGAAACATTAAATGCCATTTTCATGGACCAGCCTTTTACCTATAAGCTGGAGAATAAAATCATTACCATCAGAAAAAAAGAAGAACCTGGTTTATTTGAAAAGGTAAAGTCTTTTTTGAAGTCTATTACCTTCTCTGGAAAAGTGGTAGATGAAGAAGGAGCGCCTTTACCTGGTGCTACGGTTAAAGCGAATGGAAAAGCAACGTTAACCAATAGTAAGGGGGAGTTTTCCTTGTCTGGTGTAGAAGAAGGAACTGATGTAGTGATCTCTTTTATAGGTTACTTGCCTGTTACCGTAAAAGCCAGTAGAACGTATATGAATATACGTTTAGAGCGTAAAGCCGGTGATTTGAATGAGGTGGTGATTAATAAAGGATATTACACCACGACAAAAGAATTGAACACGGGTAACGTATCTACTGTTTCTGCTGTGGATTTAGAAAAGAATCCGGTAAGTGACCCATTATTGGCATTAGAAGGTAGAGTTCCGGGGCTGTTTATTCAGCAAACTAGTGGAGCCCCTGGTAGATCAGTAACCGTGAGATTAAGAGGACAAAACAGTATTGCGAATGGTAATGATCCTTTGTACATTATTGATGGTGTTCCATTTAATTCAAATCCTTTAAATATGACCTCTTTATCTACTGGTGCAGGAGGAAATACGAGTCCATTAAATGATTTGAATTTAAACGATATTGAGCGTATAGAAGTATTAAAAGACGCAGATGCAACAGCAATCTATGGATCTCGTGGCGCGAACGGAGTAATTTTGATCACTACAAAAAAGGGACGATCAGGACAAAGCAAAATAGATGTAAATATATATACTGGGGGTGGGAAACCAGATCGTAAATTAGATTTGCTGAATACCCCTGAGTATTTAGCCATGCGTCAAAAGGCATTTGATAATGACAAGGCTACTCCTGCTTCTTATGATTATGATGTGAATGGAACTTGGGATAAAAACAGGTATACAGATTGGCAGAAAGTTCTAATAGGTGGAACTGCAAAAGTAACCGATGTTCAGGCCGCACTATCTGGAGGTAATGAATTGACACAATTTAGATTAAGTGGTGGCTATCGCAGTGAAGGAACCGTATTTGCTGGGGACCAGAAAAGCACAAAAGGAAATGGACAAGTTACCATTACTCATACTTCGGAGAATAAAAAATTTCAAGCAGTATTTTCAGGAGGCTATATCGCGAATCTGTATCGTCTTCCTAGTGTAGATTTAGCTAATAATATTTTATTACCACCAAATGCTCCAGCTTTATATGATGCAAATGGAAATTTAAATTGGGCTAATGGTACTTTTGTTAATCCATTAGCGGCAACGCTACAAACATATAAAGAGACTACCAATAACCTGATTTCAAATTTAGCATTGTCCTATCAGATTATACCAGGATTACAACTTAAAAGCAGTTTCGGATATAATAGAAATGAATTAAATCAGCTCCGTTTAATACCTCTCACAAGTGTAAATCCTGCAACTTTGATTTACTATTCTGATCCAACATTAGGGAGAGAAAATGACCAAAGTAATAGTATTACCAGCACATGGATTATAGAGCCACAGGTTTCATATAATAAAAATATATGGAGAGGAAAGTTAGATGTATTAGTTGGTTCTACCTTTCAAGAGAATGCACAAAAAGGACTTTCACAGACTGGTATCGGATTTTCAAATGATGCTTTAATTGAAAATCTTCTTGGCGCTTCAATAGCAGTTATCAATCAAACTACAAATAGTCAATATCGTTATAATGCTCTTTATTCTAGGATAAGTTACAATCTGGAAGATAAATATATTTTAAATTTAACTGGTAGAAGAGATGGTAGTTCAAGATTTGGACCTGGTAAACAATTCGGAAATTTTGGAGCGATAGGAGCAGCTTGGCTATTTGGAAAAGAAAATTTCATTACTCAGAATTTACCCTTTATTAGTTTTGGTAAACTACGCGCGAGTATTGGTAGTACAGGGAATGACAAATTACCAGATTATCAATATCTAAGTACCTATTCTTCTTACTCAACTAGCTATCAAGGAACTAACGGATTATATCCTACTCAACTCACCAATCCATATTATGGTTGGGAAAAAGTAAACAAAATTGAAGCAGGTATTGAACTAGGATTATTGAAGGATCGCATTAACCTAAACGTAAGTTGGTATAGAAATAGAACGAGTAATCAGTTAGTAGGATATAGCCTACCAACTGTGACCGGATTCGATAAAATTCAGGCAAATTTACCCGCAGTGGTACAAAACAAGGGTATAGAAATCGATTTAACCACTATAAACTTTAAAAATAAAAATTTTAGTTGGGAGAGTTCTTTTAATATCGCTGTTCCTAGAAATAAGCTGGTTTCATTCCCTAATATATTGGCTTCAAGTTATGCAACTAAATATGCAATTGGGCAATCGTTATTTGTTAATTATTTATATCAGTATACAGGTATCAATTCATCAACAGGATTATATACTTTCCAGGATCAAAATGGAGACGGAAATATCACTTTCCAAAAAGATAGGATACCCATTTTCGCTGGCCAAGATTTTTATGGAGGCTTAAATAATACGTTTAAATACAAAAGCTGGCAGCTAGATGTTTTGTTATCTTTCACCAAGCAAACAGGAAGAAATTTTTTATTTAGTGTAATGCCTGGTATAATGAGTAACCAGCCCAAGGGTATATTAACTGCTAATAATCTTCAACCCTTTTCTCAAAATTACGGGGGGGCTTTTTATCCTACTAATAGTTTATTTAATTCTAGTGATGCAACTATTACAGACGCTTCTTTTATCCGGTGTAAAAATGTTTCACTTGCTTGGAGTTTTCCTCATAAATGGCAGCAAATCAGGTTTATTAAAGGAGGCAAGATATATATGCAGTGCCAAAACTTGTTTACCATTACGGGATATAAGGGCTTAGACCCGGAAACTTTAGGAGGTGGCTTCGTTACTTTGCCTCCCTTACGTATGGTCACAGCTGGTGTACAGTTTAGTTTATAAAATATTTAACCTTAATCCGATTATTATGAAAACTATATATGCTTACATGCTCATCATTTCCTGTAGCCTGTTCTTAGAATCGTGTAAGAAATTTGTAGAAATTGATCCACCAACGACACAGCTGGTTACTGTAAAAGTCTTTGATAACAATGAATCTGCCATTGCTGCATTAACGGGCATTTATTCAAGAATGAATAACGACAGTACCTTACCTTATACTTTTTCTTTACAAACTGGTCTCGAAGCTGATGAATTAAAAAATTACTCAACTTCTACTAGTATGGTACAAATGTATAAGAACGCATTAAATGCTATTGAGGCTACTACTCCAAATTATTGGAAACTTGGTTACAACTATATCTATCAGGCAAACGCTGTTTGGGAAGGCTGTAATACTTCAACACAATTAAGTCCTGCTGTTAAAAAGCAATTGATGGCTGAGGCTTTATTTATTAGGGCTTATTGGACTTTTTATCTAACTAACCTTTTCGGTAATGTACCTTTAGTTACAACTACAGACTACACGATCAATTCTAAAGCGTCTAATGCTTCGAAAGATCAGTTATATAATCAAATGATTGCAGACCTGGTTAAAGCAGAAGCAGATTTGAATGTGAATTATGTTGATGGAACGTCAGTAGCAACCACTACTGATCGGATTAGACCTAATCAATATGCAGCTGCGGCTTTACTTGCCCGTGTTTATTTGTATGCTGGCAATTATGCAGCTGCGGAGCAGGAAGCCACTAAAGTAATTAACTATGTTTCACTATATAAGATTGCCTCTATTAACAATGTATTCCTAAAAACAAGTTCTGAGGCTATATGGCAAATTATGATGCCTATGCCTTCCAGTATAGGAAATACGTATGAAGGTGCCTACTTTAATCTAGGTAAAGTCCCTGCAAGCGGGCTAACCAATAATGCTACTGTCAGTACTCAGCTATTGAATGCTTTTGAGCCTGGAGACCTAAGAAAAATTAATTGGATCAGTAGCTTTACCAGTGGCACACAGGTATATTATTTTCCTTATAAATATAAAGAAAAAGGTTCTTCCACTATAACGGAATACACTACCCCGCTTCGTTTAAGTGAACAATATTTAATTAGAGCTGAGGCGAGAGCACAACAGGGAACTTTATCTGGAGCTATTGGTGACACAGACGTTATTAGAAATCGCGCAGGACTTACTTTGATTAAAGACACCAATCCGAATATCAATAAAGCGGATTTACTAACAGTCATTCTTCGTGAAAGACAGGTGGAGTTATTTACAGAGTATGGTCATCGTTGGTTAGACTTAAAAAGAACAGGAAATGTTGATGCAGTGATGATGCAAGTTTGTCCATTAAAGGGCGGCACATGGAGTAGTTACAAACAGTTATGGCCCATTCCTCAAACAGAATTACAGAATGATGTAAATCTTTCTCAAAATACGGGATATAATTAAATACAAAACGATGAAAGCCTCATTTATATTCTTAGCTGCGTTATTTATCTCTTTTACTGTTTGTTCTCAGATCGTTCAAGATCCTGTTAAATGGAGCTACAAGGTAATTAAAAACAGGAATGATGAGTATAAATTAATAGTACGAGCCAAAATTTTAAAAGATTGGCACATTTATGCTCAGCAACAACCTAAAGATGCCCTGTCTACTCCCACTAAGTTAGAATTTTCTTTTCCAAAGAGTATTCATTTATTGGGAAAGCCTATTGAAAAAGGAAATAAAGAGAAACAGTTAGTAGAAGTACTTGATATTACCCAATACTATTATAAAGATCAGGTGGATTTTGTTCAAAATATCGCTTTTACAGGAAAAGGTACCGTAAAAGTTTCCTGTAAAATTTCTTACATGGCCTGTAATGAACAAATGTGCTTGCCGGTTAAGGATTTTAATTTTTGGGTGTATTTACCTATTCAAGTACCAAAGAGAGAATCTTTTCAATAAACAAATCATGAAAATAAATAAAACCATTATTATACTTCTATTACTTGTTATGGGAAGTATATATATTAAAGCCCAAGAGAGGGAATTGCAATATCCAGAAGTTGGTAAACCATGTCCAAATTTTACCTTACAAGATGTTCAACATTATTCCAAAAGTATGCTTTCTGTAAAAGATTTTAAAGGGCAATATGTAATCTTTGATTTTTGGAGTAAAACCTGTATGAGTTGTATAAAAAGTTTCCCACATACTAATCAAATTCAGAAGCAATTTAAAGATAATTTGAATATGGTTCTAGTAGGATACGCAGATAAAGAAAATCAAATTAAACCATTGTACGAAAAATTACAATCTAAATATCAACTTCAATTAATTGCTGCCTTTGATTCTACTACAATGAAAAGAATAATTCCTCCTGGGCAGGGAGTTCCACATTTAATATGGGTGGACAAAGAAGGAATTATTAAGGCCATTACTTCTAGTGATGATCTTAATGAAGATAACATTAAGAAATTCATTACAAAAAGAGATTTTGACGTTGAAGATAGGAGCTTTAAAGGTATGCAGAGGGAAAAATTAGCTTATAATCCAGATAAACCTTTTCTAATTAATGATAATGGAGGAACAGATACTTCCTTTAATTATCGTACTTTATTAGTCGAATGGAAACCAGGTATGTCTAACCCTTATGCCGGTGGAGATATTGATTTCAATATAAAGGCAATTCATCAGGCAAGTTTTACTTGCATAAAAATGCCTTTGAATGTTTTATATGATTTTGCCTACAGGGGTACATGTATGACGGATTTTGATTACTATGCAAGGCCAATTCTGGAAGTGAGAGATTCATCTTTATTTAATTTTACAACGGGAGGAGACGCCAAAAATATGTACTCCTATAGTTTAACAATCCCTTATCAAAATGCAACAAAAGAAAAGATGATGAAAGTTATGCAAGGTGACCTGACAAACTATTTTGGATATAACGGAAAAGTGGAATTTAGGGAGGTGCCATGTCTTATATTAACTTTACTAGATAAAACTAAAATTAGTGAGTTACAAAAAAAACAAAAGCGCTTGCTTAATTGGGCTAATGGACGAGTAGGAATATTTCAAGATATACCGATTGATGATATTTGTAGAATTATTGGTCATGATTTGTTGAACACTCCAAGAATTATAAATGAAACTGGTTTAACTGGAAATATAAATCTAAAATTAGGAAGTGTTTTATCTACTGATTTGATTTCTGTCAATAAAGCATTAAATTTAAATGGCCTTGATTTACGTCCAGCAAAGAGGAGAATGAAAGTATTAGTTATTAAAGATTCTAATTAATTCTTTTTAAATAAATAGTTTACTGTGCCAGCATTTACCTTCTGGCACAGTAAACTATTAAAATAAAAACCAATTTTTATCATGTATGTAAAAGGGTTCTGCAAAGATTTGTTCCAGTTGCTTTACTGTGAAACAGCTGTTTCGGCTGCGCACCAGTTCCAACTGTTAATGTACAACCGGATGCACCAGTAATACAATCAAACGTTACATCTATTGGCTTACAAGGACTACCGGTACTCCCAGAGATATAAAAATATGTATTATTTCTCTGGTGTGTTGCAGTCGCAAATGCCCCTACTGCGGCTAATAACAAGGTAGTAACACCCAGTATTTTTTTTGAAATCGGCATACATTTAATGTTTGAAGTTTAGAAAATTCACCTACTCTTTTATTAAGGTTTTCGGTGGCCCCTTTTTCTATAGAAAGACTTTTGAATTTAAGCTACTTTTAATGGTGTTCTACAGGTATTTACTGTCAACTGTGAAAGGAATAGTTGTTTAGGTTGTGCTCCTGTTCCTACAACAGATGTGCAACCTGTTCCACCTGGGATACAACTAAAGTCGCGAGTAATGGACTTACAACCTCCACTACCAGATTGGTAGAAATAAGTATTAGATCTTTGATGCGTAGTGGTTGCAAATGCACCTACTGCTGCTAACAGCATTATAGTAATGCCAGCAATGTCTTTTGAAATTTTCATAACTGAAATTTTTAATTTTTAAAAATGGACCTACTCTATTACAGGTTTTCGGTATTCCCCTTTGCCTTTCTGTTGAAAGGACTTTATTCTATATAGCTACAAAGAATCTTTACTAATCAAATCCGCATACTGCATTAAAAAATAAATCACCCCCGTAGTACCTGTTAAAAAACCTGAGTCATAATTATCTACTCCATCCACATTCCAATATCCTTTATCTTCTTCTGCCTGATGAAAGGTAGCCAAGCATAATCCGGCTATCCATTCTGCTTCACGTTTCCATCTTTCATCACCTAACACTTTGGCTGCTTCTACATAAGTGATCCCCAATCCCGATAAACCCAAAGCAAAGCTATAATCTGGCCTGATCTGTAAACTTGGTAAAGAAGCTAAGACTTTTTCTGCTGCTTGTTTATAAGCCTCCTTTTTGCAATATTTATATGCTTGGATATACAGTAGGGCTATTCCTGTTTTTCCGTAAAACAGCGTATCGTCTTTTTTTACTCTTCCTATCTCTTGTTGAATACTGTTGATCCCTATTTCTATGGATTGTTTTAAACTTTGATTTGGAAAAAGCTGGTAGCATTCCAGTAGAAATAAAACGATACCTGCTTGGCCCATTGCAAGGCCCAGTGTAAGGTGTTTTTCTTCTGGGGTACTGTCTATGGTCCAACTTCCTTGTTTCTGCTGTTGCCGGAGCAGTAAGGTGGTATAATGCTGGAGCTTTTGCTGAAAAAGTTCTGTCGGTATATAGTCTTTTAATAAGATCCAGGCTAAGCCTTGTCCTGCGATGCCTTCTGCCATATCAAAGGTTGTGGCATCAGTACTAAAACATTGCACTAAATAATCTCTATAGCTATGGGATGCAGGAAGGAGCTTTGCTTTAATGGCATAGCCCAATGTTAAAGCCAATCCTGCATTTCCATTTAAAAGACCTGGTTGCTCTGGATGATATCGATTTAAAAAAGAGCTTTCAAAATAGGGCATCAGCGGTGTAACAAATTCCCGAAGATCTTGGACCTGATCTCCTTTAAGAAATGGACGAGATAGCAGAGCCAAAATACCCGTGATGGGGCAAAGTACGCCGCTGGCGGCAAAGCGTATGTATTTAACATTGCTTACACCGTGTTCTGCTTGCTTTGTTGCACCAAATACTTGGCCTATGGTAGAGAACTGTTCTACACTCAGGCCGTTTATGGCACTTGCTATAACCTGGTGCAAACTCTGGGTATTCCTTGCAGGTGTTGCGCTGGCCTTCCTATCTTTTACATCTGCCAGGGTCATTCTAAACTTTGCCAGTTCTGAGGCCAATTGTTTAAGGCTCGGCCTTTGGGCTGGTTGATCAAAGCAAGTGCTAATTACCTGGGCTAAACGTTCGTTGCCTACAAAGTAGGTCAAGGATTTGGAGAGTTGCTGTGCATGTTGCCGATCCAACTTTAAGGGGGGCATATTGGTAAATGATGCAATCATCAAGGCTCCAAAGCCATAAATATCATCTTCAAAGATGGGTGCTTCTTCCTCATGTTGTTCTTTAGACATAAAGCCTTCTGTTCCGCCGTTAAAAGCGGGGTGTTTGGCTGCAATTGAATAGGCCATTTCCATATCAATCAAATAGATTTCATCCTTTTTATTGATCATGAAATTTACTGGGGTTAAGTCTCTGTGTATATAGCCTTTCTCATGTAGCTTTTCAATGATCTCCAATATCCGCAGCAGGTAATTGATGATGTGCTGTTGTGCTTTTTGTTCCAGGTGTTGCCAATGCCTGCCTTGATAAATAGTGCTGATCTTCGTTTCTAAGGATACGCCTTTAATGTATTCCATAGCCAGATAGGTATCTCCATTGTGTGTAAAGAGGTCTATAATTTCGGGTATGTGTATAGTACCTTTCAGGTCTTGGTGTATCTGGTGTTGTGATCTTAACCGATGCCCTATGTCTTGCCCGTGTTCATCTGCCCACATGGCTTTGTGGCCTTGTTTTATAATGCAACTGCCTATGTTTAAAAATCCTTTGATGTAAAAGGCTCTAATGACGCTGCCTTTAATATCGGCCTTGATTACTTCTTTTGGGTAGTATTTTCCTTGTATTATTTTGCCGCTTTTTTCTGGTGTTTTGACCAGTGATCCGTATAGTGTGGCCTGTTTTGCTGGCACATAGATGCTTTCGCTGAGCTGTGCATCACCAGGTATGGCAGGTCCATAAAACTGCGGGGTAAGATGTACCAATCTGATGGCTGTTTTTCTGGCGCTTTCCTGGTCAGAGAAATAGATTTTTATAATCTTGCCTAGTTCACTAATGCCTATAAAACCATTCAGTATACTCTTTGCCGTGAGTTTGTCTTGTACAAACTGGAAGGGGATATTTTCTATAATCAATTCGGGTATCACAATTTCTAAGAGTTGTTCTACCTGACCAATAATAACAGAGAGGTGTAT
>NZ_DATMRL010000035.1:0-22190 GCF_035566355.1 Pedobacter sp.
GCTGTCCAGGGCCAGACTTCCATTTGGATTGCGCTCATAATCATACAATCCAATATCTCCATAAGAGCCACCTTCACGGATATATGAGCTGCCCCCTAGCGGGAAATTTCCAACCTGGGCCGGCAATCCGGTAGATGGATCAATATAATTTAATACAGAGATAATTTTGTTACGGTTAAAAGAGAAATTAATAGTTGGTGTCCACTTCACATCGCCAAAATCGCCATTGTAACTTAATGAGGATTCCAATCCCTGGTTTCTAACTTGTCCACCGTTGAAATCGTAAAATGCAACTCCTGTTGAATTTGCCGGATTTAGCCGGAAAAATTGATTAAATGTATTTGTTCTATAATAAGTAGCCATGAAGCTCAACTTATTCTGCATAAATTTCAAATCCATACCAACCTCAAAAGATTTTGTTTTTTCCGGTTTCAGGTCTGCGCCTAATGAAGAACCTTTACTCAAACTGATCCCGCTGTTTGAGATTGGATAAGTTGCAGCAGCGGCAGCATAGGCATATTGATCGGGAATGGCATTTCCCACCTGGGCGTAAGACACCCTTAATTTAGCAAAGGAGATTGCTTCCGGTAATTTGACCATTTCACTAACTACAGCGCTTAAACCAACAGATGGATAAAAAAATGGTTTTGGTAAAGTTGAATTCCAGTCATTCCGGCCTGTTACATCTAAAAACAAATAATTGTGATACCCTAAAGTTCCTGTGAAAAACACAGCTTTATTCTGATTTCTATAATCTGGGTTAGCTACATATCCGTATGGCACCGGATTAATGGAGAGTTGTGCCGGGTTGATGTTATACAAACTGAAGAAATTAGGTATTTTATAAGTATCTAATGGTCCGCCTATACTGGTTGTTCTAATTTTGTTGTTTAAAATACTCGTACCAGCTGTGGCATTTAGACTAAATTGATCAAAGGTCTTATTGAAATTTAACAACAAATCTGCATAAGTCTGGCTATTAAGGTTGTTTCGTTCCGTATAAGCACCATTTAAACTGTTTTTTGCTAAGATAGGGATGGTCGTAGCGTAAATTTTATCTGTACCAAAATCTGTTGTCCTGTCTATTTTCATCCGGCCCTGTAAATTCAGATAGCTGGTAAAATTATACTTGGCAGTAACTGATCCTAAAATCCTGTTTCTTTGTGTTGCAAAGACATCTCTGTTTGCCGTCCAGTATGGATTTTGCAGAGCGAGGTCATTTACAAAGTAAGTAGATGGCCAGTTTTGTACATTGATATTCCTTGTTGGGTCAGATATTTCGTAAGTTTTATATTGGTTAAAATCGGCGGAGGCACCCGGAAACAGGTATACGGCGGTCAGAGGGTTAAAGTATATACCTTGTCCCGGCATATTTTGCAAGTTCTGGGACGTATATTCCACATTCGCGTCCAGCTTTAACTTATCGTCAAAAAAGGAAGTTGTATTCCTGTAAGCAAAATTGTACCTGTCTAGTTTATTATTTGGTATAATTCCTTGTGCATTTGTTGCTGCTGCAGAGAAATAACTTTGGTTTTTTTCTGTACCACCAGAAATGGAAATAGAATTTGTAAATGTTTTACCTGTATTAAAGAAATCTTTAGGATTGTAGTTTCCCGGAGTAGAGGCTTTTGTTCCCCAACCACTAAAATCGCCTGTGTTCATTGCCCCATAAGTGTTTTGAACTTTTGGCAGAATAAATGGTTTATCAAATGTCGCGCTGGAATTAAAGTTAATGGATGGCCGACCGATCTTGCCTTTTTTTGTCGTAATTAAAATTACACCATTAGATGCTTGTCCGCCATATAAAGCAGCAGCAGAAGCTCCGCTCAATACGCTGATCTCTTCAATATCGTCGGGATTGAGGTTTGCAATACCATCGCCAGAATCGGAGAGCTGGAAGCCATCAGATAGTGCCGACCCTGATAAACTTGGCAGGGGCACACCATCAACTACATAAAGGGCGTTGTTATTTCCTGCAATTGATTTGCTTCCACGAAGAACCGCTTTTGTTGATCCCCCGGGTGCTGATGAATGCGTTAAGGTTAAACCTGCAACTTTACCGGTTAAACTATTTACAAAACTCGGATCTTTGACATCGTTTACCGTATTGCTGCCCAAGGTCTGGACGTTATAAGTTAAGGATTTTGTGGCTTTTTTAATACCCAATGCTGTTACTACGACCTCATTCAATACATTATTGTCGTTCTCTAAAGTAACATTAATCGTTTTAGTAGCGCCAACTGTTACTTCCTGGCTTTTGTATCCAAGATAACTGAATACCAGTACATCTCCTGGTTTTGCCGCTAGGGTAAACTGTCCGTTTGCATCGGTTTGTGTGCCGGTTTTGGTGCCTTTGACAATTACGGTAACACCGATGAGAGTGGTTCCGGTATTGTCCTTTACTGTTCCATGAACTGCATCCTGCTTAAATTCCTGAACAGGATTTGCTGCGATTCTGGCAGACCGGTGCATGAAGGTCTTCGCTGATGCCTCCGTATCTGTACCTGCAAAGGTACTTGCGGTAGCACAGAGCAGCAAAAAAGTACATTGTAATGTTTTTTTCATACTCGTAAGTTTATATTTGTTGATTAGTGACCGGAGGAATTGCGTAAATTCCTGCCGGTATAAAAGGATGAATCCCTTTTAGAAAGAAATTGCCTACAACAAATTTTATTTTTTTTATCTGTGTCAGTTTATTTTTCCAGAGATCTGATTTATAGATGCTTCCTGTTTCAAACTAATCCTCGATAAATTCAAAATTTAATTCTTAATTTGCATCCCTATAACCAGTTGATTTGAAACCCGATTTAACAGAGCTTTGGAAAAGATTTTGTTCAGATGACGATACAAAAGCATTTGAAAGCCTCTATTACGCCTTGTTTAACAAGCTGATTAAATTTTGCATTCACTATACTTCTCACCGGCAGGCTGCCGAGGAAATTGTTTCCGAGATCTTTGTAAAGTGTTGGAACAACAGAAAAAAACTGATGGATATAGAATTTCCTGAAACCTATCTGTTTGTTGCTGTAAAAAACCAGTCGCTTAAACACAATAAAAAATACTCCAGCATACATTTGGTAGAAATAGAGGATTCTGGCAACATTCTCCTGGTTGACACCGCTGATCCGCAGGAGATCATAGAAAGGAAGGAGATGCACCACCGTCTGGACCAGGCTATTGAAACTCTGCCCATGCAAGCCAAAATGGTGTTCAGACTTATTAAGGAAAATGGATTGCGATATAAAGAAGTGGCCGAGATTCTGGAAATATCACCAAGAACTGTACAAACACAACTTTTTAGGGCTATAGCCAAATTGAGGCTCGTTTTACAATCCTATAAGCAGGCTCTCTTAAAAGACGATCCTGGAAATAAAATCTTAAGTATTGCGCTCGCTGTTTATCTAATTAATTATTTTTTTTAATGCTGTAGGCATTTTTTACCAAAAAAGGTATCTAACTAATTGTATACCCAACACCAATGACAGAAGAGCGATTCACGGAATTATTAGGAAAAAAATTGTCGGGAGAGATCAATGCGGAAGAATTAGCAGAATTCAGCAAGCTTATCTCTTCAAACGAAGCCTATAGAAAGGAATATGAATCCCTTGTGATGTATTGGCAGCAGGATGAAAAGCCTTATGACCGCATTGCCGATATTTTTGAAGGGATCAAAAGCAGGACAGATATTCCGGAAAGGGAGGCAAAGGCTTCTGTACAAGTAAGGAGAATGAAAAGCCAGTTTTCTCTGGTGCAAAAAATAGCCGCTGTATTATTTATTTTTATCGTTTCTGCCGGAATTTATAAAGTTTTCTCCGGCAAATTTTCTGATAAGGTTGAAACAGAATGGAAACAGCTTGAAACCCCAAGCCGTCTGCTTTCCAGTCTGCATCTTCCGGATGGTACAAAGGTAACGCTTAACTCCGGATCCGTTTTAAAATATCCCGTTGCATTTAAAGGAAATAACAGAGAAGTATTTTTAACTGGTGAGGCATATTTTGAGGTAACCAGTGACCATAAGCATCCATTTATTGTCCATACCGATAAAATGAACATCCGCGTTCTGGGCACAGCATTTAATGTGAAGTCCTATATGAGCGATCGTACAGAAGAGGCGACCCTGATTAGGGGAAGTATCCAGGTTACTTTTCCAGACAATCCAAATGAAAAGGTGTTGTTAAAGCCAACAGATAAAATTGTACTTAAAGATTCTAATTATCATTTAGAGAAACAGAGTTATTATAACCAGCAGGATAGCAGTATTATGGAAATACTCTGGATGACAAATAAACTTGCTTTCAGAAATGAAACCTTTGAGACTATTGCGAATCAACTCTCCAGAAAGTACGGGGTTAAAATTGTTTTTACCAATAATGGTCTCCGTGACCTTAAATTTACGGGTGAATTTGAAAAAGAAACCTTAAACCAGGCCCTGTTCTCCCTGCAACTTGTTACACCTTTCCGTTACAGGATAAAGGGCAACAATGTCTACCTTTATTAGGTTTACATCTAGGGAAATTCATTTGTATTGCTGAACTTTACCTATACCAAATTCACAATCTGTCAAATGAGGCTAACAACAGTAATGATCATCATCCTGCTGCTTTTTACAAATGCCCATGCCCAGACAAAAGTGAACCTGACCCTTCATACCAATAATTTTGAAAAAGTGATCAATGCGATCAAAAAGCAAACGACTTATCATTTCGTTTATAATCAGGGGCATTTACCTAAAAAGGATATGAACATTCAGGTCAGAGATAAAGAAGTTTTACCCCTGCTGGAAGAGCTGTTGAAAAATACGGGATATACCTGTACCTTACTTCCCAATGCGCTGATTGTGATCAGTGTGGCACACGAGGAAGTAGCGAAAAATACCATTACAGGTCTCGTTCGTGATCAAAAAGGTAAACCTGTTCAAAATGCATCAATAAGGATCAATCCTACCGGCTATGGAACATCTTCAGATGATAAAGGCCGGTTCAGCATGAACCTGAACTTGCATGAAACTTTGACGATCTCCCATATTGGGTACCAGACCCAAAGCATATCGCTTGCTGAACATCCGGTAGCACTTGTTCAGGTAGTTTTAAAAACAGATTCTAATCAACTGCATGAAGTTGTTGTGACAGCATTAAATATTCCGAAAGAAGAAAAACGGATAGGTTATTCGGTAACGACCATAAAGGGGGAAGAGTTTACCCGGGCCAGGGAAAGCAATTTTGTGCTTTCCCTGGAAGGTAAAGTCGCGGGCCTGAATGTCAGTAGTGTAAACGGAGGCCCAGGATCCTCTTCCCGTTTACTATTAAGAGGGGCGGCAAGTATGAGCGCAGGATCTCCTTTGTATGTTTTAAATGGTATTCCTATCGACAACACGCAAAGAGGAAGTGCAACAGAATATGGGGGAGCAGATTATGGAGACGGAATCAGTAATATAAATCCAGATGATATTCATTCCGTTACCGTTTTAAAAGGCTCTGCAGCTTCTGCACTCTATGGAGCCAGAGCAGCAAACGGGGTAATTCTGGTGACCACTAAAACAGGAAGTATCAACACAAGCCCGGAATTGGAGTACAATATGAACTTGTCTTTTGACCGGGCTATCAATAATACAGATTACCAGTATGTGTATGGTCAGGGTGCACAGAATAGAAGACCTTCAGATATTGGAAGTGCCATCGCGTCAGGTCTATTGAGTTGGGGAGAGAAAATGGATGGAAAATCTGTTATCCAGTTTAACGGACAGCTCAATCCTTATTCTCCTGTAAAAGATAACATCGCTCAGTTTTACCGGACTGCACCAGCCTGGGTAAATACGGTTTCTGCCTCGGGGGGAACAGCGAAAGCTACCTTTAGGATTTCGGCATCTAATCTGGACCAAAATTCAGTGATCAAAAACAGTAATCTGAACAGGAAAACCTTTAATCTGAATGCGGCCTATACCATCAATCCCCGGTTAAACATCAGTTTTATCGGAAATTATATTTACGAAATGGGTAAGAACAGGTCCTACCTGAGTGATGGACCCCTTAACCCAAATTATGGAATTCAGTTCCTCGCCACAAGTGCGAAGCAGTCAAATCTTGCACCAGGCTATAACCTGATGACAGGAGTAGAGACCGGGTGGAATAATGATGAGTATAAAACCAATCCATACTTTGTCATCAACAAACAAGTGGATGATACGAGAAGAAACCGTTTTATTTCTGCAACAACAGCGAAATACAATTTTTCAGATCATGTCTATGTTCAGGGAAGGTTTGGATATGATGTGAGCAATGATCATTTGCTGAATGTTCTCCCTACCGGCACCGCTTTTACGATCAACCAACAAGGAGCACTTAACGCTTTAAATGAAGTACAGACCTCCGAACTGAATGCGGATGTTTTGATGGTCGCAAAAAAAAAGCTCAACGAATACTGGGACCTGGATATTTCAGCGGGAGCAAATTTTAGAAAACGGAGGGCTGAAACACTGGGCTACGTAGGGGCACAGTTCGTAACACCCTATTTATATATCCCTTCTAATCTGCAAAGTATAAATTCAAATTATACAGTGCTTGAACTGGCCACTGAATCGGCGTATTATACCATGGATCTTTCTTACCGAAAATATCTGAATTTCTCTGCTACAGGACGATATGATATCTATTCAACCCTGCCATCCAGTAACCGAGGGATATTTGTTCCTGGCTTTTCCGGAAGTTTCGTGTTTTCAGAATTGATGCATCTGCCAGGTCTGGACTATGGAAAACTAAGAATGAGTTTTGCTAAAACAAGTGGTGAACCCGCACTGCCTTATGCAACTGAGACTTATTATTCTTCTAGTACCTCTGTAAATGGAACACCATTAGGTAATTTTTCCAGAATACTGCCAAATTATAATCTTAAACCTTTTATATTAAATGAATATGAAACAGGTATAAATCTGATCTTTCTCAACAGCCGTTTGGGTTTGGATTTAACCTATTTTCACCGGATCACCAATAATGAGATCACCAACGTTGAGCAGTCTGTAACCACAGGTTTCAATTCTTCTTATGTAAACCTTGGAAAGACCAGGAATACAGGGATTGAAATTTTGTTGTATGGTGTACCAATAAAAGGTAATGCATTCAAATGGGACATTTCATTTAATATGAGCCATGTTGATAATAAATTAATCTCCATTGACGGTTCCAGTAATTATATTCTGACAGGAAAATACAGGCCTTTAAATGCCAACACTGCACTGGTTGTCGGGCAGTCCATTACACAAATCATGGCCTACGATTATAAGAGAGACCAGCAGGGAAATATCCTTATAGACAATACAGGGATTCCCATGCGAGGGGAGTTTAAACCTATGGGGGGAACTTTGCCTACTTATTATGGAGGACTGAGTAATACTTTATCTTATAAGAATTTCAGACTTTCCGGACTGATTGATTTTAAATTTGGTAACAAAGTACTTTCTGCCAGTGAAAATTATTCCTATGTATATGGATTGAATAAAGCAACCCTGGTGGGCAGGGAAGAAGGGATTGTTGCAAAGGGTGTATTAGCAGATGGCTCTATCAATACGATAAATGTGCCCGCCTATACCTATTATCCGCAACTGGCCAGTAACATATCGGCTCTGTCTGTACTCAATGGAAGTTTTATCAAATTAAGACAGCTTACTTTTGGATATACTTTTGTGCCGCGTTTTACCAAAGTATTTAAAACGGTTTCTATAGATCTGGTCGGTCGTAATTTATTGACATTTTTAAAGTATACGCATAATATTGATCCTGAGTCGCAATTTGCTTCAAGCCTCGCTTATGCGGGTATAGAGGGTGCTTCTTTACCTGCAGTCCGAACTTTTGGAATTAATATGAATTTTAAACTGAGATAAATGAGAAGGCGAAAATTATATTTAATGGCGCTGTTTGGATGTTTGTTCATGGCTGCTTGTACAAAAAGCCAGCTGGACCAGATCAATACAGATCCCACCAAATCTTCAGGTAGCAATTATGACCCTAATTACCTGCTATCTACTGCACAATTTAACTATGCCAATATCGGCTACTACCAGCTGCTTTATGAAAGCACCATGATGCAGGTACTTGCTTCCACATATAATTATTACAACAATGGAGATAAGTACATCAATGCCGCAAATTTTACCGATTACCAGGGTAAAATATTTGATCAGGGCTATACACAATCCTCAACCATTCGTCAGATGCAGCGGCTTGCAAATCAGAAGGACGCGTATACTTATGCAAACCTGATCAATATTGGAGATATTATGGTGGTATTGATTCTGCAAAGAGTTACCGATATGTATGGAGATGTGCCCTATAGCCAGGCAAATAAATCTGAGCAAGGAATCAAGTATCCCGTGTACGATAGGCAAGAGGATATTTACAAAGCTATGCTATCAGATCTTGAAAATGCGATTAATAAACTGGATCCCGCAAAACCAAAGCCTACGGCTGATCTGATTTATAGAGGGGATATTAATAAATGGAAGAAATTTGGTTATTCTTTGATGCTTCGACTGGCGATGCGTTTAACTAAAGTAGATCCGGAGATGGCACAGAAATGGGCAGAGAAAGCGAGTGCAGGGGGAACACTGGCCGATGTGACGGATAACGCTTTAGTCCAGACAGATGCTTCTAATTACAATAGTCAGAATGGAACTTCCATAGCACTTCGTACGCTCTCGGATTATAGAGAAGTACGTTGGAGCAAAACATTTATAGATCAGTTAAAGAAAGATAAAGATCCCAGACTGGATGTCATCAGTGAAGTGCCTCAACCTGGACTGGCCAACAGTGTGAATGAGAACCTGGCCGGAAATAAAGATACTTCGGTGCAGATGGGTCTGGCCAACGGTTACGATCTTCTTGGGGGAGCAACAGACATTCGTAACTCACCAGGCTATACAGGTGCTTCGGGATCTGGATCTGATATTGCCCCACTTGGTAAATATTCCCGGCCGGTAACCTCGGTTTATTTGAAGTTAGGTGGCCCAAACTTTATAATGACTTATGGAGAAACAGAATTCTTGCTGGCAGAAGCGAAGCTTAGGGGATGGAATATCAGTGGCAGCACAGCGGATCATTATATAAATGGAATTAACGCTGCTTTTCAGTCTATGGCACAATTAGACGTTCAGGCCACGATTGAGACCTCAAAGATCAATGCCTATCTGTTTAGCCACCCTTTGGACCAAAGTTCAAAAGAAAAAGCACTGGAGGCGATCAACACTCAATATTGGCTCATTACGGGTTCTACCTTTAATTTTATAGAAAACTGGTTAAATTGGAAGAGGTCAGGTTATCCGGTACTGATACCTGTAAACTATCCGGGCAATGTTACAGGAGGAACAATTCCCCGGAGAATGATTTATCTCTCCACAGAAATCCTGAACAATACGGTGAATTACCAGGCTGCGGTAGCAAGGCTGCAGGGAGGAGATGCACTAACAGGCAGGGTATGGTGGGATCAGTAATTTAGGCTGAGGTTTTTCTGAGACTGAATTTTATAGTTGTACCATGACCTGGTTCACTTTCAATCCAGATATTTCCATTATTATTCTCAATGAACTCTTTACAAAAGATAAGGCCTAGTCCGGTGCCTTTTTCATCTGTTGTTCCATTTGTAGAATAACGTTTACCGAGGTCAAAAAGCATAGGCAACACATCAGGCTCAATACCTGTTCCATGGTCTTTAATACGAATCAGAACCGTATCTGTATCTGGATGCTCCACCTGGAAAATAATCTGCTGGCCAATGTAACTGAACTTAATCGCATTGCTGGTTAGATTTCTGATTACAAAAGCAATTTGCTCTGCATCCGCGATAACATAAGTTGGGTCAGGTACTTCATTTATGAATGAAATTTTTTTATGCTGGGCAGGATATTGATAAAATATCATTACCTGCTCAATCATTGGGAAAAGATTAATTTCTTCTGCATTGGTTTCTTTATGCTGTACACTTTGTTTCCCAGAAGCCCAGTGCAGTAAATTTTCTAAAGTAGTAACGGATACATCGATGCTCGAATGCAATTGCTTAAAAAATGTTTTACGGTCATCAACTGGCAAAATATCATCTTCCAGGAGCTGCAACATATTTTTTGTGCTGATTAAAGGAGAGCGCATATCGTGACCGATAATAGAAAAGACTTGATCTTTAAATTGTATAGCATCAAGCAGCACTGCTTTTTGTTTTTCAATAAGCTGCTGAGAACGTTGTGCTTTCCTGACCATATTTAGGCAAATCATACATACAATTATGTAAGGCATACAGATATTGAAAGCATAAATATAGTCAGCAGCAGCAGGCAGGGGAAAAAATGGGGCATTATATTTTTGGTGTAGCTTAATGAAAATAAAAACACCTATTACTGCAGCGATCCGGAAATATCTGTAATTTCCGCTCGAGTAATAAATAGCAATACTTACAATGGTGATGATCAGATAATTTTGTTCTCCCAGTTCAGCACCGAAGCCAATAGAGGTTTCTATGATCCAAAGGGTCATAGTCACGGATATAAAGTAAACAGACCACTTTACTTGCTGGCAATAATTGAGCAAAAAACCGGTCAAAAATATAGCTGTAAGTGCCAGCATATTCACTAAATAAGGAAAAGAATCTCTACCTATATAGGAAAAAATTAAACCTACAAGGGCACAAATCAGGCAAATTTGATTGTGAGATCTGGTCTTAGCCTCTTGTATAAAGCTGGCCTCAGGCGGTAAACCTGTATTAAAGAGGTTATTTAAAATATTTTTCACTTAACTGAATAGGGATGTATAATTATCAAAAAAGAAAATAAGAAGATTTCATTTAAGTAAACAAGATGTTGCATTTAGGTAGCCTAATTTACCATCTTCTTTTTAAAGTACCTAACGTATTGTGAAATATCTGTCTGTTTTTGAGCGATATAGGTGTTTTTTGATTTAGTTTATAAAGGAAGAGTAAACCAAAATGTACTTCCCTTACCCAATTCACTTTCTACCCCGATTTCTCCTTCATGTCTTTTTATGATTTCGGCACAAATGTATAGCCCTAAACCCAGACCTGAAACCTGGAATCCAGAAGAATCGGCACGGTAATACCGGTCGAAAAGATGTGGAAGTTTCTCCGGTGGAACGCCTGGCCCATTATCTTTAACACCAATCCATACTGTGTTTTCCATTTTTCTTACGATCAGATAGATGTCTTTGGAATCCGGGGCATATTTGACAGCATTATTGACGAAATTGACAACTACCTGATCAATACGCTGTTCGTCAGCAAAGACATCTAAATGTAAGTCTCCTTCGAAAACAAGTTCATGTTTTCCTGCTGCCCGGACATGGCTGCAGCAATTTTTCAGCAGATCGGCGATATTGAAACTGGATTTGTTCAATTGAATTTGTCCCTCACTCATACGGCTTACGTTCAGCAGATCTTCTACCAGTTCACTGATTTTATCCATGCTCTTGCTAGATTGTTCAATGAGCTTTGGAATCAGCGGTGTGTCTGGTCTGTCCTTAAATCTTTCCAGGAGTTGTAAGGATGCTTTTAAGCTGGTAATAGGTGTTTTTAGTTCATGGCTCGCAATGGAAATAAAATCATCTTTCTGCTGCTGCAGACTTTTAAACTCCGTAATGTCCAAAATGGTACCAAGTACCCTTAAAGGTTTATTTTCCGCATCATGATAGACTTTTCCGTATACCCTGATCCAATGAATTGACCCATCTTTGTGGATTAGTCTGGTGTCGTATAATATTTTGCCGCTAATATAACCGCTCTCCCTGGTTTGTTTTACATATTCTCTGTCGTCAGGATGAATTGCTGATAAAATATCTTCTCTTGGAACTGGGTGATCGAAACCAAAAATCATGTCAAAACGATCAGAAGTAACCATTTCATCAGTGAGCAGATCATGGTCAAAGGTGCCGATCTCGGCAGCCTCTACAGCCAGGCGTATCCGCTCTTCTACATCAGCAATGTTCCTGCGGGCAATAACTTTGTCTGAAATTTCAATAGCAAGAACCATAATCGTGGTTACTTTTCCATCCGTATCTTTTACGGGTTCATAAACAAAATCTACAAAGACAGTTTCAGGAACCCCATTTCGAATGAGGACCAATTCGTGTTCCTTCGCGCTAAAAGGCATTCCGCTATCGATCACCTCATTCATGATCGGAGCATAGTTTTCGGCTGCCTCAGGAACAGCACGCCAGATCGTTCTGTTTTCCATATCCGATCGTTTTCTACCCACGAGTTCCAGATAGGTATCGTTCACTTCCTGTATCATCAGATCTTTGGCCCGGATAATACAGATACCAACGGGAGCCTGACTGATCAGACTTCTAAAACGGGCTTCACTCTCCGCCAGTTGTTCCATATTTAAGTGCAGGCTGTCTTGTGAAGAAATTAGTTCTTCATTGGCAGCCGCCAATTCTTCATTTATAGCACTAAGTTCTTCATTAAGCAATTGCTGGTCCTGCTCACTTTTTTCCAGACGTTTTCTTGCTTCTACCACTTCTGTAATATCTGTTACAGTAGCCAGGATGGCTTCTACTTTGCCTTCTGTATCAAAAAGGGGGTCGTAGGAGAACTCTACATATAAATGTTTATTACCATCCGGAGAAACAATATCTACATCTATTTCCGGCATAGAAATGGCTTTACCAGTAATAAAGACATCTTGGAGCAGCTTTGGAAAAGGCTGGCCAACCAACTCAGGAAATGCATCGATCAGTTTCATGTTGATCACTTCTTCGGCAGGCCGGTTCCAGATATCCAGAATATATTGATTGGCAATTTCAATGATAAGGTCTTTTCCACGCAATACAGTCATACCAATAGGCGTGGTCATGACCATGCTGTGAAGGCGTTGCTGGCTGGCCAGTAATTCTTTCGTGCGAAAATTAACAATGTCTTCCAGTTGGTTGTTCAAAGAGGCCAGGCTTTCCTGAGTTTGCAGGAGCTGGTCGTTGGTCGCTGAAAGTTCCTCGTTTGAGGCGGCGAGTTCCTCATTGGCAGAGGCGAGTTCTTCATTAAGCTCCTGTTCATCCCTTAGTGCTTGAGCTGTAATGTTTTTGTTATGAAGCCTTTCCGTTGTCAGTATCTCATCTATGTCTATGCAAGATCCAATGTACCCTGCAAATGTTCCATTGACATCATAACGGGGAACTCCGGTATCTACCAACCAGCGGTATATACCATCCTGTCTTCTTAAGCGGTATTCCATTCTAAATTCTTTCCTGGAGTCAAAAGAAGAGGTATAAATGTCCATGCACCGTTGCAAATCATCCGGGTGCACACCTTGGGTCCATCCATTGCCATATTCCTGGTCCATTGTTCGGCCAGTAAATCTGAGCCAGCCGGCATTGAAAAAGTAACACAATTTGTCTGTGCCAGAAATCCAGATCAGCACCGGTGCACTGTCGGCCATAATCTTAAATTGTTCTTCTACAGGAATTATTGATTGGTTCGCATCCATCTCGCAGTTATAAAGCAATACGCATTAAACAAAAATAAAAAACATGAATATATTTCTTTGTTTATTTAAGCCAATAAACGAGTCCTGCAGAATAATCTCCATGCTCAACAAAATAAAATCAAATAAAGTTTTCCGATTTTTGGAAACGCATAATTACAAATTTTTTGTTTATTTTTTTTATAAATATATATTAACAAAACAATTCATTTACTTTGATGGTTGTGAGGCGCATGCAGTCATCCAATGTCAAAAACAGCATTACAAAACAATTGATTATTTTTACTACTCTACAACTTTTTCATGACTACTAAGCTTCAACGCTCAAAACGCCGTCTTCTATTTGGATTTGGGATCTCTCTGCTGATCCTGATTGGAAGTTCAATCCTTTCCTACTACAGTATTACGCAATTATTGGACAGTCAAAGTTGGGTAAGTCATACAGCTCAGGTTGAATCTGGTCTTCAGAATATGGTGTCCAGAATGAAGGATGCTGAAACAGGACAACGTGGATTCCTGCTTTCTGGTGAAGATGTATTTCTGGAACCTTATACAAACGCTGAGGAAGATGTAAGAATTATTCTGAACGAATTGCAGTTGTTGACTTCTGACAACCCACAACAACAAAATGATTTTCCTTTAATGGAGAAAATGATCAGGGAGAAATTTTCTGTAATTGAGCAAACAATTACAGATCGCAAACGTGGCATTCCACCTTCTGTGAACACTTTGTATAGAGGAAAGTCGATTATGGATTCTATCCGCGTTTTAACCAAAACGATGGTGGCCAGAGAAAAGAAACTAATGGTTAGCAGGGATGCTAAAATGAATATATTTATACGGTATACCCCAGTTTTCATTGGTCTTGCTGCTTTGATTTCACTACTCATTACGCTCATTTTCTATTTTAAGATTGACAGCGAAATAAAAGCAAGTTTTCAATTACAGAGGGCTTTGGAAGAACAACAACGTAAAACAGAACAACAGATAGAAGTGATAGGTAGCGTTGCACAAAAAATTGCAGGTGGAGATTATAAAGTCCGTATTCAGGAGTCCGATCTTGAATAATCTCTGTTGATAAATATATTCTAATTATGAGTTAATGCACCTAAAAAAAATAAAATTTGCAAATTTAAATATGGGTCGTATATTTGTACCCGAGAGCGTTAATTTAAGGGGGGAGTAGTCTTTATGATTATTCTCCCTTTCTTTTTTTAAGGCAGTCTTCCTGAAATTTTATAAATCTAAAAACTATTTGACTCCTATGATGTTAGGTGTACAATTTACCTATTTGTTATGAGCATAGGGGGTTAGCATGGGGATGTTAACCCCTTTTTATTTTAAAAACCTTTTGAAATCTGACGGGTTTATAGCACATGAGTTTATCCGAAAGAATTATCGAATCAAATGAAGGGCTCCTGGATAAAATGGTTCAGTTAAAATACCAGGCCATGTCCGAAAGCGCGTTCCGTTTTTTTAGAGGGACTTGTGATTTGTTTTACCAGGATCTGGCTACGTGGAAAGCACTTCCAAAGTCACCTTTAGGCTGGATTTGCGGCGATCTTCACGTAGAGAATTTTGGGAGTTATAAGTCTGATGAAGGGCAGGTCTACTTTGATCTTAATGACTTTGATGAGGCCATTCTTGCTCCGGTCGCCTTAGAATTGGTGCGGATGATCACCAGTATTTTTTTATGTTTTGATTTCCTGGAACTGGAAGAGGTAAAGGCTGCAAACATGGTACAAGTATTTCTAAAAAACTACTCAACAGTTCTTGTATCTGGTAAAGCACTGGCTATTGAGCCCAGAATTGCTAAAGGTATTATTAAAACCTTTCTGGATGCAGTTTGTAAACGAAAACAGACAAGGCTATTGGACAAAAGAACAGAAGTGAAAAATAGTAAAGTAGTACTTTCTTTAGAAGATGAAAGACATTTCGAACTGGAAAAAGACTTGAAAGATGATCTCACAGCACATCTGACCGATTGGCTCAAGAACCACGATAAAAGCCCTTACAATTTCAAGGTTAAAGATGTTGTCTTTCGATTGGCAGGCACCGGAAGTGTTGGTACAAAACGCTACATGTTTTTATTAGAGAGCCTGAAGAAAAAAGGTAAGTATCTGATTGTGGATATGAAGCAGGCTCAGTCTTCTGCATTGAATCCATTTGTGAAAATTAAACAACCTGCATGGTCCTGCGAAGCAGAACGGGTAGTTTTTGTACAGGGGCTTTCTCAGCATATGCCATGCGCGTTATTAAGCTATACAATTTTTAAAGGCGATTCTTATGTAATGAAAGAAATGCAGCCTACTGAAGATAAAATCAAATTTCGTCTTATTCAGGATCAATACAGAGATATATACCAGGTGATCGATGATATGGCTTTGCTTACCGCATCTGCCCATATCCGAAGTTCGGGGAGAAGTAGATCGGCTATAGCAGATGAACTGATCGAATTTGGACAGCGTACAGATTGGCAACCATCCTTGATAGACTATGCACAGGAGTGTTTTAAAAAGGTAAAGAAAGACTATAAAATCTTTAAAGAGGGTTTTGAATCCGGGTTGTACGAGCACAAAACTTCAAAAAAAGCATCATAAATAACTAACCAATTTGATAATTAATATATGAAAACTATGAAATTTTTAAGCTTGATCATTACAGGCGTTTGCATTTTGCAAGCATGCCATAATTCAGAAAAAGAAAAACAATCTGGAACAATGTCTTCTGACTCTTCCGTTACTGTATCTGCCAACGGGAAACAAACCAAACTCAGTAAAGAAGAAACTACCTTTATAGAACAGGCGGCTTTTGGAGGAATGATGGAGATTGAAGCGGGTAATGATGCCCTTCAAAAATCAAAGAATCCAAAGATTAAAGAATTAGCTCAGATGATAGTAAATGACCATACCAAAGCCAATCAGGAATTGGATTCCATTGCCAGGAATAAAGGATTGAAGCTTCCATCTGCTTATCCAATAGCAGAACAAAAACAAATTAGTGCCCTGAAAGAACTTAATGCTGCTTCATTCGATCACAACTATCTGGGAATGATGGTTAAAGATCATATTTTGACCCTGGAGAAATTTAGGCTCGCCGCTAAATATGAAGATCCGGCTATCAAAGCATTTGCAATTAAATCCATACCTGTTCTGGAAAACCATTATGCTAAGGCAAATGCCCTGGATTCTTTATACATTAAACAGAAAATGAACAATGGGGATGACATATTAAACATTGATAAATCATCAAAAAAACCTCATTAATAAAAATTAAGAATGGTACACAATATCATCGATCCGCTGATTCATTTTAGGGTCTTCGGGAAATCTTGTCAGGTAGAACTCTTCGTAATAGGCCTTGATGATCGCAGCCATGGGAGTTGCCAGCAATACACCTAATAGTCCGAAAGCAGCGCCCATGGCCAGTAAAAGAAACAACAGAGATACTGGATGAATATTCATTGTTTTAGACCTTAGTTTTGGCATCAGAAAATCAGATACCAGTTCATTCATCAGTAAAAAGAAAACCATACACCAAAATGCTGTACCAGGACTTACGGATAAGGCGACAAGAGTAGGGGGAATGGCCATAATATAAAATCCAATTTTAGGTATAAGCTCTGAAAAAAAAGCAAGTGCTGCCCAAACAAGAGCTCCAGGTACATTTAAGAAACTCAAAACGGTAAAAACCAATACGGCCTGAACCATTCCTCCGATAAGATTAGATTTCATCCAGCCACCTAACATAATAGAGGTGTGTTGCAATGCCCTTTGCGCCTTTGCGCGTTTCTCTGGCTGAAAAATTGAAAGATACATTTCAACAACTGGCCTGGGGTTGCTGACGAAGAAGATAATCATTGATATAAACACTATAAATACAAAAACGCCTCCAATTACACTGAAAGAAAAGCTTCCAAGGCCAATAATCGTTTTCCCCAAAGAAGGGATCGTTCCGGAGACAGGACTACTATCCCCCTGAAGTTCCCTATTAAGCTCCGGGTATTTTTTTAATAAATGATTGAACTCATTAGATATACTGTTTAAATAATCTGGCAGATTTCCGACAAGTGTATCAATTTGTTCTCCGATATGCGGCACAACCAACACACCCAATAGCGCAGTTACAATAAAAATGCTGCCTAAAACGATCAGACAGGCAAGCCATCTTTTCATTCCTTTTTTTTCGAGTTTTCCAACGGGCTGGTTAATGATCAGGCCCAGAACTATAGCAAAAAGAAATAAAATAACAATGCTGATCACTTTATACAGGAACCATAGTAAAACAACCAGTCCAAAAGTGTATAAAATGATAGAAGTAATTAATCTGAAGATTTCTGGTCGACGTTCCTGATTCATAACATTAAGAACAGCCTGTGTGTGGATTGGTTTTGAAAATGATTAAAGAGAAAGGAAATAATAGTAATAAGCTAAATACTTTATTGTTTTTATTTAGCTAAAATTAAGAATATCCCTATATTCAGTCTCAAATTTTGAAGGAAAGTATAAGCTAACCTTCCTGCGTTATGGAAGATATAAAGGAATTAAAAGAGAGACTCGCCCGATATAAGAAGGAAAACAGCGAACTTGTGCAGAGAGTACTTGAACTCGAAAGGACCGAAAGCAGATTAAAAAAATCTGCCCGGTCTATGGAGGAAAAAAGTGCAACTCTTTCTGCTATTGTGAAATCAAGCGATGATGCTATTGTCAGTAAAACCTTAGATGGAATTGTAACAAGCTGGAACAGTTCAGCTGAGCGTATCTTTGGATATAACGAATCGGAGATGATAGGACAACCCATCCTTAAAATAATTCCAGAGGACAGGCAGGATGAAGAAGTTGAAATTCTTTCTAAACTAAGACAGGGTATAAGAGTAGAGCATTTTGAAACGAAAAGGCTTACGAAAAACGGAAAACTCCTGGACATTTCCCTTACCATTTCACCAATAAGGGATACAGCAGGCGTGATCATCGGGTTGTCAAAAATAGCAAGGGACATTACGGAGAAGAAACTTGAGGAACAGCGGAAACATAACTTTGTTGCCATGGTAAGCCATGAATTAAAGACTCCTCTTACAGCCATAACGGCATACATACAGATCTTGCTTCAAATATCGAAAAAGGACAGTAACCCGTTTTATGCAACCACACTCGCCAGAGCAGAAACCCAGGCAAAAAAGATGATCACCATGATCCAGGATTTTTTAAGTCTGGCCAGGCTTGAAGAGGGAAAAATTCAGATTAACAAACAAAAATTTGAACTGCATCCGCTGATAAACGAGCTTGCTGAAGATGCGCAGTTCTTAACCAACAAACATATTATTAACCTGATCAGTTGCGATAATATTTGGATCTATGGCGATCCGGAAAAACTTGGGCATGTGATCATGAATCTTTTAAACAATGCAATTAAATATTCACCGGAAGGTGGAGTAATAACCATCCATTGTGATAAGCAAGGCGATCGCGTCAAAATTTCTATTCAAGATGAAGGGGTAGGTATCACCCCCTCAGATCAGAAAAGACTATTTGAACGATTTTATAGAGTAAACAGCGATAAAATAAAAACAGTATCCGGATTTGGTATTGGACTTTATCTGGCTGCTGAAATATTGCGTTTTCACGATAGTAAAATTGAAGTTGAAAGTCAGGAAGGAATTGGCTCAACTTTTTGGTTCAGTTTAAATATACATTAGTAATTTCAATATTTTCAGGTACATACAGCGATATTCTGAATTTTTAAAAACACTTTTTTAACGCACCTGTTCTATAGTTATCTATCTCTATAACTATGAAAAGAAATACATCGTTGTCCGTTCTCGGATTCATTACAGGTACAGCAACTGGTATTGCAATTGGCTTATTGTTCGCACCTGAAAAAGGCAATAATACAAGGGGCGGTTTTATATCATGGCTTATTGCAATAGCAAATGCAGGTCAGAGAGGCTATACTAAAGAAGTTAAGTTAAAGGCGGTTAAAAACCAAAGAAAGCATAACCAAAAAATATCTGACAAACTTACAGATGCCGCACATCCGCACGAATTGCTTCCATTAAAACAAACTGGTCCGAAATCAAGGCAACTTCCTAAAGAATCGTTTAACGCTTAAACGTTCGCAATGAAAAAAGAGAAGTTATCATTCAAAGGAATCTGGAAAGTACTAAAAAATTCAGTAACCGGTTTTAGCGATCACAATGTCACTAAATTAAGTGGGTCACTCGCTTATTATACTGTGTTTTCTATGGCGCCCTTGCTGGTTGTAATTATATCCCTTTGCGGAATATTTCTTGGCGAAGAAGCCGCCCGTGGTCAAATCTATGCTCAGCTTGAAGGTTTTTTAGGAAAAGATACGGCATTTCAATTGCAGCAACTCATTAGTAAAGCCGCCATTGGCGGGAAAGGAAAAGTCGCTTTTTTTATAGGAATTGGCACATTGCTGATTGGCGCAACAACTGTATTTGCTGATATCCAAGATTCTATCAATCGGATCTGGGGGCTCAAACCAAAACCTAAGCGCGGTTGGTTAAAATTAATACAAAACAGATTTCTTTCTTTTTCAGTAATTATCAGCCTCGGTTTTTTACTGTTGGTATCTCTTGCCGTTACAGCTGTTCTGGATGGATTTAGCATTCGGCTGCAAGCCAGGTATGAAGACGTTTCGGTTATCATTTTCTATGTTTTAAACTCAGTAGTTACTTTGGTTGTTATTACTTCCATATTCGGCGTTATATTCAAAGTACTGCCTGATGCTGTTATTAAATGGAAAGATGTGTTATCTGGTGCTATTGTTACTGCAGCACTGTTTATGATCGGAAAATTCGGTATTTCTTTATATATAGGGCAAAGTAATGTAGGGAGTACTTACGGAGCAGCAGGCTCCCTCGTTGTTTTGCTATTATGGACCTATTACTCGGCAATTATATTGTATTTCGGAGCAGAATTTACAAAAGCTTATGCGGTTGCATACGGGTCAGAAATCCTGCCAGCACATTATGCGGTAACAACTAAAGAAGTTGAGGTTGAGACGGGGCATACATCCGTTCAGGAGAATGCGGCTGATCAGTAATTTGTTTAGAAAAAGAAATAGCTAAACATTTTCCACGATATCAGATTAATTACAAATACGGTCAACCTGTTGGTTGGCCGTATTTGTAATCTATTAGATAGATCAGGCTGGAACTTTATCTTTTTTCTCTCTTTGCCAGAAACGGTGCTGCGCAATTGCTTTAACGAAAGCATCAGGTGTGGAGTCTATCAATACACCTGCTTTTGCATCTGCATTTCCATTTTTCAATTTAGCACCTACATAACTTTGATTGATCAGTTCAATACCTTTGCCGGTCGCCGCTATGGCTTTGCAATGTCTATACGTTTCATTGATAAAATGAACAGCATCAGGTTCAGCCAATAAAGCATGAATACTTTTTTCTCCCCCAGGTACATATACCGCATCAAATACCACTGATGTGCCTGTTAAGAAACTCATGTCAATTTTGATCTCTTTACCCGTTGCATCTTTAAGCGTTCCATTTTTAGGTGCAACAACTTTAACCACAGCACCGCCAGCGAGAAGGGCCTTTTTCATATTTCCAAAATCAGCGGCATCAACGCCATCAGCAGCCAGGAAAGCAATTTGTCTGGTCTTGATACTGTCTTTTGGGGTATTGGCCATACTAAGGGCAGGAGATCTTTCAATCTCTGATTTCACTTTGATCGGCCGGTAATCTGCCGGATTGGCATCTGCCCCAAGGACATGGTTAACAGGTTCCTCAGGTTTCCCAGCTTTTAACCCCAAACTCTCCGCTACAGTGTTTGCAAGAGGTACACTGATTTGAGTAAGCAGGTTAACCATTCGTTGCCTGATCTTAACGGTCTCTACTTTACCCAGTTCAAACTTTAAGGCATCAGCAATATGATTTTGTTCTGGCTCAGACTGGCTGTCAAAGAATAAGGTCGCCTGACTGAAAAAATCCATAAAGCTTTTACTCCGAGCCCTGACTTTATGTGCATCAACACGTTCTTCGTAGGAAGAAAATCCACCCTCGGCAATTGTTGCTTGGGCAGGGCTTCCGCCAGCTATAGAATTTGGATGGTAGCTACTCTTTCCAACATTGATTTGCTGGCGCATATGTCCGTCACGCTGATTATTATGGACCGTATTTACTGAACGGTTAATGGGGATTTCATGGAAATTAGGACTGCCTAACCGTGACAACTGCGTATCTGTATAAGAGAATAAACGGCCCTGTAGCAAAGGGTCATTCGTGAAGTCTATTCCAGGAACCAGATGACCGGGATGGAAAGCTACTTGCTCAACTTCAGCAAAGAAGTTATCCGGATTACGGTCCAGCACCATTTTACCAATTCTTTGAACAGGTACCAATTCTTCCGGGATCAATTTAGTCGGGTCCAGCAAATCGAAGCCGAACTTATGCTCATCTTCCTGTGCGACGATCTGCACGCCGAATTCCCATTCCGGGAATGCACCGCTTTCTATGGCGTCATGTAAATCCCTTCGGTGAAAATCAGGATCTTTTCCAGAGATCTTTAACGCTTCGTCCCAGGCAACAGCATGCATCCCAAGTATAGGTTTCCAATGGAATTTAACAAAACTCGATTTTCCTTCGGCATTGATAAATCTAAATGTATGAACACCAAAGCCTTCCATCATGCGAAGACTTCTCGGAATTGCCCGGTCTGACATTGCCCACATGATCATATGCATA
>NZ_DATMRL010000036.1:0-4043 GCF_035566355.1 Pedobacter sp.
GGCTATCATTCTGGTAAACATGGTAATTAACACCTGATGGTTATCCGGACTTTCTTCTTCTCCTCGTATTCCTTCCTGTGTCAACAGATTCGGATAAGTCCTGGAATAACCAGTTGGGCGGTATTCGTCATGAATATCCAGCATTAATTGATGATCAGCCGTTTTCCGAATGGCCTCATGGAGCCACAACGTGTTTTTTTGTGGTCCAACATCAACAAAGCCGAATTTCATTCCCTTCACCCCCCATGATTTAAATAAAGGAAGTATGGTATCCAGTTCTTTGGATAAGGCCCGTTGATTTACATAGAGTATCACACCAACGTTTTTACTTTTTCCATAATTTATGATACCCTGCAAATCCAAGGGGCCTGTAGATCTTGAAGGATCAACATTTACCGCCAAAGCACTGGATGCATTATCATACTCATGCCCATACCAACCGGCATCAAATTCTATATACTGCAAATGATGTTGGGCTGCAAAATCAATGCAGGCTTTTCCCCCGGTTGTTGTAAGCGTTACCTCACGAATCACCTTGCCCGGCTTAATCCAGGATATATCCTTTAGCGCATTAGCCTCGTTCAAATTCAAAATAAAACTGTTGTTTTCCAATAATTTCCCTGCAGATTCCGCAATCATCACATATCGCCAGGGCGTAGAAAAATTGCTTTTATATATTGCCTTTCCATCAAGTGCAGCAAGCAGCAACAGACTATCTTTTGAAGATCTGTTAAATTTCATCCGGGCATGATCTACCAGTGCCGCCTCACCAAGTGCAATGAAACGATTTTGGTCCATTTCAATCACATAGGGACGTTCCGCTCCATTACCTGTTTTGCTGATGCTGCCTTTTCTGTATGTTGCCTGGGCATTGCCTGCAATCCAGGAGGCATAATCAATAGCAAATTTAAAACCTGTGAGCTCCCTGGTGATGGTAATTTGTTGATCTGTCAGAATATTATATTTAAAAGCTACCCCCTCATTATACACCCTTAAGGTCATAGAAAACAAACGGTAAGGCGTTTTATCCTCTTTGAACTGGACAGTGGCTTCCCTGTAATAATTCAGATAATTATTCTTTTCACCATATACTGGCTTCCAGTTTTCTTTCACCACTTTTTCTTTAACAGAGACCATCATTAGATTTTCTGACAAAGGCCTTTCGTTTTCAAATTCAAGCCCCAGGGGAGAATTTTCAATGATCGGGCTACCCTGATAAGAAATGGAATAACTTAAGGCATTTTTATCTTCTATACCGGAGCTAACCGTTAACGTTATCTTTTTATCCGGACTTAAAATTTTGATCTCCCTTGCCTGGGTTATTAAGGTACTGGCGGTTAAACACAGTACTAAAAGTATTTTATTCATTTTTATTTATAAAAAATTACAATTCTAATTTGATTCCTTATAGGCATGATCAGCAGGCAAATCCAATCCTTTCCAGACCTTAAGGCTGGTCCAGTCCTGAGCCGCACTGGTCCAAAACGGATCATTTGCAGGCAAACCTAAAGGCAGTAAACCAACCGTGCAGAGGTATAAACTTCCGGTGGTAATATAGTATTCCCCAATATTGGGTTGGTGACCAGACAGTCCAAGCCTTAACCATCCCCCAGCGTCAAATGTGTTCGGTGCCGTCATCAGGCGATAAATAACCAAAGACAGCGCACTGCGAACCTGGCTGGGTGAAACATTAGCAGGCAGTTCTTTAAGCAAAGAAATTTGCGACAATACCTGGAAAGCACCAAAACGATAAACCAACGACCTGCCCACCGGTGGGAAGGTACCTTCGGGTGAAATCATACGTTCTTGAACTGCTGCATATCTCTGGGCCCTCTTCAGTGCTTTATCATAGGAGATCACCTGATCAAGACCCTTATCTTTTAAAACTTTGGTGATGTCAAGGATCATGGGTTGAATCACAAAACTGTTATAGTAATCCCAATGAAAATCGGCCCCATCGCCATAAGCTCCATCACCTTTGTACCAAACTTCATGTTTGTTTAGGGCATAGGTAATCGGTTCCATATTTCCTGAATTTCCAGACTTTAGCAGAAAAGCTTCAATGATTGCACTAAACAACAACCAGTTATTTTCACCCGGTTTTATAGTCCTGGAACTTTTCAACGCATTGACCAGATTTGTTTTCGTATGCTGATCAAGGGGCTCCCACAATTGTGTATAACCTCTTAATAAACCTTGAGCCAGAAAGGCGGCGTCCACCAATGGCTGTTGGCCGTGCTTTGAGTCGAAATTAAGAAAGTCAGCGGCGGATGAATCGACTGCATTGGCCAAAGCCTTCCTTGTTAGCGCTATATAGCTGGTGCGGAGTTTTCCTTCTGTACTCTCATCCGGACCAAGCTCCAGCCATGGGGCAATACCAGCAAGGGTTCGTCCGAAAGCTTCCAGATGAGCCACCTCTTTACGCTTTTCTTCCTTACAATCTAAGGGCATTTTAGCACGCAGCTGATTTTTGCTCAGATTTCTTACCACAGGATCAGCAATTTTAACCAGTACAGATACCCAATAATCCCTGGAATTATAGGTTTCCGTTTTACGGTTCTTTTTCTCCTGCCCAATAGCCGAAAAACCAATGAATAATAGTAATGCAGGCCATATTAAAACTGCTAACCGCTTCATTTTTCTTGTATGCTTTACCATGGTAATCTTATGATTTGGAATGCAATATTAAACAAAAATGCCCACCGATATTACATCGATGGGCAAAGGAAACATTAAAGTACTCATTGAGGGCTAATAATTCAGCTTAATGGTAATATTCCAGGTTCCTGGCTCATAAATTGCAAAATCGAACCAATAGTTGAAGTACTTTCCAATAGCACTGCTGTTGTTGTACATATCTATACGCTCTGACCAGACCGGAATCCCATTTCCTGTTGGTAAACCACCAATAACGGGTATAGGGACGCCTGCTGTTTCAATCTCTAAACGATCAGGAAACTCGGTATACTTATTTATTTTTTGAAGCCCCATGTTGTGCCAATCTTTTAAATTTGGATTTGCGGCAGTTCCATAATCGTAGCCCAAAAGAGTTTTGGGATCTATTGGGGTACCATCTTTTCTAAGTGTTTTAACGATCAGCTTAGTAGGCCCGGTTGAAGCCTCAGCCTTTTCAATTTTAACGTCGATACCACTTATGCCATCCACGCCTGAAAAGGAATAAGAATAAGGCCCCGCAGGCGTAGTACTTATTGTCAATGCATCTTTTACGACAAGCTCTCCGGCGCTATTTTTTACTTTTATGTCAAAAATATATTTCCCCTGAGGAAAAATTTTAGCATCTGTAGCCTCTGCGTAAATGATAATCTGACCATTGGTTGGGTTAATATCTATAGCTGGTCTTTTAACGGGAATCCTGATTTTATTGATTTGATCCAATGAAGTTTCTAATCCCGTAGGGGTACCAGTCCAATAATAGGTATCCACTTTATAATTCATCAAATCGGTAAACACTTTACCATTCTCATCATGGATAGAAAGGATGCTTGCTTCTATTGGTTTGGTAGATTCATCTGCCGCTAAAGCTGCTGACATAATAATTCCCCGCCCGGTAGGCACCGTTAAAGTTTTCGTCGTATATCCTATTGCCTGACTTATAAAGCCAAGTTTTTCTTGTTTCTTACATCCTGTAAGCAATGCCATTACGGTCACAAATAGCAAACAAGAACTCAAATAAATTCTTTTCATAAATAATTTTCTATTAATTATCATTTATTCTAAAATATTTCAATTTGAAGCCACCGCTAAAATTCGCACCGTCGCTCAAAACGTGTAAAATTGCATTTGCAGTAATTAAATTATGAGTTTGCATACCCGCAGTATAATTGATAGAATCTTTAACTTTTATTTTTCGATGCTCATAAGTCATATAATCTGCCCCTGTCCTCACCGAACTACCTGCATTGGTAATGCCACTGATACCATGAATAACCAAACTGTCTGCATTATAATCCTTATATGCTTTATCCTTATCGGCAACAGCACGCTCTAAAGAAACCTTGTCATTGACCAGGATAAACCTTTTC
>NZ_DATMRL010000037.1:0-3215 GCF_035566355.1 Pedobacter sp.
TTGAATCTCATTACTTCCCAAAAATTTCAGAGGCGCCTCTGATTGCAATGTAGCAACCCCCGCGATAAGGTTCGCGGGGACCTACCAAGTGATTAACCTTTTAAAATTTTTAGTTATGTTTTTTCAAATCATTTTAGCAATGTTATTGGGATTGGTATGTCCACATCATAATAATACAACAAATAATAATGGTACTACTGTAACAGCTCAGGATACAACTCCTTCTACTCCTGACACCCCTCCTGATACAGGTGGCGAAACAGGGAATAACCCTCCAAGATAACAACTGAAAAAACGGGCAAATATTTGCCCGTTTTTTTTTATAAATTAGAGAAATAATAACGATTTCTTGAAAAAATATATTACGCTTCTTCTATTACTTGTATTCGCTTCTTGTCATAAAGAGAATATAAAAGATAAACCTCGGGTTCCTACCCCCTATTATGATAAAGCCTGGTCCTTCTCGGATAAAGGAATGGTTGACAGCAGTTTCGTTTACTTTAATAAAGCTAAGGAAGAATCCCTAAAACAAGGTGATAGCATTTTAGTAGCAAAGAGCCTAATCAATATGGCCATCATCAGCGGTGATCAGGGCGATTATTTTGGTAGCCAGGAGTTATCGCTTTCTGCAATTAAATACCTTAACATTTCTAATGCAAAGCAAAAAGAGATCCTATCCTCCAATTATAATAACCTGGGGAAAATGGCTCATCTCTTAAAGAATTATGATGAAGCAACCTCCTTCTACATTAAAGCAATTGCGCTCTCCAACAATGAGCAATCTAAAATTATATACGCAAATAATATTGCGATTAACCTGTCCGCTCAAAAGCGATACCACGAATCTTTAAAATATTTTGAACAGCTCCTGAGAAATAAAGATGTACAGAAGAGTAACAACAACTTTTCCAGGATCCTATCTAATATTTCAAAAACGAGATGGCTTCAAAACCCAAACTATAACGCAGCGCCAGATTTACTAAGAGCCTTGCATATCCGGGAAAAAGAAAATGACCTCTGGGGTCAAAATGCCAGTTTTTCACATCTGTCAGATTATTACTACAAAAAACAACCAGATTCAGCGCTATTTTATTCGCGTAAGATGTATTGGGTTGCAAAGGAAATCAAAAGCCCGGACGATCAATTACAGGCACTGCAGAAGCTCGTAAAGCTGAGCCACCCGGAAGAAACCAAACAGTATTTTGGGCTCTATCAAAAATTAGAGGATAGTGTTCAGACGGCACGTAACGCAGCCAAGAATCAATTTGCTGTTATCCGTTATGAAACGGAGAAAAATAAAGCAGATAACCTATTGTTACAAAAGGACAATACAGAGAAAAAGTATCAGATCATTAAGCAAAAGATAGTATCTATTAGTACCATCTTTGTTCTGGTTGCAGCTTCTATTATCGCTGTTCTTTGGTACAAGAAGAGAAAACAGCGATTGGAATTGGAAGCACAAACCGCTATCCGGGAAAATCAACTTAAAACCTCTAAAAAAGTACATGATGTGGTAGCCAATGGATTGTACAGGGTGATGACTGAAATTGAAAATCAAGAGGAGATTGATAAAGACCGCGTATTAGATAAAATTGAGGATCTGTATGAGAAATCGAGAGATATATCTTATGAGGAGGTTAAATTTACAGATCAGAATTTCCACGAAAGGGTTTCCGAGCTCATCAAATCTTTCGCCACTGATACAACAAAAGTGGCCCTGGCAGGAAACGATCCGCAGTTATGGAAAAAAGTAACTGCACAGGTAAAATATGAAATTGAGAATATCCTCCAGGAACTGATGGTGAATATGGGGAAACATAGTGGTGCCAGTAATGTTGCCGTTAGGTTTGAACAGAAACAGAATAAAATCAATATTTATTATACAGATAATGGAATTGGGATGCCTGAAGAGATGAGGTTCAACAATGGATTGAGAAATACGGGAACCCGTATAGAAAGTATTCATGGGGAAATTACTTTTGACACCAAAGTTGAGAAGGGGCTGAAAATTCAGATTTCTTTTCCCATTACCTAAATAGAAGAATGATGTTCGAAAGAGTTTTAATTGCAGAAGACCACGAATCTTCCAACATCTCCGTAAGGAAAACATTGGAAGATCTCGGAATAGAGATAGCCCATTATGTATTTTATTGCGATGATGCTTTAACCTGGATACAAAAGGCGCGTCAAAATGACGAACCATATGATTTACTGATTACCGATCTTTCTTTCGAAGAGGATCATAATAAACAAAGGATTACGGGTGGTACGGAGCTAATCAAAGCGGTAAGACAAGCACAACCCAATTTAAAGATCCTGGTTTTTTCTGCAGAAAACAAAGCGGCTGTTATCGATGCGCTTTATGATGAGCTTGGAATCAATGCTTATGTACGCAAGGCACGCAATGATGCTCAGGAACTTAAACTGGCGATAAACACGATTTATAAATCCAGCAAGTATATTTCTGCCAATTTAAGGCAGAATATAAAGGCAAAGAATGCATATGAGTTTGCAGATGTAGACATTGCCATCATCTCCCTGCTTTCGCAAGGAATCCCCCAGAAAAATATTCCATTTCATCTGCAGGAAAAAGGCATTTCGCCTTCTGGTTTAAGCAGTGTTGAAAAACGCCTGAATCTGATGAGAGAAGCTTTGGAGTTTTCTAAGAATGAACAATTGGTGGTGTATTGTAAAGACTTTGGACTTATCTAACCCTAGCTTCATAATTTCGTTGAAATAGCGCCCCGGGTTACGGTTTCCCGTAAGAAAGACTGCTACTGCCTGTCTACTTTTGGGAATAAACAATTTAAAACCTAAAAGCGCAAGCAGAAATGGATCTTAAACTTAAGTTAGAACAGCTTCACCAAAGAGTGGTTGGATTAAAAGACCAGATCAATACCGAGGAGGCCACCAAAAATGCATTTGTAATGCCCTTTATCCAGATTCTGGGCTACGATATTTTTAATCCGACAGAAGTTATTCCGGAGCATATTTGTGATATCGGAACGAAAAAAGGAGAAAAAGTAGATTATGTTATTCGCAATAACAATGAACCTATACTCATCTTTGAATGCAAGCACTGGAAAGAAAACGCCGATGCTCACAATTCCCAGCTTCACAGGTATTATCATGTTTCTAAAGCAAGATTTGGTGTATTGACCAATGGTACGGTCTACAATTTCTATACGGATCTGGAAAAGCCGAACATTATGGAT
>NZ_DATMRL010000038.1:0-11040 GCF_035566355.1 Pedobacter sp.
ACATACAGCCAGGACGGCCAATGCAGAATGGGTATATTGAACGATTCAATCGAACATTCAGAGAGAACATATTAGATGCATATCTATTTGAGGATACCATGCAGGTGCAGATTCTTACAGAGGAATGGATGCAAGATTATAACTACTCAAGGCCACACGAAGCCCTAAATGGCAAAACGCCAATGGAGTATAAAGCCCTGCCGGCGGCGTGTTCCAACTAATCCAACTCGAAAAAAGTTGGATTAGTTGGAACATATATTATAAATTTGAGTTCTCGTCAGCAGACCGGTTCGAAATCCGGGAGGGTTACACTTTTTTATCAAACAAAAAATAATCATTATATATTGTGAAAAATAAGAAACTAATAATAGTAACCCAGTTGATTATTTTAGTGTTAGTGGTTTGTTATTTGTCAAAAATAGCTTATCAATTTTTTATTTCTTTCCAGGAGAAGAATAAAGTTACTGATACTCCAAATAAGGAATATATTAATTTATTCTCTGAGAAGTATTATTCGAGAATTCATTCTCATAACACATATATGAGCAATGTTCGAGGTAATATATCTACGTTTGATTTTGATAATAAATATACTATCGTAATTTTTAAGCTAGAAGCTGCAGATACTTTAAAAGAGCCGATTGTTGATTTTAAGAATAATGTACCCTCACCTGTAGGAGATGTATATCTTGATATTGGACAGGAAAGATTTGATTTGAAATATAAAGCTGGAAATCCTGGGGTAGTTTCTAATATTTTCTTAAACTTAGAAGGAGATCAGCCGACTCTACAGGTAAAGAAAGAGAATATTTACAGTTATTACCTGAACTTTTTTAAGTTTTCCTTAAAGTATAAAAATGAAGGAAAACCAGACATCTATGCAAATATGAATGATAGTCAAATTGAGAAGAATGGTTCTTTAGCTGCTAATTTGTTGTTCTTGAAAAAGGGTAAATTCATTTATGTTTTTCTTATGGCAGCAAAAGATTTTCAAGGTATTTTAGAAAAGGAATCAATATATCAATTAATCGCTAGGTAAATATTATTAGATGACGTATTTATTGATACCATTTAGAGGATAAAAAAAGTACAATTCATTTAATTTGGGTAAGAGATGGAATATCTCTTACCCTTTTTTATTTATAATTAAAATAGTTCTTCATTTTCTGTCGGTTACCCATATATCCGTCCGGATTTTTCCACTCCAAATTCCCCTCAACCCCACCAATTTCTTGGTTTTATTTTCATTTCTGTTAAATCTATTTCAAAATCTTATAGCTTAATTTTGCTTTATAATGCAGTATATTTAATTTATGTGTAAAATAATTTGTTTTATATTTGGATTGAAACGAAATAATTTTTAAACTTGATTAATATTTGAATTAATTAAGTAATACACCTAAAATTAACGAATGAGCATCTCAAACTCACGTAATCGTCGGGAATCTGCTAGGGGAGACCCGGTTGAAAGGAAAACAGTTGGTTATCTCTGTGAAACTGGGAAGTAGCCTTAAAACTGGCAAAGGAGGAAGGTCATCACCTGCTGCAGAAGGTTAGTCCTTTTTCTCCCTTAACAGAATTATTATTCATTTAAAACACAAAAAATCATGAAAACAATCTCAAAAAACATCAAGTTCCTCCGTCAAAAAATGGGATGGAGGCAACGTGAAGTAGCGGAGCTACTTAAAATTTCTATTCCAGCATATTCGAAAATAGAAACGGGGGTAACGGATGTCAATACCAATAGGCTCCGTCAAATTGCGGATCTTTTTAAAGTATCTATTGTTGATATGTATTCCAGTGACTTTACGGGCCTTAAATCAGATGATACTTTGAAAATTGAAGAACTGAGTGAGAAGTTGCATCAAAGAGAAAGCTTGTTGGTGGATCTTCAAATGAAGTTGTTGCAGTATTATGAGAAGAAGCCAACAGTCATCAACATAGGATAATAAACAGTCTAACCCACCATGACTGCTCGATTAGAGCGGTCAGGGTTTTTGATTTCAAATGGATAGAGAAGTAAAATAATTGTATTGGTTTTATCCTATTGATTGTTCTTAATTGTACTGTCATAATTGTGATCTATTTGCTTGTTGCTCCATTCTTCTTTTACACCGGCAAGTAATTCTTGAATTCTTTCCTCAGTTATGCCAGCTTTTTTATTGTATTTTTCCATATATGCCATCAGTTTATTATCCATTGCTTTGCTTTGATCGAGAAAGTGTATAAAATCTTTTATCATCTGTTTTTTACCGGCATCTGAGAAGAATAGATTGTCATTAAATCTGAAATATGTATGTGTGAGATTATTGCGTAATGTTATGACCTTTTTAAATTCTAATGAGTCCTGTTCGCTAAGTGAATAACTAGTTTTGATTTCTTCAGCTTTTATTCCAAGTGTGCTTCTCGAAAAATCATATCTATTCCATATCTCTTGGTATTCTTCTTGAGTATTGGGTGGGGACTTGAAAAGTTTATAAATAGCCAACATATTCACGGCTTGTTGCTCAAGTACTTGTGCCCGGTACATAGCTCTACCGTATAATGCGAACAATAAAATGTTTCTGTCTTCAGTTGATTTTGAGTCGTAATCTTCGATTGCTTCCTGGTATGTCATGAGTATCTTAGCGTTAAAAATGGCATTAGATTTTATAATTGATATTTAAATGTACTCAGTTTTATAAAAAAATCATTGATTATACCTCTAATTCTTTTTGAGGTATTGTATATTAAAATCAGATGAAAGCTTAGCTTTTTTAGTAAGGTAGGATTTAAGCAATTGGTGAAATTTAAAATAGTGCAGAGAACTTTATAAAGTGTTAAAATATGATAATCAAGGTTTCGAATATTTAGCTGTGAAAAAAACTACAGATTTAGAACTCATTTGTTTCTACTTAATATGTAGTTAGCTTACCGTTTAACGAAGTTGGCTTTTTAATATTTCTAGTTGAGTTTAATCACTGTATTGCTCATTTGCTTTCCAAGTTTCAAATCTTAATTCACCTGTCATTTTATTGCCCATTGGATTTGTAAACAGTGTACTGGAAGCGGTAAGATTTAGCTCTGGAAATACCATTCGAGCTTCTTTTATGTTTTCAAAACGTTGGCTACCTCCACCGTCTTGCGTAATTTTCCCTTTTTCCACTCCAACTATAACGACGGGAAGGTTCTCCATCCATTTTATGTGATCGAGTTCTATTCCTTCTTCAAAAACGATCTCGATGATTGAATTGATCTCTCCATTAGTAATTTGAAAGTTTCCTGGGACAGATTCGTTATAGCTAATCTCAATTTCTGCATTAAATTTGACCTTGTGTAGTCTAAGTCTTGGTTCATAGGAAAGGTAGAAGTTCATACTGTTGTCGGGTATTTTAGATGAATTTCCGTAATCTGCAACTTGATATTGAAGTACTACTTCTGCTTCAATAAGAATGTTGTAACTGGCTCTATCAATAAAGACTTCTATTAACTCTTTATTGATCAGGGTTACAGACTTTGCTGCCTGCCTTGATAAACTAACATCATGATCTAAGGCGATTATCTCAAATTCTGCTGCATTGAGCAGATCAATTATAAAATCGCTAATCTGTGGGCTGTTGTCTTTAAATAGCTGGTCTGCAAATTTAGATAGGTCGTTTGTAGCTTCATAATTTCTGAGCACTAGATCGAGGAGACCAGAAAGTTCTGTAAGGCAATTAAACCTCACTTCATCGTCACCGAATGGCAGTATATAACTCGCAGTTGCAAATTGCTGCCAGTCGCTGTCTCCAGAAAGTAGGTAGGCTTTGGCATCTTGATTTTCAAAGTATTGTTCAATTGCTGCAAGGGCAAAGGCGTCAGGGAATTCACCTTTTCTGTTTTTTTGCTGATTAGTGTTGAACGGTGGGCGCTGATTGCAATAATCTTCGAAAATTCTAATTGCTTTTATTTTGTCCGATGAAATAATATTAACCTCGCATTCTACTTTAAATTTTTCAAATGCGGAATAGAAGTACTGTATGCTTTTTTCCAGATTATAGGTTTTGAGAAATTGGCCGTACAAAGGGATGTGTTTTAATATCCTTACATCACTTGTATGTATTTTTGCAAATGCAGTCGTAGTTACATCCACTATTTTCTTCTTTATTTCTCGATCATTAATATCAGTTAAGTATACGTGAACCAGAGATTTTTTAACCAACTCTTTGAGGGCATTGATCTCTTTACTGCTGAAATCAAAAGACCTGCTGACAAAATACTGTGTATCAATGACTAAATTTCTACTTTGGAGAACCATTCTTTCTTATTAAGAATTTAAACTGATATGGGATGGCGCCGATGGATAGGTTTAATCGAATCATTCCCACTACTTGTGAATAATGATCAGACGCGGATTTTTTTTAGCCTATTCTTTGAATCAAATTCAAATGACCTTACATCAGCTGTGTTTAGGTTTAATAAAATTAGCCTCCTTCCATTTTGATTGATTAGACAATTCTCATCTCCCAGTTCCTGTATATCATAAATATCCCCACTGAACTGTTCTGGATTTAAATAGCCTTTGATAGACTTGCCACTTGTTAGTTTGCTATACTTTATTTCCTCAAACATTTCAACCAGATCAATCTCCTTTCCTTGATCAAGATAACCAACAATCAGATGCCTGTTCGTTTTGTAACTAATATGATCAAATGCCAATGATAGTTTCAAGGGAATGATTTGAAACCCTATCTGTTTAAAAAGACCGTCAGCGAAGGAAAAAAATAAGAGAACGGTGGCATTAAAACTGCCATATGGTGAAAAATCTAGTTTTACCCGCAGTACTATTTGCGAGTTTGTTAGCGTCCCAATTGTTTTTAAATAACAATTATGAACAACCATGGACAATAATGAAATACTTGATTTAGCAGGTTTATCTTTCAATACAATATCTGTTAGTGCAACGTTTAAACCCGGGAGCCCTATAATTATTTCCAGAATTTCATAATAACTGATCAACACTTCAGTCCTCCCTTGGTCTGTGATCTGAACTATGCTAGGTTTGCTGCACCAGTTGTCACTACATTCTATGCCGAGCAGAGAACCACAGCTAGTTAATGTCTGAAGGTCAAAAATATTGTTAATCTTGTGCGAGGAAACATTGATGAAGTCCATAAATTTCAACAGCCCTTTGGATGTTTTAAGAAATACCTGGATTTGGTTTTTAAATGCGTTTCCAACCATTTCAGTGATGAAATTTTGTCCTTCGGCTTTGTAAAATAAGGTGCTGTTCAGGTCCTTAGTTGGATCCCAATAAAATGCTTCAGCGCTTGTGCAACCAACGATCAATATTTTGATGCCAAATCTGAGTAGTAGGAGCTCTTTGATCTCTGCGCCATGAATAGGTAAGGTCGCATGCACCCTGTAAATGTCGTTCTTGTCGCGGATTTCTATAGCTTCAGTGGTTGCAGTTGCAAAAACTTCGATCGGTAACTGCGGATTGAAGGTAGCTTTTGAGATTTCAGGATATAACTCAGATGAGGAGAGTTTCAAAACCTGAAGCAGTGAGCGCATCATCCTGCCGAAATTTTCAAAGAAGTATCTTTCCTCTCTGTATTCTTCGTAAAACCGTTCTCCATATTGCTTAAGTGAATCATACATTTCATTGATGAAGGATTTTGCCATCCCGTTAAAAAAAATAGGGTGTATGATTCTGTAGTTAAAGTGATTAATGTCATCCAACATTTCTTTCGGCAAACCAATGATTGCGGCATACGATCTTGCACCCATTACAACAAATTTCTCATTGCTGAGTGCTGCTGAATTAAATGAATGTTCACCTTCAAGTTTTACCTGTGCTTCCAGATCTTCGATTTCGATAAAATCAAGCAAAATCTGTTTGTGAAGATCAAATGCTTCCCTTTTGTTGAGGTTGCTGAGATTCTTGTCAATCAGGGATTGTTTTAAGGAAATTAAGTTGTCCGGTTCTATCCAGGATCCTTCGGCTTTTAAAAGTTCCGTTAGATTTTCATTGATCCCCAACAGGTATTTACGGTTTTTGTTTGTGTGATCATTGAAAATTTCCCTTGTGTTCTTTAATTCTTCATCAATTCTTCTTGTAGCTTCAGTGTAATGAGGGTTCAGGTCGTCAATATATCTTGGAAGGTCTTCATATTTTTCTCCGTATGGCAAAACCTCAATATGGTATTTGTTTAAAAAATCTAAGCGGTCAATTTTTTCGCGCGAGTTTACCAGAAGATAATGTTTAGAAGTACTGAATGGAAATAATTTATGAAATAGTTCTATGGTCGAAATAAAGTCAGGATCTAAAACGCCATCCACGCTGCAGCCTATAAAAAGCAAGTGATTCTCTGACCATAGGCGGTTTAGGATGAATTTGTAGGAGGGGGAAGCAATAAGTTGTTTATAATCCGCTCCGCAAAAAATAACGGACTCTGGATTTTTATATACCCCGTGTAAATGTAATAGGAATTCGCTTTTTTGAGCAATTTCATTTAGGATAGCATCTGGATTTTTCCAATCGTATCTTGTTTTGTAACTAAAATGTCCTCCTGATTCGGTTAATAGGGTATCATAGTTTGTTGTTAATGCGAAAGGTGCCATTAGTTTTTTAATGCTAATCAATAGATCAAAAGAAGTGATATCCCTATAAGCTTCGAAAAAATCCTGTAACCACATTGGAAAGGCCCCACCTGGCGCCTCAAGAAGTTTGCTGACCAGTGAGGCTGCTTTAATCAATTCCTTTTTTTGCAAATACTTTTTTGCAGAGGATATTTTTCGTGAATCGACACCACGGTCTTCACAGAATTTTATTCCTGATTCAATTAAGCCTTGCCAACCGGGTATTCCAGCTGCTGCATAAGAAACGCCAGCACCAATAACAGGTATTACTTTTTTTGATCTTAAACCTTCTGATAGGGATTGGAGCGGTGTAAACATAATTTTCAATAGTAATTAAAAATTTGCAGAATGTAAAATGACGGAAATTTCTCTGTTGTATTTTTTAGTAAAGTTCCTTGGTTTTTTTCAACTATACCCATAGTGTTAATAGTTATAATGTCCTTAAAAATTAAAATACAATGGCTTATGAAGGTCTGCTACATCACAAGAATAATTAGTTTATCATCCTTGAAATTAAAACGCATCCTTCAGTACAATGAATATTAGCACCGCCGAAATTTTAGTGGTTTTTCTATGCTGTTGCTTTTATCCTATGTGCAAAATAAGACCTTTACTGACACGGCCGTCATTCTAAATTTATTTCAGGATCTCGTTTAAGCATGTTTGATAGCAATGTACAATAAATACCAGGCATTGCCGTCTCTTTACCTTACTTATCTGATATTTATTATATTAGTTCGTCAAAATTAACGCATCATGTCAAAAACCTTATTAATAGCACACGCTAAAAGCGATATTGAACTTTTCAATTACATTGAAAGGAATTTAAAGAAACCTGCAGATCTAAAAATTGTCGGCAAGGAATTTAATAACGCAACTACTTCAGGCGAAGCATTTGAAGCGATGAAGAGTTCGGATGCAATTGTATTTTTATTTACTATGCATTCTGCGAGCTCTGAAGATTTTCTTCATGCTTACAAGATTGTTTCTGATCTTATTCAAACAGAAGATAAACTCATCTATTCATTGGCATTTGGAGATATATTTGTGCCACCTATCTTGCGGCCAACAATTCTTGCTCATGTTAAGAATGATAAAAAAAGAGGGGAACTGATCAATAAAATTGAATCAGATGTCTATCCAATCTTATTAGGAAATAAATACAGTCCTAGGAATTTAGGTGAAATAGAATATCTTGAAGGGCTTTTTTTAGACATAAGAAATATTCTTAGCCATGGAGAGACACCTCTTGAGAATCGTTATTTTATGGATATGGTAAATGAATTTTTGGGTCGAGTGGATAAACAACCTGATCTACTGAATTCTCCAAAATATAAAGAAATATATGATCTGGTTCTTCCATTTATTGATATTTCTAATGATTTACGGCGCCCCATAAGTCATTATCTAATTAAACTGAATTCTTATAACTGGATAGTAAGCGAATTAAAGCCTGGATACGTGGCTAAATTCAATACACATGATCTCCAAAACTTAAAAAGGGTAGAATATGATTTATATCATCAACTTTTACCGGGTGATTTAGTTTTAGGCTACGTTTTTCATGACTATAAATCTATTAACTGTATTTTTGAAATTACTAAAGGAGTATATACAGATTCTGTTTCGGGCGAAGTCATAGAACTGCGTGTAAAGTCTCAAATTCTACCTGTAATTCCGCTGGTTTCTTTTAAACACCTTGTTGACTTCGCTGGAGAATTAGGTTCAAATAGACCATTGCGTTTATTTAAACTTACCGATGAACAGTTTAATGAGATTTTGACTGTAACAGACCAACGGGTTTTAACTGCAAGAACTAGCGACAAGACAGCATCTTATGTGTCTGATATCAATTTTTCCGAAACGCAGGATCAACTTGCTTTTAAAAGTGATGTAGATTCTTTTGCAACCATCATTTCTCTAAGAAGGGTGAATCCACCAATGGCCATTGGATTGTTTGGTAAGTGGGGCTCTGGCAAAAGCTTCTTTATGGAAAAGCTATGTGAACGTATTGGGGAGTTGAGTAAAAAAACGGGCGATCAATTTGTAAAACATGTTGTTCATGTAAAGTTTAATTCCTGGCATTATTCAGATGGAAATCTGTGGGCCAGTTTAATCACCCATATTTTTGAAAGTTTAAACGATTATGTGCTCCAGAAGAAATTCAATGAAGATGCCATCCAGGAAATGTATTCTAAAATGGAATTTATTGGCAGACAAAAAAAGGAGACGAATAGTTTAATTGAAAAGGTTGATCAGGAACTGGAACAGCTCAATATTTCTAAGAAAGAGTTGGAGCTAATCATAGCAGATAAGAAGAATAAACTTTCAATGCTCAGTAATAATGAGATCTTCAAAATAGTTCTCTCGGATCCGGATATCCGGGTAAGAATTAATAAAATAAATTCTGAGCATTTAACAGATGGACTGGTTGAAGATATAGCCGATATCGAACAAAACCTGAATGAAATCAGTTCTGCTACTTCCAGGTTTCGTAAAGCTTTTTTAATGCTCTATAATGGCAAAGGCAATTGGTGGAAAGTGTGGGTATATCTGGGCTTAATTTCATTAGTAATTTATTTGCTCGGTGGACCATTCAGCTTTGTATCGGATTATTTTTATGCAAAAGTGACACTAATCGTCGCTTCGATTGCAACCTTTTTTCAAGGTTGGAAGTATTTGAGGCCTTATGTAATCCAATTGGACAATATATATACCCAGCTTAGAAATGTAAAAGAAGCATTTGACCATAAGGTGCAAAAAATTGAACTTAATGAAGAGGTTTATGAACAAAAATTAAATCGGGAAATTCAGACGCTTACCGATACCAAACAACGTTACGCTGAGCAATTCCATCAAAAGGAGGAAGAAAGAGTTAAATTGGAGGAACATATCCACCAAATTGCTACAGGTAAAGTACTGGCTACTTTTCTTGCCGGAAAATCTGCAGATGATAATTATTTGAAGCATTTAGGTATCATCTCTATGATCAGACGAGATTTTTCACAGTTGGATGAGTTATTCCGGCAGCAGCGTAGTATTACCCCAGAAGAAGATGCTGAAGGAAATGCTGGTAAGATTCAGATAGATAGGATTGTTCTTTATATTGATGACCTTGATCGTTGTAATTCTGATATTGTGGTAAAAACCTTAGAGGCAATTCACTTGCTTTTGGCTTTTGAATTATTCGTAGTTGTAGTAGGTGTTGACCCAAGATGGCTGAACAATGCACTTACTACCACATATGGTGAATTATTTCATATGCCAAAAAATGAAGTTGATAAAACCGATGATCTGAAAAGTCCGGTTACTTCTTACGATTACTTGGAAAAAATATTCCAGATTCCATTTGCCCTTAAACCTATGGATCGGTATGGAAGGAATAAACTGATTGCTTATTTAACGAAGGATGATCTGGAAACTGTGGAACAGGCTCAACCGGAAATACAATCGTCAAATCCCAGTGCTAACCGACAAGAAATGAGCTTTGAGTCTATTGAGGTGGCCGAAGAAAAATTTGTAGATGAAGAAGTAGTGGAAACCGATGACCGTATTACTTTATCTGAAGAGGAAATTAACGCTATGCAGGGCTTTTCTGTTTTGTTTGGTTCTACTCCGCGTACAATCAAACGATACATCAATATTTACAGGATTATTAAGGCGCACAAAGGATATAAAACTTCTGAGAATCATTCTGTTTTAGATTATGTTCCAACTATGTTTTTGCTGGCTGTGGTAGTGGGGTGTCCAGAGATTGTAAATGAATTTATGGATAAGATTTATCGTTCTGATGATGTCCCCTTACAACAATTTATTAGCAATTATCCAAATGTGGAATTTCAGGAAACCCTATATCAGGTACCTCATGATATCATAAATACAGTTACTACGACTATGCTTAAGGAGAATCTACCTCTAATTGCTCGTTTTTCGTTTCGAAGGCAGTAGTTATTACTCTTGCCTCACCTCTATGGTCATTTGGTTCCAAGACTGATTTGGGACAGAATGACCAGACAGGTATAAAATAATAGCTGTGGTTATAACTGAAATTTCTTTATCAAAATCCTGCCAATTTTCTCAAAATTATCTCAATTTTTACAGAAATTAATTTTAAAATAAATTACCAAACTTACAGTAGCTATGATTATCTTTGGTTAAAGAAATTAACTGTATGAAGTAAAACCCATTAGAAAATATAAAACTTCCTAAAAAGAGGTATTAATTCAAGAGTCTCGCTCGCCAAATTCTGACATGTACCAGAGCCGGGACAATAGATTAATGCCCATGACAATATTTTGCGTACTTTTGAAAGAGTGCACTATAGCGTTATGGGCTCTATTGTAACCCGTGCTCAAGGCCGTCAGAAGCCTGGCGGGACGGAGTTTACATGGAGCCTGCTATAGTGCATTCTTCGTTTATGCATAACCATAAAGTGAAGTA
>NZ_DATMRL010000039.1:0-4116 GCF_035566355.1 Pedobacter sp.
AAAATACCTCCTCTCGGTGTGTTTAATTCCTTCATTCTTAGAAGGGATGCAAATGTAAATAAAAAATCTTATAAACAAAAAAATAATATGTTCTTCGTAGAAGCCCATTCTGCACCCTGCCCGGATCACCTCCCAGGTAAGCACCTAGAAAACCGAGCCCGCGAGCTCTTGAGAACAAATAAAAACATACACACTTCGAAAAAAATCAATTTTACTAAGAGGAGACCTCAGCTTTCGAAGCAGGTCGCGTAGCGACAACGCAGAAAGCGTAGTCTCCGAAGAGTATATTATTTTTTACACCATATTTAACATCACAAAACTTGGTATAATTATATATGAATAAAATGTAAATTAGCTTATATATATAAACTTATGACAACAGGAAAAAAAGTACTTACTTACGGTATCATCATTGCAGTACTGGTGATCGGCTCACTAGCCTACTATCATTATTTCTTTGTTTTAGGAGAAGGGGTCAAATCAGGAGAACTCAATTATGTAGTAAAAAAAGGATACCTCTTTAAAACCTATGAAGGTAAATTGATCCAGTCGGGGATTCAATCCAAGCAAATAGGCACCTTACAATCCAACGAATTTGAATTTTCAATTGCAGACCAGAAACTCGCAGAGCAACTCATGGCCAACAGTGGAAAAGTGTACCAGTTACATTACAAAGAATACAATTCCAGTTTACCTTGGAGAGGTTTCAGCGTATTTGTAGTAGACAGCGTTGTTTCCTCCCAAAATGCTCCAAAGCTCTAAAAGCACTCTATAAAGACATAAAAAAACCGGTGATCAAATGATCACCGGGCGCTTGAATTTTATATTTGGTTAGAATATGCTGGTTTAAATAAATTGCGGATACAAGTTATGCATTTAAAACTTCTCTTGCAATAACTATTTTCTGAATTTCCGAAGTTCCCTCCCCAATAGTGCAAAGCTTGCTGTCACGATAAAACTTTTCTACCGGAAAATCCTTCGTATAACCATAACCACCAAAGATTTGTACCGCTTCCGTAGAAACACGGACCGAAACCTCTGAAGCAAAATATTTTGCCATAGCCGCCTCTTTGGTCATCTTTATACCACGATTCTTCATATCTGCAGCCTGCCTGATCAGCAAGTCTGCAGCTTCAATCTCTGTAGCCATATCCGCAAGCTTAAAACTGATCGCCTGGAAACTCGAAATCGGCTGTCCAAACTGATGACGCTCTTTAGAATACGCAAGTGCAGCTTCATAAGCTCCCTTCGCAATACCCAAAGACAAAGCGGCAATAGAGATTCTTCCTCCATCCAATACTTTCATCGCTTGTTTGAAACCATCACCCACGCGGCCAAGCAGATTCTCCTTAGGCACCCTGCAATTGTCAAAGATCATTTCTGTTGTTTCTGACGCACGCATCCCCAGTTTATTTTCTTTTTTTCCTGCTGAAAAACCAGGAGTTCCCCTTTCTACTACAATTGCAGAAATCCCCTTGGAATCCCCTATTTCACCCGTCCTCACCATCACAACCGCAACATCTCCCGATTTCCCGTGAGTGATCCAGTTTTTTGAGCCGTTAATTACATATTCATCTCCATCAAGAGTAGCGGTGGTCATCATACGCAGGGCATCAGAACCAGTATTCGCTTCTGTCAAGCCCCAGGCACCAATCCATTCAGCTGTAGCCAGTTTAGGCAGCCATTTAGCCTTCTGCTCTTCGTTTCCAAAAGCCAGAATATGGCCGGTACACAATGAATTGTGAGCCGCAACCGACAATCCAACAGATCCGCAAACTTTTGCCACCTCTACAATAACATCTACATACTCCTGGTACCCAAATCCCGATCCACCGTAAACCTCAGGAACCAATACCCCCATCAATCCGAGTTCACCAAGTTTTTTAAAAACCTCTACCGGAAAATACTGCGACTCATCCCATTCCATCACATTCGGACGGATGTTCCGTTCCGCAAAATCTTTCACCATTTTTCTGATCATCTCCTGATTTTCAGAAACTGTAAAATTATATCCTAACGAACTATCTAGCACTTCTTGCATGTTTTTTTATTGAATTTGAGCAATTATAATTAAATAAATCAACAGCATCACTAGAAAAATATTCTCCCAAAAACAGAACAAAATGGTATTTAGTTCATTAACCCGACAAAGTTCCCTCAAAGCAATAAAAACAGCGAAATAAACCTCTAAAAAAAATCAATAAATTTTAATACGATGCAAGAGAAAAAGTCTGAGGAGCAAATTCACTTAACCGCTCTCTCCCATTCAAAAAATCAAGGGCAATAATAAAAGAGCAGCCAATAACCTCTGCTTGTAACTGCTTAACCAGTTTAGAAGCAGCCACTACTGTTCCTCCTGTAGCCAGAAGATCATCATGAACCAATACCTTCTGTCCTGGCAACAAGGCATCTTCATGTAATTCCAGCACAGCACTTCCATATTCCAGATTACAAGCCTGCTGTATCGTCTTAAAAGGCAATTTTCCTGCCTTTCGGATTGGAACAAAAGGCACTTTAAGCGCCTGGGCCAACAGCATTCCAAATAAAAAGCCACGGCTTTCGATCCCCGCCACGACATCAATCTCCAGATCCTTCAACTGCTCAACAAGCGCAGCCGTAATCTCTCCACACAACGCAGAATCTTTTAATATAGGTGTAATGTCTTTAAAAACGATGCCGGGTTTAGGAAAATCCAGTACATCTCTAACTGTCTGTTTTATTTTTGCTTCAATCATTATTAAAATATAAGATAAGGTTCCAGTTTCTCCAGCACCTGAGGTGTCAAAATAACCACCTTTTTTAAGTCTGCAATATTAGCATAATTTCCGTGTTGTTTCCTATACTGTAACACCGCATTGATCTGATTATATTTTAAATAAGGACAAAGCCTCAGGTCTTCAAACCCTGCAGTATTGATATTCAATTTCCGGATAGCCGAAGCATCAATGCGTACCTGATTCTTGATCTCCTCAAACTTAACAGAATCCAGACCAAATATTTCCAGCAACTGCTCTTTCCTGTAAAAGCCACCCAATCGCTCCCTGTACTTTACAATCCGTCTTGCAAAGGCAGGTCCAATCCCCCTTATCTTATCCAGTTCCAGTGTATCTGCGGTATTGATCTCCACCATTACGGGAACTGGCATTGCAACAGCTGCCCTTTTATAAACGACTTTAGCTGGATAATAAGGTACAGAAGATTTAATGTCTATATAAGGAAGTAGTGTCTTATACTGATCCGGAGCCACCACATACATCTTCTTCAGATCTTCCGGCCGGCGAAACCTTCCGCCTCTTTCCTCATATCTTAATATCGATTGTGCCTGCCTGGCAGAAAATCCCAGTTTCTCCCAACCAGATTGGGAAAGCGTATTCGGGTCAAAACGAAACAATACAGCAGATCTGGCCTTCTTTTTCTTAGTCCAGCCATACCTTCTGGTATCTGAAACTACAGCCGAGTCCATTTTTTGTTCCAGTACCTGCAGCATAAATGCCTCATCTTCCGGATCTTTAACCGGAGGCCAAAGCCAGGCAACAACATAAGGGCAGAAAGCCAGTATCAAAATTAAGCCCGACAGGAGCAGCAATCCATTGAACTCCCCTTTTGTAAGATCGAAGTAGTTATTTAACCATTTTCTCATACCCGGCTAATGTACTACCGATATTTAGAAATATAAATCTTATTTTTGAGGTTGCTTTCCAATTCATAAAAAAATTTTAAATGAAGATCATAACCACTAAAGAATTCGCCAAGGCCACAAAAATCGACAAACTTGGCGTTCCTGGTTTGGCTGCCTTGCTGATGGAAGTGATGAAATTAAACGACATCAACAAGGTCTTTTCACAAAACAAACATTTCAACGGTCTCGAATTTGTAGATAAAATACTGGAAACCATTGGTGTAAGTATAGACTTCGATGAAGATGATCTGAAAAATATTCCTAAAACGGGTGGATTTATTGCCATCGCTAACCACCCTTATGGTGGTGTAGAAGGCTTAGCACTCGTTAAATTATTATGTACCGTAAGGCCGGAAGCTAAGGTGATGGTCAACTTCATTCTAAAGAAGATCCCTAATCTCGACGAGTTCTTTGTTGCAGTTAACCCTTTTGAAAAT